>QHUD01000096.1 GCA_003221085.1 Gemmatimonadota bacterium
GCCACGTTGCGGATCTCCGGCGTCTTGTACACGCGCATGGGCGCATGCAGCTCCTGCTGGGGGTGAGGAGAATATGAACCTCCCAGGAGTGAGACGGCTAGGCAGACGGCTAGACGTCGAGACGGCGAGCGGATTCTAGGGTCCAGCGATGAGGGAGGCCTTCCTGCGACCTCGCCCCTCACAGCCGCTAGACGTCTGAACGTCTAGCCGTCTCCCTGGCCGTCTCGACGTCTGCAACCTGAGGCACCCGCAGGCACACCAATCCCCCCAACGCCATCACCGCCGCCGCCACGAAGAACGCCGCGGGGTGAGAGGCGTCGTACACCCTTCCGAGCGTCAGCGGGCCGAGCAACCGGCCCAGGGCCGCAAGAGCCTGCGCCGCGCCGAGCACCGTCCCCTGCTCGGTCGGGTCGGCGAACACTGAGACGAGCCCGGTCGCCGCAGGCCCGAAGATGCTGTTCGCGAACGCCAGGATCGCGGTCCAGGCATACAGCGCCGCGCTTGAGTGGAGCGCCGGGATCACCGCGATGGCCACCGCCATGCCGCAGCCGCCGGCGATGAGCAAGGCCCGCTCCCCGAACCGACGCGCGAGCTTGCCGAACACGTACCCCTGGACGACCGCGGCCGTCGCGCCGATCACGCTGAAGAACCAGCCGAGCTGCTGCTCTTTCCAGCCGAAGCTCAAGCCCGCCCAGAACGGAATCGCCACGGTATAGCCGGAGAACGCAAACGGCGCGAGCAGCCACGCGATCATGAGCGGTGCCAGGCGCGGGTGTCGGATCGCATCCCCGATATGGGAGAAATCCCACAGCTCGCGCTCAGTGCGGTGCTCCGCCTTGAGCGACTCGGGCAGGACGAAGTAGGCGGACACGAAGTTGATCAACGACAACCCCGCCGCCACCAACCCGGGAGCCGACGGCCCGAGGTAGTGCGCCGACAGCCCGCCGACGGCGGGTCCGATGATGAAGCCCAGACCGAAGGCGGCGCCGATGATTCCCATGCCGCGGGAGCGCTCCGCCGGCGTGGTGATATCGGCCATGTAGGCCTGCGCGGCGGAGATGTTGCCGCCGGCGAAGCCCGACACGACACGGGCGACGAACAGGACGGCGTACGAATGCGCCGCGGCGAACAGCACGTAGCCGAGCGCGTTGACGAGCATCGTCGTGAGGAGGATCGGGCGGCGGCCCACGCGATCCGAGGTGCGACCCAGGAACGCCGTGGCCACGAACTGCATGGCCGAGAACACGCTGAGCAGGGCGCCGAGCCCCAGCCCCCCCGCGCCCAGCCGCTGCGCGTAGTAGGGCAGGATCGGAATGATGATGCCGAACCCGATCAGATCGACAAGGATCGTGAAAAAGATGACGGCGAAGCGCGAGCGGGCGGCCGGCGCCGTCACGGATAGCCCTTGCACCAGTCGCGCCAGTCGTCGTCGATCGCGTCCGCCAGGCGGCGAGCCGCCTCGTACAGCCAGTGCTTGTCGCGCCGCTTCAAGTCCGCTCGGATGGCGCGGGAGCCGGGGCTCCCGAGGTGCACGTTGGCCGTCTCCCACCCCATGGCGGACAACAGTCGTGTTTCCTCGCGCTTGCGCGGCAGCTCGTTCAACTTGACGCGCGAGCAGTCCGGCGCGAGCCGCCGCACGAGCCAGGCGCCGTCCACCTTGACGCACGGATCGGGGCACCGCACGCCGCGACGCAGGATGGCGTCATAGTGGATCTTCCTGGTCGCACCGCTCAGCACCCACACCGCGCGCCGCACCATCCCGCCCGTCTCTCCCGCCCCGTTCGCGGCCAGGGTACAGGCGGAGGGAGCGAGTGCCTTCGCCTCCCGCGCGACCCGCCCGCCGCGCCAGACGGCGAGCGCGACGAACCGCTGGCGCCCCAGGCTCCCCAGTCCGGCGACGCGGTGCACGATCCGGACCTTGAGACCACGCTCCGGCAGGGCCCGCCGGAGCGAGGCCAGCACGATCTCCGGAACGGCGGCCTTCACCGTCGGGAGCGACTCGAGCTTATGCCAGAAGGTCTCCGGATCGTGCAGGCGATACATGGCCATCTCGCGTAGCGCGGTGTGATGCTCCGCCAACACGAACGCGTGTCCCCCTTTCTCGAGGGCTTCCCGGTAGCCGTCGAGAATCGCGCTCACGGCCTCCTTGCCGTCGATTCTCAAGTCGTGATACTCGCGGGCGACCAGCGCGCTGGTGGCGAGCCGCGCGAGGTCGTTGGTGTACGGTAGCGGCCACGCTTCGTCAAAGTCGTTGACCCCCCACACCAGCCGTCCCTCCGCGTCGCGCCAGGTGCCGAAGTTCTCCACGTGGAGGTCGCCCACCGCCAGAACGGTCGGCGCCGCCGCGACGTCGCCCGCGAGCGCCCGCCAGCGGTCCGCCCAGCGATAGAACGTGGCTCGGAAGAACGGGAATATGCCGGCGCTCATCGCCCGATGCTTCGCCTCGAGGTCGCGTTGGACGAGCGGTATCCGCCCGGCGAGCCACGACTCGTAGCGGGCGGTCGCCTCGTCGATCCCGATCTCGCTGCGGTCTTTCATGGGGGCACAATCTACACCCAACAGAACTGCGAGGGGTTTTCGTTGCGCTACCGCAACGAGCGTTACGCGCGCTGGCGCCACGCCGGGACGGATAGCAGGTTGTTGCCTCGGTCCACCCCTACTGGAGGTGTTCCTCATGTCCCGTCATGCTCTCGCCGTCCGCCTCCTGCCGATAGCCGCGGTCGCGCTCGGCACCGCGTGCAGTGACGCCACGGCGCCGCCAGACTCGGCCGCCCGCGCGCTTTCCGGGGTGCAAGCCGTGCAGGCTCCGGACGTCGCCACACTGGCACGCGTCATCCCGGGCTTCGGTGGCTTGTTCCTCGATCACGGTGTCCCTACCGTCTACGTCAGCGACGACGGCCAGCGCGCGATGGTGGAACGCGCGCTCGGAGGGTTCGCGCGCGCCCGGGGCTTCGCGCCCTCGCAGATTCAGATACTTCGCGGCCGGTTCACGTACGGCGATCTGGACCGCTGGGTCGGGCGGGTTTCCGACGAGGCGTTCGCCGAAGGGGGCGTGGTTTTCGTCGATCTCGACGAGGCGGCGAACCGCGTGCTGGTGGCGGTGGAGCCCGGCGCGTCGCACGTCAAGGTGCGCCGTCTCGCCCTGCGGCTCGGCGTGCCGGCCGAGGCGCTCGTCGTCCAAGAAACGGACCCAATTCACAACGTCGCCACCTTGCGGGACGACGTGCGCCCGATCGTGGCCGGCCTGCAGATCCACTTCGGGAACTTCCTCTGCTCGCTCGGATTCAACGCGGTGAGCAACGGGCAGAATTCGTTCGTGACCGCGTCCCACTGCACGAACGTCCAAGGCGGGACCGAAGGGACGGTCTACTACCAGCCCCTGCAGAGCGTCGATCCCGTTTCGATCGGCACGGAAGTGGACGATCCCGTCTACTTCCGGGGCAGTCGCTGCCCCAAGAAGCGAGTGTGCCGCTACAGCGACGCCGCGCGCGCGGCTTACGCGACTGGGATTCCCTTCACCCTGGGCGGGATCGCCCAGACCAGCGGCCCCAACAACGGGGCGCTCGATATCACCGGAGCCTTCCAAGTCAGCAGTGAAGGTGTCGCGATCGTCGGCGACGTGGTGAACAAAGTCGGACGAACCACGGGCTGGACCCAGGGGACCGTCACCAACACCTGCGTCAACACGGGCGTGTCGGGCACCAGGATCGTCCTGCTGTGCCAGACGTTCGTCAGCGCGGGCGTCGGCCCCGGCGACTCTGGCTCCGATGTGTTCGGGCAGACCGGCGGCTCGACCGTCCAGCTCCTGGGCATCCTGTGGGGCGGCAACTCCGGGGGCACGCAGTTCGTCTACAGCCCGATTCCGAACATCGAGCGGGAGCTCGGCCCGCTCACGACGTTCTAAGTCCGGACGCGATGGGAGCATCCCGTGGTGGGGCCCGGCGCCGGTGGCCGGGTCTCGCCACGGTCCTCGGTTGCTGCCTCGGCGTCCTCGTACCGACCGTGACGGCCACTCCCCAGCGCCCGACCTCGCTCCGCTTCGTCGTCGTCACGCCCCGCTCGGTGCGTCTCGGCAAGCCGGTGCCCATGACGCTGCGTCTCACCAACGCCAGCAAGCGGAAGGTGGATCTCTACGTCCTCGGACGAAGCATCACCTTCGATATCATCGTCGCCGGCCCTGACGGGCGGGTCGTGTGGCGGCGGCTGGAAGGGGCGTCGAGCCAGCAAATCCTGCAGGTCAAGACCCTCGCGTCGGGCGAGACCCTGGAGCTGAAGGACGTGTGGACCCAGCGGACGAACGCGGGAGGCACCGTCTCACCAGGCGTCTACACCGTCCAGGGCGTGCTCCCAACCGACGCCGCGCCGCTGCAAACACCGCCGGTGCGCCTGCGGATCACGCGCGACTAGTGATAGACCGTGCGTGACCGGCATCACGCTGTTAACACTCTGGCGGTGGTGGGGTCTTATCTGCGAACCCCAACCGGGACCACACATGCGACGTCCTGTTGCTCTCTTTGCCGCGCTGGCGCTCGTCGTGAGCGCACCTGCGGTGCTGTCGGCTCAGAACTCGGGCGACGCCAAGCACGCTCGCAAAGATGTGCGTCACGACCGCCGGGACCTACGCGGCGATCGCAAGGACATCCACAAAGACACCAAGGACATCCAACAGGACCGCAAGGACGTCCGTGAGGACCAGAAGGAAATCCGGGAGGACGTCAAGAACGGCGACCCAAAGGACGCGCGCCAGGAGCGTAAGGATCTGCGGCAGGATCGTCGTGACATTCGGCAGGACCGGCGGGATCGCCGCCACGACGTGCGCGACGCGCGCCGGGATCGCAAGGACCTACGGCAGGATCGGAAGGATCTGCACGAGGACAAGCAGGAGAAAGAGGACAGCAGTAAGTAGCAGACTAGTGCAGACGGCTAGACGTCGAGACGGCCAGCGGCGGGTAGTGACGAGGGGTCAGGAAGGATTTCCTGGCCCCTCCTTCCTGATCACCGCTCGCCGTCTCGACGTCTAACCGTCTAGTCTATCCTGTCCAAATGCCGGTCGCGCCGCCGGGCGAGCCAATAGAGTGGGATGCCCAACAGTAGTGTCAGCCCGCTCCACGCCCACGCGGCGCCGATCGACCGCGTCCGCGCCATCCACCCCCACACCGACTGCCCGAGCACGCCGCCGCTGCTCGCGAACATCGAGTCGAGCGACAGGATCGTCGCCCGCTGGGCCGAAGGGATGTGTGCGTTCAGATAGGCCTGCCTCACCGGCATCGCGACCCCGATGGCCACACCGTACAAGAGGTACAGCCCTACGACGAGGAAGAAGTTGGTCAGCAGACCGCACGCTACCGCCAGCACCGCCTGGGCGCCGGCCGAGAGCATGAGCAGTCCGGTCCGCGTCCGCACCACGCGAGACAGCGGCGCGACGAGGGCGTTGCCCACGATGAGACTCACGCCGACCAGCGCACTGATCACCCCGTCCACCCACGCGAGGTCGCGCCCGAGGAGATCGAGGAAGTAGCGCTGCCAGCTGTAGAACCCGAAGATCATGAAGCTCATGGAGACGAGTGACGCGAGCATCACGGGTCGGATGACGGGATTGCTCAGCCCGTAGCGCAGGCCCTCCACGAACACGCGCCGCAGCTCCGCCGGCACGCGCCTGAACTGCAATGCCCGTGGGGTGAACCCGACCTCCGGCATGCGGAACCACGCCAGCAGGAACAGCGGCACGACCAGAGCGGCGCGCACCACGTAGGGAATGTCGAGGCGGATCTGGCCCAGCAGGCCGCCGCCGACCGTGCCGACGAGCATGGCGGCCCCGAAGAGCATCTGCCCTCGAGAGAACACGCGCTCGAGCGGCTCGTCGTAGCCGCTGGCCTTGAGGGCGTCGACCAGCCACGCGTCCACGGCCCCCGTGTAGAACGTGTACCCCAGTCCGAGGAAGACCGAGACCCACATGAAGGCCCAGAATCCCCAGCCGCGCCACGCGATGGCCACGTAGAGCAGCGTCGTCACGAACAAGGTGACGAGACACAGCAGGAGCGACACGCGCCGCCCCACTGTGTCCGCCACGACTCCCGTCGGAATCTCGAACACCATCGACCCGACCGTGAACGCCGCGTTGGTGAGGAGCACCTGCTGGATGTCGAGGCCGGCGCCCATCTTGAAGAGGGTGTCGATGCCCCAGATGAGCGACATCGCCAGATTGAAGAGGCCGGTGATGGCGAAATACGTGCGGATGATCGTGCGCGGGTTCACGCCGCCACAACCGGGGTGTCGGTCCACGCCTTGAGTGCCGTCGCCGTGAGGATCACGGCGCCCCCGATCACCGCCAGGGGGCCCGGGGTCTCGCCGTGCGCGAGCCACGCCCACACGGGACTCAGCGCCGGCTCGACGAGCAGGAACAGCGACGCGTCGAGGGCGGGCATCTGGGTGATCGCGCGCGACAGGAACACGTAGGCGAGGCCGAGCTGAAACACGCCAAGATAGATCACGATCAGCCAGTCGGCGGTACGCCCGGCCGCGAGGGGAAGCGCCCTCGGCAACGAGACCAGGAACACAATCAGATTACCGCACGCCGCCGCGCTCGCGATCGGGCCGTGGTCCGCAGCGTGTTCACTCCGTTGGCGCGCCAGCCAGCGGTAGCCCGTGACCGTGAACGCCCAGGCCAGCGCGCTCCCCGCCGCGAGCAGGTTGCCGAGGACAGGATCGGGCGCGGTGGCGAAGTGTCGCTGGCCCCCGACGAACAGCAGCGCGAGGCCCGCGGCCAGCACGCCCATGAACGCCAGGTCCGCCGCCCGCACGCGCTCGCGCAGGAGCCACGGCGCCAGCGCGACGACGAACAGCGGGTTCGTCGCCTGGAGGAAGACGGTGTTGGCGGCCGTCGTCAGCTTGTTCGCGAACACGAACAGCAGCCCCGCGGCCGCGTACGCCACTCCCACGAGCCCCACGCGCCACGTCCACCGGCGGCGCGCTTCGGGGATCAGTGCGAGTATCGCCAGCATCGCCACCAGCGCGCGGAACGCGGCGATCTGCGAGGCGCCGAACGTGCACCCTTTGATGGCTGCCCCCGCCGTCGAGAAGCATGTGGCGGCGAGCACGAGCTGCAGGCGCGCCCTCCCTCTCACGGCACGGCCGCGCGCAACCAATCCCGTGCGATAGTCGCGATATCTCGGTGCTCGACGTCCGCGAAAGCGTTGAGTCGCCGCATGTCGGCATCCGAAAGGCGGCCCGCGAGCTGGGCGAGGGCCGCCGCGATCTCCGGGTGTCGTTGGATCGCCGCCTGCCGAATCACCGGGGCCGCTTCATATGGCGGGAAGTAGTGGCGATCGTCCTCCAGCACCACGAGGTCCAGGCCCTCGATCTGGCCGTCCGTCGAGTTTCCGGCGATCACGTCCACCTTCCCCTCCGCCAGCGCCCGATACGTCAGCCCCAGGTCCATCGCGGTGGGCGGCGCCGCGAACCGCAGTCCGTACACGCTCGCGAGTCCCCGAAACCCGTCGGCGCGCTCCAGGAACTCGTAGCCGAATCCCGCCTTCCAGCGCGGCGCGAGGCGCGCCAGGTCGGAGATGCGCGCCAGGCCGTAGCGCGTGGCGTCGCGCCGCCGGACTGTGATAGCGAACGTGTTGTTGAAGCCGAACGGCTTGCTCCACGCGAGGCCGAACCGTTGGGCGTAGTCGCGCGCAACGGTGCGATAGACGCTGTCGCGATCGGCGACGGGCGCGTGCTTCAGGACCGCCGTGTACGCGGTCCCGCTGTACTCGACGTACACGTCGATCTGGCCCGACGTGATGGCCTGGTGGCACACAAACGTGCCCCCCAGATGGAAGCGTCGCTCGACCGGTAGACCCGTGCGCCGTTCGATCTGCTGTGCCACGATCTCGCCCAGCAGGTCGGACTCGGTGAAGTTCTTGGAGCCCACCACGACCCGGTCGCGATGGCCGCATCCCGTGAGGATCACGGCCGCCGAGCAGAGCCACCGTCCGCGCGTCATCGCGCCCGCCACGCAAAGCGCCGCTCCGCAACGCCCAACAGCGCGTCGGCGCCGAGCGCCATGAGGGCCGCGGGCAGGGCGCCCGCGAGGATCAAGGTGTCATCCACGACCGCCACGCCACGGAAGATGTACACGCCCAGCCCCCCGGCGCCGATGGCGGCCGCGATGGTCGCCGTGCCCACGCTCACGACCGTCGCGACGCGCACGCCCGCCAGGATCACGCCGAAGCCGAGCGGCAGCTCGACCTGCGTGAGCAGCTGCCGGTCGGTCATTCCCATCCCCCGCGCCGCCTCCCGCACCGCGGGGTCGACGCCGGCTACGCCCTCGTAGGTGTTGCGAATGATGGGCAGGAGCGCATACAGGACCAGCGCCACGATGGCGGTCGTCGCGCCGATGCCGCCGATGAACGGCAGGGGGATGAGGAACCCGAACAGCGCGAGGCTCGGTACTGTCTGGAACACGTTCGCCACACCCAGCACCGGGCCCCGCCACGCCGGCCGGCGGGTGAGCAGGATGCCCAGAGGGACGCCGATCACGATCGCCGTGCCGGTTGAGATCGCGACCAGATACAGGTGCTGGCCCACGAGTCCCAGGACTTCCTGCGAGTTGCGGGCGTAGAAGCTCAAGAGACTCACGCCGCCTCCATGAACTTCCGCACCTCCGGATGCTCGCTCCGGCGGAATTCGTCCTGCGTGCCGAGGAACGCGAGCCGGCCCTCGAGCATGAGCCCGATGCGCGTACCGAGCAACAGTCCCTCGCGCACGTCGTGGGTCACGAAGACCATGGCTTTGCCGAGCCGCCCCTCGAGCGCCGCGAACTCGCGCTGCAGCTCCACGCGCGTGATCGGATCGAGCGCGCCGAACGGCTCGTCCAGGAGCAGCAGCGGCGGATCGGCGGCCAGGGCACGCGCCACTCCTACCCGCTGGCGCTGTCCTCCGGACAGCTCGTGCGGATAGCGCTTGGCGAAGGTGTCGGGGTCGAGTCCCACGAGTGTCAGCAGCTCGCCAACCCGCGCGTCGATGCGCGCCGGCGGCCATCCGTCGAGCCGTGGGACGAGCCCCACGTTGCGCTCCACCGTGAAGTGGGGGAACAGCCCCACGTCCTGAATCACATAGCCGATCCGGCGCCGCAAGCGCGTCACCGGCAGGTCGGCCGCACGCTCGCCCGCGACCTGAACCTCGCCGGATGTCGGCTCGAGCAGGCGATTGATGAGTTTGAGGGTGGTGGTCTTCCCGGACCCGCTACGGCCCAACAGCACGAGCGTCTCTCCGACGCCGACGGTGAAAGAGACGTCCCGCACAAGGAAGCGTCCGTTTCCCGTTTCTTTTCCCTTTCCCGGCAGTCGGTAGCCGAGCCCGCGCACTTCGAGCGCCGGGCTCACTGCGGCGAGGCGAGAACCATGAGAAACCGTTCGTCGTCGCTCCGTCCCTGCCAGCGGACCGCGAGCCCGGCCTCGGAGAGAATCCGCAGGAACGTGTCCGCGGCGTACTTGTACGAATGGTTCATGGCGAGCCGTTCTCCCCGGGCCAGCCGCAGGGCTTCGCCGCCGAGCAGGGCCTCCACGTCCCGGGCCGCCCGGAAGTGCTTGGGGATCAGATGCAGCCCGGGGAGACGCGTGTCATCAGCCGCTTCGAACACCAGCTCACCGTCGGTGTCACGGATGCCGACCGCGTTGAGCGGCGCCCAGGCGAAGCGACGGTTCAAGGGATTGTCGTAGCCCGCGACCGTCGCGTCGCCGGCGTAGACCTCGCCGTCCACGAGGAGCGCGTCGCCCGGCCGCAGCAGCCGCGTCAACTCGCGCGCCTCGGCGATGGGATCAAATGCACCCAGTGTGTTCCCGATGAGCAGCACGAGCCGCGGTGGTGCCTCGGGCTCCGCAGCGAGCGCCTTCAAATGGGTCGGGAGCGTGAAGTCCGCCTTGATCCCCTGCGCCGGGAACCCCGCGGCGAGCGCGCCGGCGCACGCCATCTCGAGCAGGGCCTGGCTCGTATCCACCGGGACGTAGGACACCCGCGCGCCCCGCTCGCGCAGCGCCTCGAGCAGCAACAGATCCTTGTCGCCCTGGCCCGCGCCCAGGCTCACGACCTCGAGCGGGGCGACCGGAAACAGGCGCGCCAGCTCCGCGCGGGAACGCGCGATCAACGAGCGCGAGCGCACGAAATTGCGATAGGCGCCGTCCGAGCAGAGCGCCAGCCAGGCGCGCACCGACAGCGGGAACCAATAAAAGAACTTCTCCGGCAGCCGCCTCGCGTGAAAGGCGGAAACGAATTCGTCCGCGAGAGCGTTCTCCGTCAGCAGGGCATGAATCGAGATCATCAAGCGTTGAGAGTTACCGGTTGACGGGTGTGACGGCAACCCGTAGGATTCTCCGAACGGCCGTCCTGATTGTATCCTTGCGAAGGAGGATGTATGCAGATCGTCGAGATGCAGGAGCTCGTGCCCAGCTGTCATCGTCCCGAGATCGTCGAGACGGCGGAGCTGGTGCCCACCTGCCACTCCTAAGGGAGCGGTGCAGATGCACCCGGGGGCCCGGACTGACGTCGGGCCCCCGCTGCGTTTCTTGACCTCCGAACCGCGCCTGGGGTTCGGAGCCTGGGCGGTGGGGGGAACGGAGTGGGGCGTAACCGCGGCCGAACGTGATCGCCTCGCCGCCGTCCGCCGCGCCCTCGAGCTCGGCATCACCTGCTTCGACACCGCCCCCACCTACGGCGACGGCGTATCCGAAAGCCTCCTGGGCCAGGCACTCAAGTCCGAGCGCGACCACGTCGCCATCGCCACCAAAGTCGGCCCGCGCGACGACCCCCGCCGCTCGCTCGAGGGGTCCCTGCGGCGTCTCGCAACCGACTACGTGGATCTGATACAGCTGCACGAAGCGCTGGAAGGCTGGGAGCGGCAGCTCGAGCAGCTGCATACCCTGCAGGAGCAGGGTAAGGCCCTGGCGATCGGGCTCTGCAATGCCACGCACCGCCAGTTGGCGCGGGCGCTGGAGATCGCCCCTGTGGTCGCCTACCAAGGCCCCTATAACTTGTTCGATCGGGACGTTGAGCAGCGGGAGCTGCCGCTGTGCCGCGAGCGTCAGGTCGCGTTTCTTGCCTACCGGCCCCTCGCGGCGGGATTCCTGACCGGGAAGTACGCCGCCCCACCGGAGTTTCCCGCGGCGGATCACCGACGCAAGATCTATTGGTTCAAGGGCAAAGAGTTCGATCGCCGGCGCGCGGTGGTGGGGCGGCTCTCCCCGATCGCCCGGCGGCTCGACATACCGCTGCCGGCGCTCGCGCTCGCATGGGTCCTCGCCCAGTCCGGCGTCAGTATTGTCCTGGCGGGAGCGCGCAGTACGGAGCAAGTCGAGCAGAATTTTGCTGGCACCCAACCTCTGACACCTAGCACCTTGGCCGAGGTCGATCGCATCGTCGCAGACGCATTCCCGCCGGTCCGCGCCTCGGACGACCTCAAGCGGCAAGCCGCCACCTGGGGCGAGCGCGAGCGCTTCATCGTCGAGCGGCTGGACGGCCAAACGAGCGCGGAGACGATCGCCGCCCTGTGGACGGACGGTAGCGCGACCCCCATGGTCGCGGCGCAGGTCAAGGTATTCTGTGACCAACTCGCCGAACGGGGGTTACTAGACTAGTGCGCAATGAGGAATTGATGGTCGGCGCGTTCTATAACCCTCACCTCGGGCGCGAGCTCGCGGCGGTGACCGGCATCGATCATCTCGCCATGGCCGATCCCCCCGCGGCGAGCGACCCGTGGTGGCCGGCGATCCGCGGACGCTATACCCTGCTGTTGCATGACTACCTCGGGCAGCTCTCCGAACCGCTCGACGAGCGCTCGATCCGGCGTGCCCGCACGCTCGCCGAGCTGTACCGCTCCCCCTGGGTTGCGGAGCACTTCCAGTGTCTTCACACCGAGGACGGCAGCTACAACCTGAACTACGTGTTCCCACCGCTGTACACGGAGGAGTTCCTCGACCGCTTTGTCCGCAACGCTTGCGCGCTCCAGGCGCGCCTCGACCAGCCGCTCGTCATGGAGAACATCCCGGGGTTTTTCGACGTCAAAGCGAGCCAGATGCCGGAGCCGACGTGGCTGCACCGGTTCTTCGACGCGACGGGCGCTGGCTTCCTGCTCGATCTGCCGCACGTCTGGCTCGAGGCGCACTACCGCGACATGGCGCCGGAGCGCTGGCTCGCCGAGTTCCCGCTCGAGCACGTGGTGGAGCTGCACGTCGCGGGCGTGGAGGACGACGCCGACCTCGGGGGCCCGTGGATCGCGCCGGCCGAGCCCACGGACGAGATGTTGGGCTTCGCCGGGCATGCCGTGAGCCGCTGCCCGCGGGCCAAAGCCGTCACGTTTGACGCGTTTTCGCCTTCCCTGACGGCGGAGGTCCTGTTGCGAAGCGTGGAACGGATTCGGGGGGCGCTGTGAAGCCGCTCGCACTCGCCCTGCTCGCGCTGCTCCGGGCCGACGCGGTGATTCCCGCGGGCACGCGCATCCCGATTCGGTTCGTGCAACGGATCACCAGCTGCAGGGACACCGTCGGGACGGGCGTGCTGGTGCAGACGATGGGGGCCCTGGTGCAGGACTCCTGCGTCCTGGTCCCGCCCTACGTCAGGGCGAAGGGGCGGGTCGTGGTCTCGAAGGGTGGGGGTCGGTTCGGCCGGCACGGCCGGTTGGGGCTGCGGTTCGATTCCCTGGAAGTGCGCTCGGGTCACTGGGTGGCGATCTCCGGTGTGCTCGACACGCTCGAGTACGCCAAGCCGGGCGCCGTCACCGACTCCGGGCTCGTGTCCAGCGGCAAGACCTCCGTGGGCGGCGTCGGCAAGAAGCTCGTTCCGGCCGGTGTCGTGGCGGCCATGGACTTCGACGCCATCCCGGTGACGGTGGTCGGCGGATTCTCACTGATACGCCGGGGGCCCCCGGTGCGCATCCTCGCGGGCGAGATGGGCGGCATCCGGCTCACCGAGCCGCTCCTGCTCCCGAGTCCGGACCGGTGCGACCCTGTGGCGGCACATCGCGAGCTGACCGAAATGCCGGCGCTGCCGAAGTTCGTCCCGCGCTCCGAAAACCGCGCGGGGACGGTGCTGGGCGATCCGTTCAACGTGCTGCTGCTCGGCACGGCAGCCGAGATCGACAGCGCGTTTCGAGCGGCCGGCTGGCTTCCCACGCAGAAGCGGTCCTTCCTGAGTGTGACGCGGGAGGTGACCGCCGCCATCGCGAGCCGGCCGGCGATCACGGCCCCCGTCAGCACCCAGTACTTCGAGGGACGCCCGCAGGACCTTGCCTACGAGCTGGCGGGTCCGAGTGTCCGAGTTCGTCACCATATTCGGATCTGGCTGCTCGACAGTCTCTCACTCGTCTGGGTCGGCGCCGGGAACAAGGACATCGGGGTGCTTTTCAGGCCGTGGGAGCCGCAGGCCACGCATCGCATCGAGTCGCACATCGATTGGGAGCGAGACCGCGTGGTGCGCGATCTCGAGGCGAGCGGGTGCGGCGATCTCATGGCCTACATGCGTCTCCCCGGCGCGATCACCGAAGCACGAAACGCCTCCGGCCAAAGAGTGGTCTCCGACGGTCGGACGGCGGTGGTGCGGTTGCGGCCGTGTGACCACTCCGATCCGCCGTGACCCGCGTACCGAGCGATCGCGCCCTGCAGGACGACGTGATTCGCGCGCTCGCCGATGCACCCTACCGCGCGTCGGCCGATTGGCGGCGCCGGGGGCTCGCCGATCCCGACCGCTTGGAACGCTACGCACACTTCCTGGCGCGACATTTCTACTACGAGCGGATCGTCCACTTTTTCAAGTACTCGCGCGCTCTTACCCGGGTGACGGGCCGTGCGCCCGAAGCAGTCCTCAAGTCCCCCGCCTTCGATGCGCTACTCCCCACGCTCGTGCTCGGCAGTCGCGAGACCGCGATGTCGGTGGCGCAGCTCGTGACGGCACACGTCGCCGCCGGCGGTGCGCCCGTCCCCTACCTCGCGGACCTGTTGCGCTACGAGGAGGCCATGATGGTGGTCGAGGCGGGACCAAGGGCCTGGCGGGATGGTACTCCGACAGAGGGAGCGGGGAGCCGGGAGCGGTACGCTCCCGAGAAGGTAGAGGGAACGGTGCTGTTGGACCTGGCCTACGACCTTCCCACCGTGTTGCCCAAGCTCCTTCAGCCCTGGACGGAGCTACCTCAGGCCCCCGAGCGGCGCACCAAGCTGCTCGTCGCCCGGTCGCCGCATGGACGAGTCGCCGTGGCGAAGAGCGATGAGGGCGTGGTCGCGGTGATCGAGCTGGCCGACGGTAAGCGGACGCTCGAGGAACTGGCGGCCGGTACGGGCCTGCAGGTGGTCGAGCTGCGCCAGACCCTCCAGGGACTGGTGGACCTGGGCGCGGTCCGGTTCTCCACGGGAAGCTGAGTGGAGGTCCAGATTTTCGGGGTCCGAAAGAGCGCCGAAACCCGCGCCGCGCTCCGCTTCTTCGCCGAGCGCCGCGTCAAGACGCACTTCGTGGACCTGAACGAGCGCGCCGCGGCCCCCGGGGAGCTGCGACGCTTCGCGCAGAAATTCGGCGTGCAGGCTCTGATCGACCGGGACGCGAAGCGCTTCACCGAGCTCGGCCTCCAGGCGGCGCTGCTCTCCGAGGAGCGTTGGCTCGAAAAACTCACACTCGAGCCCTTGCTCCTCCGGATGCCGTTGGTCCGCCACCAGCAGCTGCTGACCGTGGGCCCGGCGGAGGAGACCTGGCGAGCCTGGGTCGCCGCGAAGCAGGCGTCCCCCTAGCTTCCTGATCGTCCTACTACCGGAGCGAACCCGTGACCACCAAATACGAAAGTGCCGATCTGCTGCTCAAGCTGTACGACCTGCGCCGCGAGCCGGTGTTGCGCAAGGCACGGGCGTGGTTCCGCGAGCAGTTCAAGCCCGCGAGCGCCGAGGAGGTGCTCGAGGTCTACCGTGGCAAGCGCAGCGCCCCGTATCGCATGGTGACGACGTACTGGAACATGGCCGCGTCGCTCGTCCTGCACGGTGCCATCGAGGACCAGATGTTCGCCGACGTGAACGGCGAGCACATCATGGTGTACGCCAGGCTCAAGCCTTTCCTCACCGAGCTGCGCGGGCTGCTCAACAACCCCGGGTACCTCGACAAGCTGGAGCAAGTCATCCTGCGGATGCCCGACGCCCAGGCACGACTCGCCCGGTTCCCCCGGCCCGCCAAGGGCAAGGCGGGTACGCCCAAGGGACCGCGGAGGGCTGCGTGACGATCCCGCGCCCTGAGCCGGCGGGAGACGCAGCAGCTACTCGCCGGCCTGTCAGATGCGAAAGCCCTGCATCGGTACGCGCCGGGGAAGTGGAGCATCAAGGAGGTGGTCGGCCACGTGATGGACAGCGAGCGCGTGTTCTGTTACCGCGCACTGGGATTCGCGCGGGCCGACGGGAACCCCCTCCCGGGGTTCGACGAGAAGGCGTGGGTGCCGGCCGGACGGTTCGACGCGCGATCCCTCAAGGACCTCGCGGCCGAGCTCGATGCGGTGCGGCGGGCCACCATCGCGCTGTTTTCGGGCCTGGATGCGGACGCCCTGGCGCGCCGCGGGACCGCGAACAACAACCCGATCACCGTGCGCGCGCTCGCCTGGATCATCGCAGGGCACGAGCGTCATCACGTCGCGATCCTGCGCGAGCGCTATCTGGCATGAGCGCGGGGATGCTCCTGTTGCTCGCGGCGGTGGCAGCCCAGGGAGACACCGCTAGCTTCGTCATCAACAACTTCCGATTCGCGAGCGGCGAGGTGCTGCCCGAGCTGCGGCTTCACTACCGCACGCTCGGCCGCCCGCGGCGCGACGCCGCCGGCCTCGCTCGGAACGCGGTCCTGATCCTGCATGGCACGGGAGGGTCGGGCGGACAGTTCCTGTCGCCGCTGTTCGCGGGCGAGCTGTACGGCGCCGGCCAGGCGCTCGATACCGCCACGCATTACCTCATCCTGCCCGACAACATCGGACACGGCCGTTCCTCCAAGCCGAGCGACGGGCTGCGCGCGCGATTCCCGCGCTACGCTTACGAGGACATGGTGACGGCGCAGTACCGGCTGGTCACAGAGGGACTGCACGTGACTCACCTGCTCCTCGTGATGGGCACGTCAATGGGCTGCATGCACAGCTGGCTCTGGGCGGAGCGCTATCCCGACGCTATCGACGGTGTGGTTCCCCTCGCCTGCATCCCGACGCAGATCGCGGGGCGGAACCGCACGTGGCGCAGGATGATCATCGACGACATCAGGACCGACCCCGACTGGAAGGGCGGCGACTACGCGAGCCAGCCACGCGGGCTGCGCGCCGCCCTCGAGCTGCTGTTCATCGCCGGGAGCGCCCCACTCGTGCTGCAGCAGGTCGCGCCCACTCGCGATTCCGCCGACGCGTACATCACTCGCTGGCTCGAGACCCGCTTTGCGGAAACCGACGCCAACGACCTCCTGTACCAGGTGGACGCCTCGCGCGACTACGACCCGAGGCCCGCCCTCGATCGCATCGCCGTACCGGTGCTCGCGATCAACTCGGCCGACGACTTCATCAATCCGCCGGAGCTCGGGCTCATGGAGCGCCTGATTCCCAAGGTGAAGCGCGCCCGTTACGTCCTGATTCCCACGAGCGAGCGGACGCGAGGCCACGGCACGCACACCGTGGCGGCCGTGTGGAAGGAGTACTTCGGGCCGTTCGTCGCCGCGCTGGAGCGCACTCGGTGAAGGTCACCGTCGGCAAGCGGGCGTCCCGCAGCCTCACGCTCACCGCTGATCACGTGAAGACCTTCGCAGAGCTCACGGGCGACTACAACCCGCTCCACTTCGACCGGGAGTTCGTGGCGCGGACCAAGTTCGGGCGGCCCGTCGTGCAGGGCGGCCTCACCACCGGCCTGCTGCATGCCCTGGTTGCGATGGACCTTCCCGGGCCGGGCACCGTGTTCCTGAGCCAGAACTGGAAGTTCACCGCACCGGTCTATATCGGCGACACGATCACGGCCGACGCCCTGGTGGTGAGCGTGCACGCAACGAAGCCGGTGTGCCAGCTCGCGATCAAGGTGACCCGGCAGACGGGAGAAACGGTGCTCGAGGGAGAGGCATGGTGCTACAGGCTCGGTCCCGAAGACCGCTAGCTTTTCAGCATCACCATGTTTTCAGCGTCACCATGATGGCGGCCAGGCCGTCGGGGGTCCCGTAGCGGCCCGCCGCCTCGTTCGAGCTGAGCCAATGCAGCTCCAGGACAGTCTCCACCGGAATGGTGCTCAGGACATCGGCGCCACCCATGCTGACCTCGTTCACGTAAACCATGAGGGGAGGGTTCTCGCGCGCGGCGCCCGGAGTTGCCGGGAGCGGCTCGCGCTGCTGAAGCCAGC
Source organism: Gemmatimonadota bacterium (assembly GCA_003221085.1). Taxonomy (GTDB): domain Bacteria; phylum Gemmatimonadota; class Gemmatimonadetes; order Gemmatimonadales; family GWC2-71-9; genus AG41. The sequence goes on from QHUD01000096.1 coordinate 17,355, forward strand.
GCGGCCGCAGCATCCGCACGATATCGTACGCCGTGTGTGCCGCGCTGTTCGCTCTCGCCCGGTCGATCTCCTCGAAGGTGAGGACGCTGCTCGACCGGTGCTGCGCTTGCAGCGGCGCGCTTCCCGCGAGTGCCGCGATCGGCAGCGTAAGCAGCGCTAGCGTGACTGTGCGCACATGCCCTCGTCAATTGAACGCGGTTATCGCTGGAGCATCACTTCAATGGCCGCATTGCCGTCCGTGGGCCCGAAGTGGTTCGCCGCCTCGGTCGCGCTGTACCAACGCATTTCCAGGACCCGTTCCGCCGGAATCGTCCTGAGGTAGTCCGCATTGCCGGCGTTGTGCCCGTTCAGCCAGACTCGAACGCTGACGTCCTGCAGCGCTTCAGTAGGCGTCCCCGGAATCCGCGCGAGCTCGTGCTTCGAAAGCCAGCGCGGGCGCAGCATCTCGACGACTTCGTACGCCGTGGACGTGCCCAACTTCGCCCGCTCGATCTCATCGGCCTTGAGAAGGTTCGTCTTGCGTTGCGCGTGCAATGGCATGCCAACCGCGAGAGTCGCGAACGCCAGCGTGAGGAACCGCTGACTCATCGTCGACATGTGCCCTCCTTAACTGTGAACGCCGCCTTCTTACCGATACCCCGCCGCCTGCAGGCTGAACAGCTCGGCGTAGAGCCCTCCCCGTGCCACCAGCTCCTCGTGCGTCCCCTGGTCCACCAGCTCGCCGCCCTGGAGCACCAGGATGCGGTCCGCCATCCGCACCGTCGAGAAGCGATGCGAGATGAGCACGGCCATCCTCCCCTTAGTCAACTCCGCGAACCGCAGGAACACCTCGTACTCAGCACGCGCGTCGAGCGACGCGGTGGGCTCGTCCAGGATCAGGACCTGGGCATCGCGCATATACGCCCGGCCCAGCGCGACCTTCTGCCACTCACCCCCCGACAGCTCGACCCCGCCGTCGAACCGCCGGCCGAGCATCTGGTCGTAGCCTCGTGCGAGACGCGAGGCGACCGAGTCGGCCAGGCTGCGGCGCGCGGCTTCGCGCACGCGCGCGTCGTCCTCCAGCGCCTCGACCTGGCTCACCCCGATGTTCTCTTTCAGGACGAAGTCGTAGCGGACGAAGTCCTGGAAGATGACGCCGATGTTCCGCCGCAGGCTGTTCAAGTCGTACTCCCGCAGGTCCACGCCGTCGAGCAGGATGCGGCCCTCGTCCGGATCGTACAGCCGCGCGAGCAGCTTCACGAGCGTCGTCTTGCCCGCCCCGTTCTCTCCCACCAGCGCGATCCGCTCCTCCGGCTCGAACGTGAACGTCAGGTGGCGCACCGCCCAGCGGTCCGAGCCCGGGTAGCGGAACCCCACGTCCTGGAACTCGAATCCCCGACGGATCGGCACGGGGACAGGCTGCGCCCCCGGTTTGGACGTCACGCGCGGCTGCACGTCGAAGAAGGTGAACAGGTCCGAGAGATACAGACTCTGCTCGAACACCTGCGACAGCGAGAGCAGGATGC
>QHUD01000090.1 GCA_003221085.1 Gemmatimonadota bacterium
TCCCGAATACTGGCGGAACCACTGGGCCGATCTGGACGACTTCGTGGCCGCCGGAGCCGATGGCTTCGAGATCGTGAACTGCGCACCCAAGGCGATCGGCTTCCCGGCGGCGGCGCGCGAGCGCGTGCTCCAGGTGGCCGAGTCGCACGACCTGCTCGTGGTGGGCGCAAGCGACAATCACGGCTGGGGCCAGGTGACGTGCGTGTGGAACCTCTCGAGCCCGAGCGCCCAGGGATACCGGTCAAACCGCGTGATCGCCCGTCCGATCGCGCTCGCTCAAGGCGAGTGGCAGGCGTGGACCGCCGCCTACACCCAGCCGTGGCTGATGCTCGCGGGGCTGTCGTGGAGCGAGCGGTCCAGCTGGCTCACCTGGATTCTCGTGATCCTCATCTACCGGGCCGTGCCGCGGCGGGCGGGTGACCCGCCCGGGATCGGGATCTTGGCGCGCAGCCTGTCACTCAAGATTCTGCGGCTGCAGCGCCCCCCCGCCTCGACCGACTGAGTGGTGTCCGAGCTCCGCCTGCTCCGCTGCGGCGACGAGGCCGATCTCGACACGTTCCTCGCGCGCCACGCCGACACGTCCATGTTTCTCCGGTCCAACACGCGCTCGGCCGGCCTCACCGACCGGGGTGAGCCGATGCAAGCCACGTACGTAGCCGCGCTCGAGGGCGGGCGGATCGCGGGCGTCGCAGCTCACTGCTGGAACGGGATGGTCCTGGTGCAGGCTCTGGAGCGGAGCCACGTCGTGGCAGCGGCGCGCGAGGCGGTGCGGCGGTCGGGCCGCACGGTGACCGGCTTCTCCGGGCCGTGGGATCAGGTCGTCGCGGCGCGCCAGGCGCTCGGGCTGGGCGCGGCGCCGACCACCAAGGACAGCCGGGACGGGCTGTATGCGCTCGACCTCGCCCGGCTGGTCGTTCCGCCGCAGCTCGCGAGCGGCGCACTGCGCTGCCGTCATCCGGCGGAGGGTGAGCTCGAGCTCCTGGTCGCGTGGCGAGTGCGATTCGCCATCGAGGCGCTCGGCGCGGCCGACGGCCCCGAGCTCCACCAGGCGAGCACGGACGATGTACGACTCCAGCACCAGCGGGGAAGCGATTGGCTGCTCCTCGCCGGCGCGGCCCCGGTCTCCCACGCGGTGTTCAACGCCACGCTCCCCGACATCGTGCAAATCGGCGGCGTGTGGACCCCACCCGAATTCCGGGGCCGCGGCTACGCCCGCGCGGTCGTCGCCGGCTCGCTCTTGGCGGCGCGGAAACAGGGAGTTCACCGCGCCGTGTTGTTCGCCGATCCGGCGAACGAGGCCGCCCGGCGGGCGTACCTGTTCCTCGGGTTCCGGGTCGTGGGCGACTACGCGCTCGTGCTGTTGGCTCCCTAGCGCGTCGTCTCGGGGAAGCCGATGCGCCGATAGATGCGCTCCATCCGTGGATCGGTCTGGAGGCGGGTGAAGAAGGGGTAGCGCTTCGAGTAGACCAGGATGCCGTCGTGCTCATCGTCGCCAATACCGTCGACTGCACGTACTCCCGCCGCGCCCGGGCGAGCAGCTCGTCCCGAATTGCCTCCGCGTCGTCCAGCCGCCCAAGGGAGCTGTAGCAGACGGCCAGCGCCGCGAGCGTCCACGGGTGGCGTCCCGACGCCGTCACCGCCACCTCCAACGGCGCGATGGCCTCATCGCTCCGACCTAGATGGTTGTGCAGCAACCCCAAGTGGATCGTGGGGAGGAACATCGCGGGCGCGAGATCCGCCGCTCGCTGCAATGGCACCGCGGCCTCTTCATACCGCCCGGCGCCCATCAGCGTCATGCCGAGCTGCATGGTGAGCAACGACGCCAGCGGGTCGAGTTCCACGGCACGCCGGGCCTGGGCGACCGCCTCCTCAGCCCGCCCCTCGACGAAGACCAGATAGTAGGAAAGCCATTGCCGTGCGGCCACGGAGCGCGGATTCAGCTCGACGGCACGCCGCAAGTCGCGTGCGGCCCGCGGCCAGTCCCAATCGCAGATGAAGGCTAGCGCTCCCGAGGCGCAATGGACCTCAGCCAGGTCGGGTGCCAGCTCAAGGGCTCGCTGGACGGCGGCGCGGGCCTTGGATCGGAGCGCGTTGGGCGGCGCGAGCCCGTACTCCGCGAACACGGTGCAGGCATCGGCGAGGCCCGCGTGAGCCAGCGCGTAGTTCGGATCGAGCGCCAGCGCCTGATCGAAGCACCCGAGCGCCCGCTTGAGTCCGAGTCCGCGCTGCGCCAGGTAATACCGCCCCTTCAGGTAGAGATGGTAGGCGTCGAGATTCGCGGTGGCCGGCGTGACCAGCGGCGTCCCCTCACCGTCCAGGGTGACCCGGAGCCGGTTGGCGATCGCCTTCGCGATCTCGTCCTGGATCGCGAAGACGTCCGTCATCTCGCGGTCGTAGCGTTCCGACCAGAGATGGTAGCCGTCGCCCACCTTCACGAGCTGGGCGCCGATGCGCAGCCGGTTCCCTGCCTTGCGCACGCTCCCCTCCAGCACCGTCGCCACCTTGAGCTTCGACCCGACCTCGGCCAGAACGGTCGCCGGCCCGCGAAACGCGAACGACGAGGTGCGCGCGGCCACTCGCAGGCCGGGCAGCTGGGTGAGCGCGTTGATAATCTCTTCGGCGATAGCCTCACTGAAATACTCAAAGTCGGGATCGCCGCTCAGGTTCGCGAACGGCAAGACCGCAATCGACTCGTCCCCCTCCCCGTCGGGCCCGGGTTCCTCGCGCGCGGTCAGGGCGCCGGCGAACTGGGCGGCCGTCGCGAACCGATCCGCCGGCACCTTGGCGAGCGCCGTCTGCACGGCCCGCTCCAGGGCGTCGCGCACCGCTGGCCGCACGCTGCGGATCGGCGGGACTTGGTCGACCGAGTGGCGCGCCATCACCGCCTGCGCCGTCGTGCCCGTGAACGGCGCCGACCCGGTGAGCATCTCGTACACCACGCATCCGAGACTGTAGATGTCCGACCGGCCATCGAGCGACGCGCCACTCGTCGCCTGTTCCGGGCTCATGTAGGCCGGCGTGCCCACGATGGCGCCGGCGGCCGTGAGGGGCTCGAGCGTCGCGACCGTCACGGCGCGGGCGATCCCGAAGTCGGTCACGACGGCGCTGCCCGCGGAGAACATGATGTTCTCCGGCTTGATGTCGCGGTGCACGATGCCGCGGCTGTGGGCGTACCCGAGGGCCTCGGCAATCTCGCTCGCGATGCGGACCGCGTCCTCGATCGATAGTTGGCGCTCGCGCTCCAGACGCCGCCGCAGCGTTTCGCCGTCGATGAAGGGCATCACGTAGAACAGCAGCCCGTCGGCTTCGCCGGAATCGTACAGCGGCACGACATGGGGGTGGGTCAGCCCGGCTGCGGTCTTGATCTCACGCAGAAAGCGCTCGACGCCGAGACTCGTGGCGAGCTCAGGATGGAGCACCTTGATAGCTACTGGCCGTTCGTGCCTGAGGTCGTCTCCCAGGTAGACCGTCGCCATCCCGCCACGGCCGACCTCACGGGCGACGGTGTAGCGGTCCGCGATGGCGACTTGGAGACGAGCGAGGAGGCCGTTCAGGCGGGCTCCGTGACGCGGGGGACGACTCCATCATACGGGCCTTCGCCCGACACGGCCAGGGCTGCCCGGCGGCTCAGGCCATCGCCGACAGATTCAGCAGCGTGCGCCACGCCCGGAACACTTCGGAGTAGTCCTCATGAGTAAAGGCGACCGTACGACCGGTGGTGCGCAGAGCCCCGGGGCAGAGCTCCGCCATATCCGCGTGGATCGTCATCGCGAAGTCCACCTCGAGCGTCACCGGCGCCCGGAGGGCGAACGGCGTGTGCTTGCGCTCGAGTGCCCGCGGAACCGCCTCGCGAATCATGCGGCACGCGACCGCGGGCGCGACGCTCTTCGCCGCGTGGCGGCTCACCCCCTCCTTCACGATCACCGTCGCCACGCCGTCCCCCAGCAGATCCTTCGCCTCGGCCGCGACGGCGGCGTCGCCGCTCACCAGAGCGACAGGCACGGCGTACACACCCGCCAGCGCGGCGTTGAGCCCGAGCTCGCCCACGGCCTTCGCGTTGAGCCGCACGTCGTGAATCCGGTCGGCGTAGGTGTGGTCGAGAATGGCGTTGCGGGTGCCGGCACGAGCGTGGTAGCCGATGAACAGCGCCGCGTCGAAGCCGCCCCGCTGATCGATCTCCTGCATCATGGACCGGGGCTTCGGGTCCCCGGACACGAGCTCGGCCGCCTGATGCAGCTCCTCGGCGAGCAGATTGCGCATGAACCAGTGGCTGTCGTTCACGAGCACCTTGGTGGCGCCGGCGGCGAGTGCGCCTTCGACGGCGGCGTCGGTCTGGGACTCGTGGACGACGCCCGCGATCCCTTCCATGTCGACGGAGATGTAGACGCGCATCGGGTCAAAGCTATCTCTCGCCGTTGCTTTGTATTACAAAGTACTTGACAAAAGCAGCGCGACGTGACATGCTGCGTATCATGGTCGCTCCTCGACCGCTGCACGATCGCGCGCTCGACAACCTCCGCTTCATCCGGCAGACGATGGAGCGCGCGGGATCGTTCACGGCCGTGCCGGGCTGGGGACAGGTGGCGGTCGGCGTCACCGCGCTCGCCGCGGCGTTCCTCGCCGCGCATCAGCGCACCCCGGAGCTGTGGCTCGCCACCTGGCTGGGCGAAGCCATCGTGGCGCTCGCGATCGGCGGCTCGACCATGGTCCGGAAAGCGTACGCGGTGAACGATCCCATCCTGTCGGGCCCTGGGAGGCGCTTCGGCCTCAGCTTTCTGCCGCCGATGGTGGTGGGCGGTCTCTTGACCATGGTGCTGTACCGGGCCGGCCTGGTACACGCCCTACCCGGCACCTGGCTGCTGTTGTACGGCACGGGGTTCGTGACGGGGGGCGCATTCTCGGTCCGGATCGTCCCCGTCATGGGGATTTGCTTCATGCTCGTCGGCTCCGTGGCCCTGTTCGGACCGGCGGCGTGGGGTGACTGGCTCATGGCCGCGGGGTTCGGCGGCCTGCACATCGTGTTCGGCATGATCATTGCTTGGAGGTACGGTGGCTAAGCAGGGAGCTGCGAGGAAGAGCGAGGCGGTCGAGCACGGGCTGAAGGGCGAGCGCGGTGGATCACGCGCCGCCGAGCTCGATCGGCTGATCCACGAGCGCGTGCGCCTCGGCATCGTGAGCGCGCTCGCGGTGAACGATTCGCTGAGCTTCAACCAGCTCAAGGCGCTGCTCAAGACCTCGGACGGCAACTTGAGCGTGCACGCGCGCCGGCTCGAGGAGGCGCAATACATCACCTGCGCCAAGTCGTTCGAGGGGCGGATGCCCAAGACCGAGTATCGCCTCACCGCCGCCGGGCGGCGCGCGTTGGAGCGCTACCTGGACCACATGGAAGCGTTGATTCGCGCCACCCGTCAGGCGTGAGGCATTTTTTTTGAGGACGAACTTTATGTCGCAAAGCTCTTCTCTCCATGTCGCCATCGTGATGGACGGCAACGGGCGCTGGGCCGGGCGCCGGGGCCTGCCCCGCGTGGCCGGCCACCGCGCCGGCGCCGAGGCCGTGCGCCGGACGGTCGAAGCGGCCCCGGACTCGAGGGTCACCGCGCTCACGCTGTATGCGTTCTCCGCCGACAACTGGAAACGCCCGCCCGGTGAAGTCGCGGCGCTGATGCGCCTCTTCGCCCGCTACCTCCGCACCGAGACGCCGCGCCTCGCGGCGCACGGCGTGCGGCTCGAGCTGATCGGGCGTCGTGACCGCTTGCCCCTGCCGCTGGTCGCCGCGATCGACGCGGCAGAGCGCGCCACGGCGCGCGGGGCGCGGCTGCACCTGCGACTCGCGGTCGATTACTCCTCGCGCTGGGCGATCGCCGCGGGCGTCATTCTGCCGGACGTGGATCTCCTGATCCGCACGGGCGGCGAGCAGCGGCTTTCCGACTTCCTGTTGTGGGAGTGCGCGTACGCGGAGCTCTATTTCACCCCGACGATGTGGCCCGACTTCGGCGCGGCGCAGCTCGCCGCGGCGGTCGCCGAGTTTCGCGCGCGGGAGCGTCGCTTCGGCGGGTTGCCGGAAGTGGCGGCGGGATGAGCGCGGTGAGCGGGAGGACGAGGCTCGGCCTCGAGATTCTTGCCGCCGGCGCAGCGCTCGGCATCGCGGGCGACGGGCTGATGCGTGTCGTGCCCTGGGGCCTGAATGCCCTGCTCTGCACCACGGGGCTGGTCGCGGCGGCGGCGTGGCTGGCGCGTCGCCACCGCGTCGCGGTCAGCTCCGACGCCCCCTGGCTCGCGGTGGCTGCGCTCCTCATCGCGTCGAACTTCGTGGCTCGCGACTCGATGACGCTTCGAGCATTCGACACGATCGGCTTGGTGATTGTCCTCGCGGTCGGGTTCCTGAGCATCCAGGGAGCGAGTCTGCGCGGTCGGGAGGCTTGGCACTACCTGCGCGCCGGCATCGAGGCCGCACTGAGCGCGTGGTTCGGCGTGTTACCGCTCTTGGGGCGCGACGTGACCTGGAGCGAGTTGCCCGGCGGACGGCTGCGGCAGATCCGCGCGGTCGCCCTCGGTGGTACGCTGGCGTTCCCGTTACTCATCGTCTTCGGCGCGTTGTTCAGCTCGGCGGACGTCGTGTTTCATGATGTCGTCGCCGACCTGTTCAGGGTCGACTTCGGCGCCGTCCTGGGGCACATCGTGCTATTCGGAATCTTCGCGGGGACGAGCGCCGGGTATCTGCGAGGGGCCATGCTCCACGCGGCTCCATCACGCGCGCTGACGGATGGCGATTCGCGGCTCGCGCTTGGCATCCTTCCCGTCGCGACCGCGCTCGGCCTCGTCGATCTCCTGTTCCTCTTTTTCGTCGTCATCCAGCTGCGCTACCTGTTCGGAGGTGTCGAGCTGATCGCCGGCGCGACGGGGCTCACCTACGCGGAGTACGCGCGCCGGGGCTTCTTCGAGCTCGTGACCGCCAGCGGGCTGGTGCTCCCTCTGCTCGCCGGCGCGGATTGGGCCGTGCGGAACGAGACGCGCGAGCACCAGCGCACCTTCCGCCAGCTCGCGATTGTGCTGCTCCTGTTGCTCGCGGTCGTGATGACGTCGGCGCTGGCGCGCATGCGCCTGTACGTCGGCGCGTTCGGACTGTCGGAGATCCGGGTCTACTCGACGGCCTTCATGCTCTATCTCGCAGGCGTCTTCGCCTGGTTCGCGTGGACCACCCTGCGTGGGCAGGGGCGGCGTTTTGCGTTCGGGGCGCTCATCCAGGGGTTCGCCGTGCTGGGCGCCTTGCATCTCGTCAATCCTGACGCCCTCATTGTCGGCACGAACCTCGCCCGTCCCGGCGACGAGCGTCCGTTCGACGGATGGTACGCGGCGTCGCTGAGTGCCGACGCCGTGCCGCTGCTGCTCGAATCCCTCCCGCGACTCCCCGGGCGGGCGCAGTGTGGCGTCGCGGCCGGGCTGCTCACACAGCGCGAGCGGCTCGAGCATGGCGATTGGCGCAACTGGAACTTCGCGCGCAGCCGCGCCCGCCGCCTGCTCAGAGACCAGGAGGCCACGCTGCGCGCGGTCCGCTGCCCCAAGAACGGATCGTGACGTCCACCGCGACTCGAGTGGTTCCGTGGCAGCGCGCTCAATTGCCGACCTGTCCGTCGGAGAGGTGACCACGCTACCTTAGAGCATGAGCCTGAGGATCGTCCAGGTGGACGCGTTCGCGAGTCGCCCGTTCAGCGGCAACCCCGCGGCCGTGTGTATCCTCCCCGCGCCGCAGGACGACCGCTGGATGCAGGACGTGGCGCGCGAAATGAACCTCGCCGAAACGGCGTTCCTCCATCCCGAAAACGAGGGCTACCGGCTCCGCTGGTTCACGCCGAGCGTCGAGGTCGCGTTGTGCGGGCACGCGACCCTCGCGAGCGCGCACGTGCTGTGGGAAGAGGGTCGCCTCCCGGCGGGCCAACAGGCCCGCTTCCACACGCAAAGCGGCCTGCTCACGGCCGACCGCCGCGGCGACTGGATCGAGCTCGACTTCCCCGCCACTCCCCCGGCCCCCGCCCCTGCACCCCCCGGCCTCGCCGCCGCGCTGCGCGTCGGGACCCGCTGGGTAGGCCGATCCAAGTTTGACTACCTCGTCGAGCTCGATTCCGAAGACGCGGTGCGCGGCCTCAAGCCGGACTTGACGGCGCTCGAGCGGGTGGACGCTCGCGGGATCATCGTGACGAGCCGCGCCACGACGCCGGGCTTCGACTTCGTATCGCGCTTCTTCGCACCCCAGAGCGGCGTGCCCGAGGATCCCGTTACCGGGTCCGCCCACTGCGCGCTGACGCCGTTCTGGAGCGAGCGTCTCCAGCGCACCGAGATGACCGCGTACCAGGCCTCGCCCCGCGGCGGCGTGATCCGCGTGCGGCTCGCGGGTGACCGCGTCATGCTCGCCGGGCAGGCCGTGACCGTACTGCGCGGAGAGCTCCTCTCATGAAGGCTGTGACCTTCCCCTGCAGCGGCTCGACCGCCGAGGCCCGGGCGCGGCTCGAGGCCGCGATCGACGGCCGGCCATGGAACGCAGCCGGATTGGACGGCTGGATCCGCGGCGACCGCGTCGTCCTCTACTATCGGGACGCCGCCAAGTACCGGGCGCTGTTCCGGCCCACGTTCATCGGGCGCTTCCGCGAGCGCGCCGGCAAGACGGCGCTGGACGGCCGTTTCCGGATGACGTTGTTCGCCCGGGTGCTGCTCCCGGTCTGGTTGGCGCCAGGCATCGTCTGCCTCGTGGTCGCGCTCGTCCCAACGCAGCTCCAACCGCAGTCCGCGGGCTTCCGAATCGCCCTCGCATTACTGGGTGGGGTGCTCACCGTGCTGGCATTCGGCCGCTTCGCGCTCGAGTGGTGGGGCCGGCCGGGAGACGTGGGAGCGATCTCGCAGGCGATCCGCACGGCCGTGCAACCTCACTAGCCAGATCCAGCCGGAGGCCTCTATCACCACTCCGCA
>QHUD01000091.1 GCA_003221085.1 Gemmatimonadota bacterium
TCCCCACCTGAGTGCGGAATGCGGAATGCGGAGTGCGGAATTGAAGGAGACTGTTCGATCGCCAGGGCCAGTCGCGTCGCTCGACGCTCGCGCGTTCGACTCCGCACTCCGCACTCCGCATTCCGCACTTGAATCACCGATGCAAGACGGCGGACAGAGCCCTGACCTTTTCGACAATCTTCGGCAGGGCGCCGATGAGCGCCTCCACGTCCTCCGGCGTGTTCTCCTTGCCGAACGAGAACCGCAGCGCCGCGACGCCCAGGTCTCGCGGCACTCCCATCGCCGTGAGCACGTGCGACGGCTCGACCGCGCCGGTCGAGCAGGCGGAGCCCGAGGAGCAGGCGATCCCCGCGAGGTCGAGGTGCATCAGCAGGGCCTCGCTGTCGGTGCCGGGGATCGACACGCTCGTGACGTGGGGGGCCCGCGGTCCGTGCGCGGCGTTGATCACCGCGTCGGGCACGACGGCGAGCAGCCGGCGCTCCAGCTCGTCGCGCAGCGCCGCCACACGGGCCGCGAACGCCGCCTGCTCGCGCGCGGCGAGCTCCACGGCCGTCCCGAGCCCCACGATCCCCGGCACGTTCTCGGTGCCTGGGCGGATCCCGAACTGCTGGCCGCCGCCGTGGATGATGGCTTCCACCGCGTCGCGATCGCGCACCACCAGCGCCCCGATGCCCTTCGGGGCGCCGATCTTGTGGCCGGAGATGGTGAGAAGCGTGCACACGATGTCATGCAACGACACGGGGATCTTGCCGAAGGCCTGCACCCCATCCACGTGGAACGGGACGCCAGCCTCACGACATCGCGCCGCGAGCCGGCCCACCGGCTGGACCACGCCGATCTCGTTGTTCACCCACATCACGCTCACCACCGCCACCCCGCGCGCCAGCGCCTCGCTCAGCGCGTCCTCCGACACCTCCCCCTGGCCGTTCACCGGGAGAATGATCTCCTCTCCCCCGAGGCGCGCCACCGCGTGCGCCGCCGCCAGGACGGCCTTGTGCTCGATGGCCGACACCGCAACGCGGAAGGGACCCCCGCGCTCGCGCGCCGCCAGCGCGCATCCGATGACCGCCAGGTTGTCGGCCTCCGTCCCACCGGACGTGAAGATCACCTGGCCCGGCTCGACGCCCGACCCGAGCGCCGCGGCAATGCGGCGCTTCGCCTCCTCCACGCCGGCGCGCGCCGCGCGTCCGAAGCGGTGCGGGGAGGAGGGGTTCCCGAAGGCGTCCGGCCCCAGATAGGGCAGCATCGCCTCGAGCACCTCCGAGCGTACCGGCGTCGTGGCCGCGTTGTCGAGATAGACCAGGCGCTTGGGCATGTCGGAAATCTAGAACCTAGAGCGATTGCACGCCAAGCTGCACCACGTCTGCGACGGCGAGCGTCTCGTAGCAGAAGAACGGCTCCCCGTACGCCGAGCGGATCAGCGAGCCATAGTGCGCTGATTGGATCCGGATCAGCTCGTAGAGATCCTGCCCCGTGGGGTGGATTTCCCCTGCCGCCTTGGCGCCGTCGAACTGGGAAGCGTAGCAGCGGATCGCCGTCATCTTGATATCGAAGCTGTCCGAGATGTCCACGACGAACGAGGGCTTCACCGGGTCTTCGCGGTACGCGAGCGCGTAGAGGATCTTGAATGGCCGGTGTGCGGCGCCGGCACCGCCATACTTCGCGAGCCCGGCGAGGTAGCACGCGTCGCGTCCCAGCTCCGAGGCGATGCGGTGATCGGGGTGCCGTCCGACCGGGAACGGGAGAATCACGACGCGGGGCCGGGTCGCCCGGATCAGCTCGATGAGCGTCGCGCGCGACGGCTCGTCGTTCTGGAGGTGGGCGTCGCGCAGCCCGGCATTGAGCCGCACGTGCACGCCGAGCGCCCGGGCGGCGCGCTCGGCCTCGGCGGCGCGCGTGGTCGCGTCGCCGCGCGTGCCGGTCTCCCCTTGGGTCAAGTCGAGGATCCCGACACGATGGCCCGCCCGCACGGCCTTGGCGAGCGTGCCGCCACAGGTCAGCTCGACATCGTCGCGGTGGGCGGCGATGGCTAAGAGATCGACTTCTTGGGAGGTCATGGTCCCTCTCAGAGTGTGGAATGCGGAGTGCGGAATGCGGAATAGACCGTGCGAGCGTTGACTCCCATCGCTGGCCCCGGCGATCGGACCGTCCGCCGCAATTCCGCATTCCGCATTCCACACTCCGCACTCTTGGTCATTCGTACCTCAACGCCTCCACCGGATCGAGCCGCGCCGCCCTCGCCGCCGGGGCGATCCCGAAGACGAGCCCGACCGCGATCGACACGATCGTCGCGATCACGGCGCTCCACACCGGCACGGTGGTGCTGAAGTCGAGCAGGCGCTTGAGGAACTCCCCGGCACCGATCCCCACGATGATGCCGAGGATGCCGCCCATCAAGGTCAGCGTCGCCGCTTCCACGAGGAACTGCCACAGGACGTCGCGGCGAGTCGCCCCCATGGCCTTGCGCAGTCCGATCTCCCGGGTCCGGCTCGTCACGGACACCATCATGATCGCCATCACCCCGATCCCGCCCACCAGCAGTGCGATGCTCGAGAGCACGAGCATCACGAAAAAGAACGCGAACGTCAGGCTGTCGAAGATGCCGAGCACCTGGTCCGACGTCAGCAGGTCGAACGTGTTGGGCTCGCCCACCCGCAGCCCGCGCAGCCGCCGTAGCTGCAGCGTGGCGGCGTCCATGGCGCGCGCGACGCTCACCTCGGGCCGCGGCTTCACGAGGATGATCAGGCCGTTCACCCGGTCGATCGGGAAGCGCGCGTGCGCCGCCTCGAACGGCACGATGCCCGCGATCTCCGGCGCGCCCGGCACCTCGAAGATGTTGGTGGGTCGCTGCCAGACCCCTATCACGTGGAACGGCCGGCCGCCGATGCGGACGACCTCCCCGATCGGGTCGTGCGCCCCGAACAGTCGGTCCACCGTGCGCTGCTCGATGACGGCCACCGGGGCCCCGCTGCGCAGCTCCGCCGTCGTAAAAACCCGGCCCGTCACGAGCCCGCCGCCCAGGATCTCCATATACCGATCGTCGGCGCCGAACACGCCCAGCACCTGCGTGCGGTTGCCGGCGTACTCGAAGCGGTGGAACACCTGCGTCCAGATCGCCGCGTAGTGGATCTCCGGCAGGCGGGCGATCGCCTCGGCTTCCTGCGGCGTCAGGGCGGGCCGGATTCGCACCTCGCGCGGCAACGCGTCCGGGTTGAGCGGGGTGGACGAAAAGAACCGGAGCACGCGAAACGTCGTCGGCCCGACGACCTCGAGCGTGTTGACGATCTGCTCCCGGAAGCCGGCGACGATCGATGCCATGGCCATGACCGTGGCGATCCCGATCACGACCCCGAGGATGGTGAGCCCGGAGCGCAGCTTGTTCACGCGGAGCTGGTCGACCGCAATCACCCAACCTTCGCGAATGGAGTGCAGGCCCATGCTACTCGGCGCGCAGCGCTTCGATCGGGTCGAGGCGCGCCGCCCGATGCGCGGGGTAGACACCGAACACGATGCCGACGATCACGCCCACACTCAACGCCAGGGCTACGGACCACAGGGTCACGCGCGCGGGCAGGGGCGACACGGCCGCGACGAGACCAGCGAGCGCACTGCCGGCGAGCAGTCCAGCGACGCCGCCGAGCAGGGCAAGGATGGTCGACTCGGCGAGAAATTGGCGCCGGATGTCGCGCCGGGAGGCGCCGAGCGACTTGAGGATTCCGATCTCGCGCGTGCGCTCGGTGACGCTCATCAGCATGATGTTCATGATGACGATGCCGCCGACCACAACGCCGATGCCGGCGACCGCCGGCACCACGTCGAAGATGACCCGCGTGAGCCTACCCCAGAACGCGATCAGGCCCTCGCCCGTATCGACGGTAAAGTCGTCTGCTTGACCAGGCCGGAGCCGGTGCGCGATACGCATCGCCTCCTCCGCGCGGAGCATGCCGTCCGCCACGCTCGCGGCCGCGGGCATCTTGACCGAGATGACCGTGGTCTGGCGCCGTCCGTACAAGGCCTCGAACGTCGTGAGCGGCAGCATGACGAACCCGTCCCAGGACTGCCCCAAGACGGTGCCTTTCTTGGCGATGACGCCTTTGACGGTGAGCTGCACGCCGCGCACACGAATGGCGCTGCCGACGGCGAGCTCGGCCGCGCCGAACAGCTTCTCTGCCACGTCGAAGCCGAGCACCGCCACCAGCCTGCGCTGCTGCTGGTCCACGTCGGTGAAGGGCGCCCCGGCGGCGAAGGCGTAGTCCTGCACGACCACGAACGGCGGCGTGACCCCGAAGACCAGGACGTCGCCCACCGTGCGGTTCCGCCACTGCACGTCCGCCATCGGCGTCGGCCACCCGGACTGCAGGGAGATCGCCTGCGCGTCGGGCAGCGCGTGCTCCACGTACGGAACGTCCTCCGGCGCGATGATCGGGCGGCGCTGGATCTTCTTCCATTCTTCGTCGTCGATGAACCCGACCTGGATCGGGTCCCGGCGGATCTGAAAGGCGTTGACCCCGACGATCGCCCCCGCGATACGCTCGCGCACGTACGCGTTCATGCCCTGAATCACGGCCACGACCGCCACGAGAAACCCGACCGACACGATGATCCCGAGCAGCGTGAAGAACGAACGGAGCTTGTGGCTCCAGGCGGTCTGGAGGGCCTGGAGAATTGCTTCGGAGAGGGGCATGGGGCTGGAAGCTAGTGCGGAATGCGGAATTCGGAATGCGGAATGGACGGGCGGACTTCGATTCCGCACTCCGCACTACGCATTCCGCACTATTCGTAACGTAATGCTTCCACCGGATCCAATCTCGCCGCCTTGCTGGCCGGATACAGTCCAA
>QHUD01000013.1 GCA_003221085.1 Gemmatimonadota bacterium
TTTGAGCAGCTCGCCACCGATCTGCAGGCGGCGAGCCCCAAAGACAGCGTGCCGAAGCAGGTGCTGGCGGCGGACTTCGAGCGCCAGCTCAGCGACAGTCTGAACACGCTCTTCGGGAGATAGCCCCGTGTCTCTGGTCAACTTCACGACGCGTGAGATCACCTGCAAGATCGTCTACTACGGGCCGGGGCGCTCGGGGAAGACGACCAATCTGCACTACATCTACGGCCGCGTGCCCGACTCCCGCCGCGGGCGGATGGTCTCCCTCGCCACCCAGACCGACCGCACACTGTTCTTCGACTTTCTGCCGATCGACCTGGGCCAGATCTCGGGATTCTCCACGCGGTTCCAGCTGTATACCGTCCCCGGCCAGGTTTACTACAATGCGACGCGCCGGCTCGTGCTCCAGGGAGCGGACGGGGTGGTGTTCGTGGGGGACAGTCAGGCACGCCAGCTCGACGAAAACCTCGAGAGCCTGCAGAACCTCCAAAGCAACCTGCTCGAGCATGGCGTGGACATCCGCACCATTCCGCTGGTGCTGCAGTACAACAAGCAGGACCTGCCCCGCGAGCTGATTCTGTCGCCGGCGGATCTGGACGACGCGCTGAACTTCCGCGCGGTGCCGAGCTTCGGCGCGGACGCGCTGCACGGCAAGGGCGTCTTCGAAACGCTCAAGGGAATCTCCGAGCTGGTGCTCAAGAAGCTCGCGGCGGGGACCCCCGCATGACCAGCGCGCTCAACCCCAAGTATTCCTTCGACACCTTCGTCGTGGGCGCGGCGAACCGGCTGGCGGTCACGGCGGGGCGCACCGTGGCCGAGAGCCCGGGCGCGGCGTACAACCCGCTCTTCATTTATAGCGGCTCCGGCCTCGGCAAGACGCATCTGCTGATGGCGGTGGGCCATGCGGCCAAGAAAGCGGCGCCGAAGCTGAACATCGAGTACCTGACGCTCGACGAGTACGTCGAGGCGTTCCACGCGAGCGTCGCCGCAGGGCAAGGCGACGCGTTTCGGCGCCGGTTCCAGAACGTGGACGTCCTGCTCGTGGACGATGTGCAGTTCCTCACCAACCGCAAGGAAATGCAGTCGGAGCTGCTGCGGCTCACCGAGGCGCTCCAGGCGGCGGGGCGCCAGATCGTCCTGACGAGCGACCGCCCGCCGCCCGAGATCGCCGATCTGGACGAGCGCTTGATCTCGCGGCTCTCGGGCGGGCTGGTGGTCGACATGGGCACGCCGGACTACGAGACGCGCGTCGCCATCCTGCGACGCAAGGCCGAGGAGCGCGGCGCGCGGTTCGAGCCGGGGGTGCTTGAGACGGTGGCGCAGGCGGAGGTCGGCAACGTGCGCGAGCTGATGGGCGCGCTCAACCGGCTGGTGGCGTTCCAGGCGGTGAACGACACGTCGATCAACGCGGAGACGGTGAAGCAGATTCTCGGGCTGGTGGGCGAAGAGGGCGGGACCGCCCCGGCGGGAGACGGGCGTGCGGCCGCGCCCGGGAAGGGCGGCGGAGGGGCGGGGGGGGGCGACGAGTTCGGAGAATTCCTCGCGGACGTCACGGTCACCGTCGGGAAGGCGGTCGAGGCCTGGCGCGCGCGCGTGGGCGAGGCCGTCTTGCGGTGGGAAGGTGAGGGGTATCGCACGCACCGCCTCGAGGCGCTGCTCCAGCGCGACGCCCCGGGGGCGGTGGACGACGCGATCGCCGCGTTTGCCGAGGACGTAGAGCGGCTCAAAGCGCTGGAGGCGGAGGTGGCGGAGCTCGATCCGCAGGCCGCCGGCCAGAGTGTGTTCCGCGACCCCGAGCGGCTGAGCGAGGCGGAGGAAGCGGCCGCGAAGGTGCGTGACGGCGCCGCACCGCCTCCTGGGCCGTCCGCGGCGTTCCCGCTCGCGACCTTCGCCGTCGGCCCCTCCAACCAGGTGGCGGTGAGCGCCGCGCGCGCGGCCCTCGAGCGGCCGGGGAAGAAGTACAACCCCCTCGTGCTGGTGGGGAAGAGCGGGCTGGGGAAGACGCACCTGCTCAACGCGATCGGGCTCGAGCTGACCCGCGGAAAACGCGCCGTCGTGGCGTGCCTCTCCACGCAGGCCTTCATCGACGAGCTGATCGCGGCGATCGACGGCGACCGTGTGGACTGGTGGCGGGCGCGCTACCGCCGCGCCACCGCGCTGCTGCTCGATGACATCCACCTGCTCACCGGCAAGGAGCGCACCCAGGAGGAGCTGTTCAACCTCTTCAACCTGCTTCAGGACAAGGATCGCCAGCTCGTGTTCACCGCGCCGGCGCACCCCAACACGCTCTCGGGCCTTGAGGAGCGCATCGTGTCGCGCCTGGAAGGCGGGCTCGTGGCGGAGCTGAAAGAGCCCGACCGCGACGTGAAGCGGGCGGTGCTCGAGCGTCTGCTCACGCAGCAGGGCACCAACCCGGAGCCGGCCCTGGTCGATTATCTCGCCGATCGCCCGACCGACTCCGTACGGAGCCTGGTGAGTCTGTTGCAGCGCGTGCTGGGGGCAGCGGCGGCGCAGGACGGGCCGCTCTCCGCCGGGCTCGCCCGCGAGGTGCTCGAGGGCCAGGCGCCGCGCGATACCCGGCGCCCCAGCGGCTTCCGGGCCAGCGGGCTCGTCGTCTCGAGCCTCGGCGGCATCAAGAGCCGCGAGAAGGTGGTGTGGGACTGGGACGACGTGTCGGACCGCGTGATCGAGGAATTCCGCTGATGGCCATCAAAGGCTCGCTCAAGGAAGCGTCGCTGCCCGACGTGCTCCAGCTGCTCGCCCTCGGGCAGAAGACGGGGTGCCTCTCCATCGCCGATCGCTCGAACTTCGGCTACATCTACTTCGAAAAGGGGCGGATCTGCTACGCCTCCATCGTGAATCGGCGCGACCGGTTGGGCGACATCCTGGTGAAGCACAGCAAGATCACGCAGGGCCAGCTGGACGCGGCGGTCCACCGGCAGACCAAGGAGCACGGCAAGAAGCTGGGCGAGATCCTGGTCGGGATGACCGTGATCACCCAGGGGGACCTCGAGCGCTACATGCGCGTGCAGATCGAGGAATCGGTCTACTACCTGTTCACCTGGACGCAGGGCACCTTCAACTTCGAGGCCGATGTGCGCCCCGAGCGCCAGGATTTCCTGGTCTCGATCAATCCCGAGTCGCTGCTGCTCGAAGGGGCGCGGCGCGTGGATGAGTGGAGCCTGATCGAAAAGAAGATTCCCGCGTTCGATTTGATCTTCGTCGTCGACAAGGATCGGCTCGCCATCAGCGAGGCCAACCTGACTGACACGCAACAGCGCCTGCTCCCGCTGCTGGACGCGTCGCGCGACGTGAACCAGGTGATCGAAGACTCGGGGCTGGGCGAGTTCGAGATCGGGAAGGCGCTGTACGGTCTGATCACGGCGGGCTTCGTGCACCGCGCGGGGCGCACCGCGTCTCCGGCGGACGCGCAGATCACCGACGCGCGCGTGGAAGAGCACCGCAACCTGGGCATCGCGTTCTACAAGACGGGGATGCTGGACGAGGCGGCGCGCGAGTTCCGCCGCGTCGCCGAGCTGCGCTCGAGCGAGGCGAACGCCCACTTCTATATCGGCCTGGTGGCGCTCAAGCAAGCGCGCTGGCGCGAGGCGATGGAGGCGTTGCGCCTGGCCGCGGAGAAGGGTGGCGGGCGACCAGCGGTGTTCCACAACCTCGGATTCGCGTACGAGCAGCTGGGGCGGCTCGACGAGGCGGAGGCCGCCTACGGGGAGGCGGCGGCGCGCGCGCGGACCGACGCCAAGGTGTACCTGGGTTGGGGCGTCGTGGCACTGAAGCGCGGCGACTACGCCGGCGCCGCCGGGCGGCTCGACCGCGCGCGCGAGCTGTTCGGGAAGGCGCCGCCGCCCGCGTGGTTTTGGGCCCGCGCGCTCGCCGCCGCGGGCGCGGGGGAGTTCGAGCTGGCGCAAGATCTCGCGGACGAAGGGGTGGAAGCCTACCCCTCTCATGCGGCGCTGCAGAACAACCTCGCGGTGCTGAAGGAGCTGTCCGGCGATCTCACGGGCGCCGAGGACCTGGTGCGCACCGCGCGCCAGGGCGAGCCGTCGCTCCCACAGCTCTCCAAGAACCTGGGGGACCTGGCGTACCGGGGCTCGCGCTACGACGAGGCGTGGGAAGCGTACAGTCGCGCTATCGAGCTCGCCCCCGACCTGGGGGACGACGTCTACTTCAAGCTCGGGAACATCGCGTACAAGCGCAACAGCCGCGAGCTCGCGGCCCAGTTGTGGCGCAAGGCGCTCGAGATCAACCCGAAGCACGAGCTCGTCAAAGCCAATCTGGACACGTTGAGCGCGCTGTCGTGACGTCGGAGCAGGACGAGCGGGCATTTCGGGCGCTCACGCGGAAGATCACGCGGGCACGCGGCCTGGCCTGCGACTCCTACAAGGACCGCTGCTTGCGTCGCCGCATCGCCGTGCGGATGCGCGCGCGCGGTGTTCACACCTTCGACGACTACGCCCGCCTGCTGGATCAGGACGTCCACGAGTACGACCTGCTCCTCGACGCGCTCACCATCAACGTCACCAAGTTCTTCCGCAACCTCGAGACGTGGCGCGCGCTCGAGCCCAGGCTCGACGCGCTCTGGACGGCCCGCCGGGGTGACGTGCGTGTCTGGTCGGCAGGCTGCGCGTCGGGTGAGGAGCCGTACACGGTTGCCGTCGCGCTGGCGGAGGCGGCGCGCCGGCTGGGCCAGGCGACGCTCCTTCCCCGGTCGCGCGTGGACGCG
>QHUD01000097.1 GCA_003221085.1 Gemmatimonadota bacterium
TTCATCCAGACCGCGCTCCGCGAATGGGCCTACGTCAAACCGTATCGCTCGTCACGGCAGCGAGCTGGCGCCCTGGAACGGTTTCTTACAACGTATAACTACACGCGACCTCACACCGCGCATGGGCGCCGCCCACCGATCAGTCGCCTTTCGGCGTAACAACCTCTCCGGTAGCGACAGCTAGCTACGGTCCCGGCCGGTGTCGAATGGATATCTCCCGCTGGCCCGCCGCGAGCGGCGTGACCGTCTCGCCGCCACCGGGCCACCGGACCCACACGGACACGGGCACTTTTCCCTGCTCCAGCCCGAGCACCTGGATGGCTCCGTCCTCGGACCAATAGCCCGAGCCGCCGTGCACTTCCCGCGCGGGCCCACGGGATCCCTCGTAGACCACGCGCATCACCGCGCCGATCCCGTGCGGGTTGAGCGGCCCGTCGATCAGACGCACGCGCAGTCCCGGCCGCGCTCGCTCGTTATGATATAGCTTGGTCTCCGCTCCATTCTGCGACACCACGAGATCGGTCCGCCCATCTCCGTCGTAGTCCGCGAACGCCGCGCCCCGTTGATCGCCGTACACCAGGATCCCGGAGACCTGGCCCGGAACCGGCTCGAGCGTCCCGTCGCCCCGGCCGCGCAGCACCAGCCCGCGACCCGCGTCGTAGCGCGGGGTTCCGATTTCCGTAGGGAAGAAATTCTGCGCCAGAAACACGTCCTCGTGGCCGTCGCCGTCCAGGTCCGCCACACCCGCATAGAACGCCGGCGCAAACTGTGCTTCCAGCGGGAGCGGCGTGGCCTCGAATGTCCCGCCGCGATTGAGAAAGACCTGATGGTCGAGCGTGCGCGCGTCGAGACGCTTGAGGCCGCTGAACGCGGGGCCGAGCACCTCCTCGAGCGTCTGGTTGGCATAGGCGGCGAACGTCCGCGTACGCAGCCGCACCGCCGGTAGTGCGGCCATCAACTGGGACAGGGGCGCCAGCGGGGCGACGGCGCGCAAACGGTCGTCGTACTGTGCCTCGATCATGTCCCAACGGCGCGACCCGGTAAGGTCCCCGTAGTAGAGTAGCAGGGGATGCTGGGCATCCACTCGATACTTCGTGTTGCGGCCCCAGCTGGTGGCGACGATGTCGAGACGGCCGTCGCCGTTCAGGTCGCCCGTGGTCACACCGTTCCACCGCCCGATGACCCGGTTCAACTGGTACTCAGCCGTTGCGTCACGGAAGCGCCCGTGCTCGTTGAGAAACAGCGCGAGCGACCCCCACTCGGGCGCCAGGATCAGATCCGGCCAGCCGTCGCCATTCACATCGGAGAAGAGGGCCGCCGATATCAGGCCGATGCTCGCGAACAATCTGCTATTCGCCGTGTCCAAGACGAACCGCCCACCCTCGTTCCGGAACAGCCGGGACGACACGGCGCCCGGGTACGCCCCCGGCGCCACCCGGCCCCCCACGAACAGGTCGAGGTCTCCGTCCCCATCTATGTCCGACACCGCGAGCGGTCCCACGCTCGGGGCGTCGCCGGCTACGACGGTCGTTACGCGGCCCCCGCCCCCGCCCCCCGACGGGGCGAGCGCCAGCACCGACGGCACAGCGGCGGCCTCGGACGGCGTCCGAGACTCGTAGTTGGACTGGCCCACGAGCAGCGTGCTTCCACCCTTGCCGTCGGGCACGGGCAGGACCGTCGTCTCGTCGTAGCGCGCGGGAGCGAGGTGGAGATCGACTCGGGTGAGTCGCCCATGGTCGTTGCGATAGTAGGCCAACGTGCCGCCGCGTCCCGACGTGATCAACAGGTCCTCGGCACCGTCGCCGTCCACGTCGTACCACGAGACGCCCGGGCCGAGCTGGCTCAGCGCCTGTGGCAAGAGCGGCTGGCGGGCCCAGTCGTTGAAGGGGGTATCCACGTGGCGGTGGCCCAACTGGGCGGAGACGTCGCGGAACCAGGTCGCTTCCCGCGAGGGCACCGCTAACCCGGGGCGCAAGCCCGGGGAGCCCGGTGGCTCGGTGATCTCGTATTCCCGATTCGGCTTCACTCCGTGAACGACCGAGCGTCCACCTCTCCGCCACCTGACTTCGATCGTGAGGTCCTGGGCACCGCCCGTGGCGAACGTGTAGAGGGGATCTGATCCCGACAGGTAGGTCCCGCCCAGTACGACTTCCTTTTGCTGCACCGGCACCGGTCCTCCCAGCACCCGAATCTTGGAGCCGGCAGCGGAGGTGTTCGGTGCCTGCCCGCGGAGCCGCACGGCCACGCGGGGGGCGCTCGCCAGGTTCTGGAACACCGCGGCGGGCCCGTTCATACGGCTCACGACCACATCGAGCGCCCCATCCCCGTCCAGGTCCGCGGTCGCCATGCCGTGCGAGATAGCATCCTCGCCAGCAAAGCCCCACTTGGCACCGGCGTCGCTGAACGTGAGGTCGCCGTTATTGCGAAACGCCACGCTCCTCAGGGCCAGCGGGGGAAACAGCGCGAGCTCCCGACGCCAGTCGAGCGGCGTGAACGTCGTCCGCACGCGCTCCCACGTATCCGCATCCATCACGTCCCACAGGTGGCCCGTGGTGGCCAGGATGTCTTCGTACCCGTCCAAGTCAACGTCGAGGAACAGGGCGTCCCACGTCCAGTCGGATGCCTCGATCCCGGCGTAGCCGGCGATCTGCGCGAATGTCCCGTCCCCCCGGTTCCAGAGCAGCGTGTTGCGCTGCCACTGGGGGCGGTCGTCGATCTGTCCGATCAGCTTGGGAAGGGGCGTGTGGGTGGGGACTTCGCTCTTGCGGCGCGGGCCGCGACCCAGCATGTCCACCACCACGAGATCCACGTTGCCGTCCCGGTCGACGTCGGAGAAATCCACGGCCATCGAGGAGTTGCTGGTGTTGCGGACCGCGAGACGCGGCACGGCGCGGAAGCTGCCCCTGCCGTCGTTCAACCAGAACAGGTCAGGATCCTCGAAGTCGTTGCACACGTAGAGATCCGGCGCGCCGTCGCCGTCGATGTCCGTGAACTTGGCCGACATCCCGAAAAACTCCGGCGCGGCGACCAGCGGCTTGCCGGCCTCGTCGCGGAAACGGCCGGCGGTCCAGGGGACGAGCGTGAAGTGCCCGGCGCCGTCGTTGAGATAGAAGCCGTCCGGGTCCGCGCGTTGCTGCATCGACACGAGGTTGTATTCGGGACGATCCACCACGCGATAGTCCCGCTGGAACTTGGGGACGACCTCATAACGATAGCCACCGAGCTCGCGGACCACCTGATTGAACTGGCGTTCCTGCGGCGGATAGGCGTCCAGGGCAGACCGCGTCTTGTAGTTGGCCACGTACAGATCGAGGTGCCCGTCGCCGTCCACATCGGTCAGCGTCATCGTCATGCTGCCGGCGGGCGTGCCGAGGCCGGCTTCCTTGGTGCGCTCGGTGAAGACGCCGTGGCCATCGTTTATGAACAGGGCGACCCCGCCGCCGAGCGTGCTGACGAGCAGGTCGAGGTCGCCGTCGCCATCCACGTCGGCGAACACCGCCCCCGTCGCGTGGCGGCCCGTCATCGCGACGCCTGCCTGGGCCGTGATGTCCTCGAAGTGCCAGTCACCCAGGTTGCGGTACAGGGCGTTCGACCCCTGGTTGCCCGTGAGGTAGATGTCGGGACGACCGTCTCCATCCACGTCGCCCAGGGCGACGCCGCCGCCCTGCGCCAGGTGACGGTTCCAGAGCGCGCTGTCGAGCGTGACGGTGTTGGTGAATCGAATGCCGGTGCGCGACGACGGCACCTCGGCGAACCCCGGCCCACCGCGCGTCGGCACGCTCAGCGGGCGCCAGCGGTACCCGACCCCTTCCTGCCTGAGCGGGGGACGCGCCGCCTGGCGGCAGCCCGCTCCCCCTCCCAGCGACATCAGCCCGAGCCCCGCCGCCAGGATCCGGCGCCACCCGTGTATCAGCGCGTACCTCCGTTTCGGACGCTTCGTCTCCCAGGCCAGCAAATGAACAGGCGCGTCGGGATCCGACGCGCCTGTTGGCAACGAGCCTCGCCTTACAACCGGGCTATTGCAGGCTCTTCAGCAGCCGGCTCGCGCGCATGCGCGCTTGCCGCTGCTGATTCATCTGTGTCCAGATCTGCGGGGCCCTCTGCAACAGGAGTGCGGCGCTCGGGGCCGGCGCGGGTGCACTACTGCTGGGGGGGTTGGTCCCACCCCAGGTGTAACAAACACCCGAACAGAGTTTCAGCACGCCCAGCTCCTGCGCCGGCACCGGCATCTCGTGCGGTGTGAGCGGCTCCAGGTTGTCGATGCGCCGCTGGTTGTAGAACGGCGCGATGTTCGACCCCATCAGCTCCACGTCCTGCTCGTACTGCAGCTCCTGCAGCAGGTTGGGGTCCGCGGCGGTGGCGGCGGTGAGGCCGCCGCGTGGGTGCCCCAGGCGATCGGGGCCGACCCGCGTGAAGTTGATGAGCGTGGCCGCCGTGACGAGGTCGGGTGTCGGCTTGCGGATCAGGGCTTCCGCCCAGAGCAAGTCGTTCTCGGCCGCCAGCACCATGGGAGCATCTCCCGCCCCCGTCAGCTCGCCCTGCGGATTGTCGCCGCAGGTGGTCAGGCTGTCATAGCGGACCTGTCCCACGGCACTCTGGTGCCAGGCGCCGCGCGTCTTGTTGCCAAACTCTTTCGTGTGGGTCCATACGTAGTCGTACCCGCCCTTGCCGGTGGTGTCATGATACGCCCGGAGGATGGCGGTCGCGTACGCGGTGTCACCCCGATACGTTCCGTCGCCGAGGCGCTTGTCCGGTGAGTTAGGATTAGTGTTGAGGTTGACATTCCATGGATCGGGTTGCGTGGCGGGATCCATCATGTGGGCGACGCGGGTATGCGCCCGCATCGTGGTCATGTCGTTGCTCCAGACCTTGAGGAAGTCGCACCACGATATACACGCATCCTGATGGAAGGTCAGGTTGAACGGGGTTCCGGAGCTGATACCCTTGGAGGCGTAGCCCGCCACGCGAGTCCAATCCACCAGGCCGCCGGCCGACACATCCTTGTTCTCCGCCGCGTTGCGCGGGGAGTAGGCCAGCAACCGCGCCGCCATCGTGTTCGCGATCTGCGCGATCTTGACGTTGTCATAGGCGATCGAGGGCCCACCGAACCAATCGGTCGTCGGAACGGTGAAGCTCGTGGCGGCCATGGTGATTGCGGTGTCGAACTTCGCCAACGCCGCGTCCCGCATCTGGGTCCGCGTGGAAAAGACGAGCGACGTGAGGTCGGTGTTGTAATCGACGATGAACCCTTTGTCGTAGTTCAAGGCGATGCCGCTCAGCGCCAACCCCTGCGTGAGCAGCGCCATGGTCTCGACCATATGAGCGTCCGGCACCGCCAGGTTATTCACGCGGATTGCCGTCAGTACGTCGTTGGCCGACGACAGGGAGGAGTAGTACCCGTACCACATCGCCTCGATCTGGGTGCGCTGCGCCGACGAGAGGCTGTTCTGCCACGACGCCCGCGGGTAGGCCGGGCCTTCGGTGAGGTTGCCGCACGTCCCCAACGGAGCGGGGTAGCCACCCGCCGGCCAATCGGTGGTGCATCCGGTATAAAACCGGATGTTGAAGTTGTTCCACATCGCGACGTGGCTACGCGCCATGACCGACATGGTCAGCGCCGGATACTGGTCCTCCCCGAAGCCACCTTGCGTCGTGAGGTACCACGTCTGGAAAGCGCCGACCGCGATGCTCGGAATGCTGTTCGGGTCCGAGAGCGCGCGGCGGCGATCCGGATCGTTCGGGTTCGTGATACTCAGCGAGTCACATCCAGCCACGAAGACCAAGGCGACGAGGCCCACGATCTCCGGGATTCGCTTGCTGATACGCATAGCAGTAGTCTCCTCAGAGTTCGGTCGCGGGGTCAGAAGCTGATCTCCATAAAGCCGGTGAACGTCCGGAAGTTGGGGTACGAGAAGCCGTCAAACCGGAACGAGTACGGGTCGCCCGACAACCCGGCCACCTCGGGATCGTATCCGGAGTACTTGGTGAAGGTAAAGAGGTTGCGCCCGATCACGCCGATGCGCAGGCTCGAGACGCCCCAGCCGAGCTTCTCGAGCGTGCTGCGGCCGATGGTGTAGCTGACGTTCAGCTCTTTGATCTTCACGTACGTGCCCGACTCGACGAAGTAGTCGATGGGGTTGATGCCGTTGTACAGGCCCTGGTAGTAGGCAATGGGCTTTTTCCCGGTGCTGTAGGGGCAGTGCACCGGATCGGTGGTGCCCGCGCAATTCGCCGCCGGTTTGCTCGACTGGTCGTACAGGCGGTCGCGGTACTCGAAGAACGGCCATTGCCGCGTGCCGTTGTAAATGTTCCCGCCCTGCACCCAGTCCACGAGCACGTAGGCGGAAAAGCTCTTGAACCGCAGGCTCGACGTGAAGCTCGCATTGAAGTCGGGGTTGACATCCCCGATCTTGACGATCGGGCTCCCGCTGCGGTCCACGTACGTGAGGAATTTCTCGCCGCTGGTGTGGTAGGTGCTCTTCCGCACCACGTAGCCGTCCTCGTTGACCGTCAGGCTGTCCCGGCACCACGTCCCGGGGCACGCCGGGGACTTTGTGGGATCGTCGTACAGCTGGTCGATGCTGCGCACGATTTTGGTCCCGTACATGACGCCGAACGTCTCCCCCGGGGCGATCTGGAAGATCTGCGTCACGTCGCTGCTGCCGGCGTAGCTCGGCCCGGTCAGGAACGGTGCCGTGTTGAGCGCGGTGATCGTCTGGCGCGTCCGGTCGGCCGCGATGTTCAGCCGCCAAGAGAGCTCCGGTCGGTCGGCGAGGATCACGCCCAAGGACAGCTCGTGCGTCTTTCCGAGCAGGGCCGCGGCATTCTCCCACCGGAACCGGTAGCCGGCGGCGGCGGCCGAGAGGGGCACCAGCAGGATCTGGTCGGTCGTGTTCTTCCGAGAATAGGAATAGTCGAGCGAGAAGCGCGAGTTCAGGAAGTCGACGTTGCCTCCAAGCTCCAGCTCGCCCGAGTGCGCCGGCTTGAGTGCGTTGTTGCCGAGCGTGACCTTCCGGAGTGAGCTCCCCACGAAGGCAAACGTCTCATACTGCGCCGCGAAGGAGGGACGCAGACCGGCGGTCCCGTAGGAGGCGCGCAGCTTCAGCTCGTCGATGCCGTTGATGTGGACGTCCTGCGACAGCCGGTACGCCCCCGACGCCCGGTAGTACGTCTGCCACCGGCTGTCCGGGCCGAACAGGGACGATCCGTCCCACCGCACCAGGCCGTCCAGGATATAGCGATCGTTGATCTCGAAGTTCGAGACGACGTAGTAGTTCTTGTTCCGGATCGTGGCGTCGTAGGAGAACGGCGACAGCTGGGTGAAATCGACTGCTGTCAACTCCGGCGTGGAGATGACCCGGAACGCCTTTCCTGTGTCGCCCAGGCTCCGAATGGTCTGATCCTCGTAGATGTACGCAGCCTTGGTGGTGTTGCGTACCCGCACGCCGCCGAAGTCGAAGTTCCGAGTGCTCGTGAGCGTGGCGCCGGTGTTGAAGGTCCGGCCCGCGCTGTCGATCTTGACCAGCGTGCCTTTCGTCGCGACACCCGACGCGTTGAGGAAATTCTTGGGTGTCTCGTCCGTGAAATTCGACGATTCCTCGTCGTAGTTATAGTTGCCTTCGAGCGACAGCCAGTCGAAGATCCGGTACGTCGCCTTGGCATACCCCGTGATACGCGTCCGAGCGGTGGTGATGCGCTCGTTCGCAAGCGTGTACAGGGGATTGGCGGCGTTCGGCAATTGGTGCGGGATCACCGCGGCGTACGGCGTGCCGTCCGGATTCGGCGCGAACAGGTTGATGTACGGCTCGATGAACGTCACCGCGAAGAACGGCGCCCCGGGGCCTTGCGTCACCTGATTGTTGGTCGATTTGCCGAAGAAGCCCCCGACCGAGAGGTCCATTCTGGGGGTCAACCCCTGGTCCACGTTCAGCCGGAAGTTCTGCCGATCGTACCCCTTGAGCAGCCGGATCACACCGTCTTGCTTGGTGTTCTCGAACGAGACGTTGTAATTCGAGTTACCGTGCCGCTGCCCGATCGAGATATAGTTGGTGTAGAACGGCCCGTGTGTCATCAGCGCCGTCTGCGCATCGTACACCGGCCGGCCGAAGGCGGAGTAGGGCACATCAGCGATCCCGTCAGCCTTTACGGAAGGCAGATCGAGGGGACCGACCAAATTGCCCGTCGGCGTGATGAAATCGCCGTTATTGACCGTCTTGCCGGCCCCATCCACGTACGTCCCGGCGGTGTCGATCAGGTACGGGTGCGCCAGCGAAACCGGGATCGTCTTCGGGCGCACCGACTGGCCGTACTCGTTCCGGACCGTCACGGCGAGCTTGCCGTCCGCGACCTTATCACCGCGCCTCGTGAAGATCTGGATCACCCCGTTCGCGGCATTGGACCCGTACAGCGAGGACGCGGCGGCACCTTTGACGAGCTCGACGTGGTCGATGTCCTGCGAGTTGATGTCCGCGAGTCCATGGTGCGTGATGGTGCCATCCACGATGATCAGCGGACCCGACACGTTCGTTGACGGGCACGGATCGCTGGTGCACGCCGACTTGGTCGTGAGCGCGGTCGCGGAGCGCAGACGAATCACCGGCTCGCCGCCGGGCGCGCCACTCGGCTCGATCAGCCGGACTCCAGCCACCTTACCCTCGAGCGACCCCAACGCCGACACCGCGGGCGCTTCCTGGAGCTGGGAGCGGTCCACCTGGGACACGGCAAAGGGGACCTTCTTCAACTCGGTCCCTGCCGCCGTGCCCGTCACGATGACCGCGTCGAGTGTCATCGGATCGAACTTGAGCTCGAAGTCCTGCGACTGATTCCCGGGCGTCAGCGTGATCTGCCTCGTGGCGGGCGAGTATCCGACGTAGCGCGCCCGCAACGTCACGGCCTGTCCCTTGACTCTGTCCGCCGGGACTGTGAGGGTGTAGGTGCCCGATGTGGTGGTCGCGGCAGAGATACCGAGGGGCTCGATGCTGACCGCAGCGCCCCCCAAACCTTCACCTCCCCTGCCCGCGACCTTACCGGTAATCACCGCGGATTGCGCCTGCGCGACACTCGACGCACCCAGCAACGCGAGCAGCGCTCCGGCGCAGCCGACTAGGCTGAACGCACGATATCTCATGACGATCCCCCCGTTTTGGAAAACAGGAATCCCACGCTCGAATCCCTGACGGCTCGGGCGGGGGCGAGCAGTGCCTATTTTGCACCGCCCGTGGGAAGTGCGCAATACCACCCCGCGTGCGGGCTTTCGGGCCCAGGAATCGGGGGTTACCTTGGGAACCAAGCTCCAGGGGGGCCCAATCCTATGGCCACGAATCACCCCTCCCAGGCCTGCTCCAGGGCGGCCTTCCGGCTCGGTTTCAGAGCCTTGCGCCTCAGTTGCGTCTGCCTGGGCCTCGCTGTGGCGTCGGCAGCCTCGCTCCTGGGGCAGGACGCTGGGGCCGTCCACCCCGACTCCAGCGGCATCGTAGGCCATCTGGCGGCCCACGACACCCACGAGCCGATCGGTAGTGCGCGCGTTACGCTCGCCAATACGGCGCTCGCGACGAGCACGGACTCATCCGGACAGTTCGTCTTCAGCGATCTGGACTCCGGGGTCGTCGTGATCGAAATCCGGGCCGTCGGGTATGCGCCGGGCACGTGGCGCGCCTGCCTTACGCCACACCACGTGCTCCACTTCGCGGATTTCGAGCGGCGCCGCCAGTCCGGCATGGGGGCGTTCTTGACCCAGGAGCACATCGAGCGCGCCAACACCGCGTCGTTGGTGGACGTCCTCGTTACCGTGCGCGGGGTCCAGCAGATCTGCCTCGCGAACCAATGCGTCGCCAAGATGGTGCGCTCGCCCCCGGGGTGTTACCCGCAGTATTTCCTGGACGGCCGCGAGTCGTCCGCCTACTTCGCGCGGCTCACCCCGCCGCAGGACGTGAAGGGCGTCGAGATTTACCGTGGCTCGTCCGAGACGCCGGGCGAGTTCCAAGGGAGCAACTCCGGCTGCGGCGTCATCGTCATCTGGACCAAGTCCTCGCCCTGACTCCGGGCAGCAGCGCCCCACACTCCTCGGTTACCTTAGGCGGCATGACGCGCATCCTCGTGACGCGGCCCGCCGGCCTGTTGGTATCTGCGTTGGTCGTTCTCGCCTCGTGCCGCTCCCATCCTCGCAAACCGCTCGCGACCGCCGGGCCGCCGTGGCTGCTCGAGCGCGCCCGACAGGAAGCCGCGCAGGCCGAGCACTCCCCCGCGTTACACGACTTCCAGTTCACCGACCGATTGGAAGCGAGCGGGATCACCTTCGAGAACCGGATCGTCGACGACGCCGGCAAGGCCTACAAGAAGGTCCACTACGATCACGGCACGGGACTGTGCGCCGCCGACGTCGATGGCGACGGCCTGCTCGACTTGTACTTCGTCTCCCAGCTCGGCGGCAACGAGCTCTGGAAGAACCTTGGCGGCGGGCGGTTCGCGAACATCACCGACTCGGCCGGCGTCCGCATGCCCGACGCCGTCGCCGTGGCGTGCGCGTTCGCCGACATCGACAACGACGGCGATCCCGATCTGTTCGTGACCACGGTGCGGCACGGCAACCGCCTGTTCGAGAACCTGGGCGGCGGAAAATTCCGTGACATCACGGGGCCCTCGGGCGTCGGCTACGTGGGCCACTCGTCGGGCGCGGTGTTCTTCGACTACGATGGCGACGGGCTGCTCGATCTCTTCGTGACGAACGTGGGCGTGTATACGCGCAACACCAAGGGACCGGGAGGCTATTACGTCGGCCTCCCGGACGCGTTCCACGGTCACACGCACCCGGACCGTGCCGAGCCGAGTATTCTGTACCACAACCTCGGCGGTGGCCGGTTCCAGGACGTCACGCGACAGGTCGGGCTCGTCGACCGCAGCTGGAGCGGCGACGCGACGGTGATCGACGTGAATGACGACGGTCGGCCCGACCTCTACGTCCTCAGCATGCAGGGCGAGAATCATCTCTGGCTCAACGAAGGCGGGAAGCGGTTTCGCGACGCGACCCGACAATACTTCCCGAAGACGCCGTGGGGCGCGATGGGGGTGAAGGCGTTCGACTTCGACGGTGACGGCCGCGTCGACCTCTTCGTCACCGACATGCATTCGGACATGTGGGTCAACATCCCGCCGGGCGATTGGGCGGCGGAGGCCCGCAAGGCCGACACCGCCCCGGCACCGCCGGATTTCTTCCCGACGGGCAAGGGTCAATTCGTTTTCGGGAACGCGCTGTTCGCGAACCGCGGCGGCGGTCGGTTCGAGGAGGTGTCCGATTCGGTCGGCGTAGAGACGTACTGGCCCTGGGGACCGAGCGTCGACGACCTCAACGCCGACGGCTGGGACGACATCGTCATCACGGCCGGGATGAATTTCCCGCATCGTTACGGAATCAACTCCGTGCTGCTGAACGAAGCCGGACGGCACTTCCTCCCCAGCGAATTCCTGCTGGGCGTCGAGCCGCGTGCTGGCGGAGCGACCGACCAGGTCTGGTTCCGTCTCGATTGCCGGGGTGCCGACCGGGCCCAGCTCTTCTGCATGGTCTGCTCCCAATCGGGGACTCGGGAGCTGGGCTGCCGCATGGATGCGAATGGTCACCTGACGATGATGGCCGCGCGTGGCACGCGCGCCGCGGCGATCCTCGACCTCGACAACGACGGGGACCTGGACATCGTGACGAACGAATTCAACGCCCAGCCTCAGGTGCTCGTCAGCGACCTCGCCCAGCGGCACCGCGTGCATTTCCTCAAGGTGCGGCTGCGCGGCACGCGCTCGAACCGGGAGGGGCTGGGCGCGCAGGTCACCGTGGTGTTGCCCGACGGCCGGCGCGTCCTCAAAGTCATGGACGGGAAGACAGGGTACCTCTCACAGAGCGATCTGCCGCTCTATTTCGGCCTGGGCGACGCGGACCACGCGGCCTCGCTCGAGGTGCGCTGGCCTTCCAGCGGGCGTCAGACCGTTGCGGGCACGCTCAGGAGCGGGCAGACGATCGATGTAGTCGAGCCCTAACTACCGTTGCGCCGCCAGAAAGCGCGCCGCCTCGGCGAGCCCGGGAGTATTCGGGTCGGCGCGATGCCAGATCTGCTGCAGCTCCCCGTACGCGTGGGCAGCGGTCGCCCCATCCCCCGCCGCCGCGGCTGCGCGGCCGAGGCCCAGCAGCGACAACGCGCGCTTGGGCGCGAGCTCGAGGGCCCGCGCGAACTCACCCTGCGCTTCGCGTGCTCGCCCCGCCTCGAGCAGCATTTCGCCGAGCAGCTCATGTACCGGCTTCACGTCCGCGGGCGGCCCGAACTCGCCCGCGACCCGGTCCTCGAGCGCCGCCGCCTCGTGCAGCAGGCGCACGGCCTCCTCGAGCGCTCCACCCGCCTGCCGTACGAGCGCCTGGAGCTCCATCTGAAGGATATCGGGGACCTCGTCCCGCTCCCCGCCCGGAGCGGCCGGCGCCCGGTTGCCGTTGAGGCTCGCGAGGTCGGCCAGGGCCCGCTCGGCCCCGGCCCGCTCGCCGCGTTTCAGCGCGCTCAGCCCGAGCGCGAACAGGTCCACGGCGGCATCGCGCGCCCGCACGTCAGCGAGGTCGATCTTCCACCCCAGGCAGGGGCAGTCCCGTCGCTCGGTGTTCACGACGTACTCGGCGCGCATCTGCGCGAGTACGGCGCGGCCGCGTAGGCCCTGGTCCACGTTGCGGCGCATGAGTTCGAGGTGGCGTTGGGCGGCTTCATATCGGCCCTGCTGCAGGTACCCGTAGCCCAGCCACTGGGTGTAATGGTTGGGGGCCCAGCGTGCCCGGTCGTGCCCGGACGCGAGCTCGTTCTGTGACACGACTTCATCCCACATTCCCAGCGCAAGGAAGATGTGCGTCGGCATGTGCTGCGCGTGTGGGGCGTCGGCCGCGATACGGGAGTACGCCCGGGCCGCCGGCAGACCGAGCGACGCATGCGCGGGGTCGTCATAGCAGTGAATCAGCAGGTGTGCGGCTCCGGGGTGGTTCGGGTTGTCCCGGAAGACTCGTTGGGCGATCGCAGCGGCGCGCAGATAGGTCGGAACGTCTCGAACGCCCTGGCTCAGCCCGAGCAGCGAGACGCCATACAGCACCTGGGCCTCGCGGTCGGTCGGGAACGCCGCGACCAGGCGCTCCATGGCGCGCGAGTAAGCCGTGTCGCGCGCGGCTTTCGAGCCCTCGCCGTACAGGACCTCGACGGCGCCGAGATACTGCTTCTCCCTGGGCGTCGGCGCCATGGCGCGTCGCGCATCGGGCGACGAGCCAAGGCGCTGGAGCACGGCGCGGGCGGTAGTTCGGTCCTGCTCGTTCCAGACCGGGTGCGTGTACGTGAGCGCCTCGCCCCAGTACGCCAGGGCGAATCGAGGGTCGAGCCGCTGCGCCTCGCGGAACGCCTGCGCCGCGTCCCGGTACTCGAAGCTGTGCAGGAGCAGGACGCCGCGGATAAACGACGCCTGCGCCTCGGGGGCCCCCGACGTAGGGAAGTCGATGGTCCCCAGATGCCGTGTCTGAGCGGCCAACCCCGCGCCCGTCGCGACGCTCGCCAGCGACACCAGGGCCAGCAACGAACCTCGCATGCTCACGGATCTATTTACTCCGTTCTTCGCTGTTCGATCGCAGCACGGCCCGAGCAACCTCGGCGTAGACACCGATCGCGTGGCTCCGATAATACAGGACGAACGGTTTCGTCGCCGTGTTGATCTCGATCGCCTTCGACTTTCGGTTCGGCATGTGGCAGTCGATACAGGCGGTTATGAGTCGCCCCCCGATCTCTCCAGCCATCGGATGCCGGCTCGTGTCATGACACCCCCGGCACGTCTGGACGAACGCCGCCACGTCGCGCTGGGGTCGATGGACGTCGTGGCAAGTCGAACACGACATGTCCGGGCTCGAGCGAAAACATTTGCTGCGCTGCAACAACGACACCTGATTCCCGTGGACGTCGGGGACCGCCGCCGTCGCGTGCGCTGGAACGAAATAGTCGTCGAGCTTCTCGCCAGGGCGATAGGAGAACGGCGGCGCTTTCGGGTCCCGCTCGCCGGAATGGCACAGGGCGCAGTTGTCCATCCTCCGGTTCCTCGAGAACCGTGCGGGATTGAGAATGTAGCGTCCGCTCGTCTCGGTCGGATGAGACGCCTGATAGCGCACGTGGGCTCGCGCGTCACCATGACACTTCTCACACGATATGCCGAGCACGTAGTTGCGGGCGTACCACGTCCCGCCGTCAGCCGTGCGAAGGGGAAACGACGTGCTATGGCATTCCAGACAGTGGGGGACAATGAGGCGTCCGAAGTCGATCTGGCCATCCACGTAGCCGGGACTGTTGATCCACCGCTCGATCCCGACGAGATATGACACCGGCAATTCGAACAGGAGCCCACCTCGCCAGTACAGGTAGGATTGCCCGCGTCTGCCAGACCCGACCACAAGGTCGATGCGCTCGGATCTCGACCACGCGCGGGCCGAGTCGACGGCGGTCTGGTAGAACTCATTGTCGCGCCGCTCCATCTTGAAGGAGATGCCCTTCGAGCCGGTGCGCAGGACGTTGTGTCCCGCGGCGAAATCTCCTTTGACGGAGTGCGCACCGGCCTCGGCAGACGTCCGGAAGTGGGCGGTCTCGAGGAAGGTGGTGACGATCTCCTGGTGGCACGTCTCGCACGATCTGGCGGGTGGCGTTCCTGCCCCCTGAGACGCCACCGCCGAGGCGAGCACGCTGAGCAGCAGGCAAGGCATGGCCATAAGGTACGTCGCCCGGCTTAGCTTAGGGGGACATCCCCTGCACAGGAAGGATGACGATGGCAGACGCGTCGATTTCCCGCCGGACCCTCCTCGCCAGCGCCGCGAGCGCGGTTGGTGCGCACGCGCTGTCTCGCGTAGGGCGCGCCCAAGTACCGGCGCAAGCAACTCACCCAGTCGTGCCTCCCGACCCCACCAAGGTCCCCGGATCGCCCCCGAGTCAACTCGGACAGCGCTCCGTCTTCGAGCAGCCGCGGCGCATCCCCATCGGGAACGGCCACAGCTCGGTGGCACCGATCCAGGACCTGTACGGGATCGTGACGCCAGCCGACCTGCACTTCGAGCGTCACCATGCGGGCGTGCCTGTCATCGACCCCCAGCGTTACAAGCTCCTCATCCACGGGATGGTCGAGCGTCCGCAAGTGTTCGACCTCGACGCGCTGAAGCGTTTCCCCGCCGTGTCGCGCATGCACTTCCTCGAGTGCTCCGGGAACGGCACCCCGAGCTATCGGGGCATCCGTCCCAACCTTTCGCCGCAGCTCATCGATGGCCTCACGAGCACCAGCGAGTGGAGCGGCGTCCCGCTCGCCGTGCTGTTCCGCGAAGTCGGGGTCAAGCCCGGCGCCACATGGTTCCTCGCCGAGGGCGATGATGCGGCCGTGATGACCCGGAGCATCCCCATCGATAAGGCCTGGGACGACGCGCTGATCGCGTACGGCCAAAACGGCGAGGCATTGCGTCCCGAGCAGGGGTACCCCGCACGCCTGTTCCTGCCGGGGTGGGAAGGGAACGCGAACGTCAAATGGATCCGCCGCATCGAGATCGCGGATCGGCCCTTCATGACCCGGGAAGAGACGTCGAAGTACAGCGATCCCCTGGCAGATGGTACCGCGCGCCTGTTCAGTTTCGTCATGGACGCGAAATCGATCATCACGTTTCCCGCCTACCCGGTGACCCTGCCGGACCGGGGCTGGTGGGAGATCAGCGGGATCGCCTGGAGCGGTCGCGGCCGGATTACCAGGGTGGAGGTGAGCACCGACGGCGGAAAGCGCTGGGAGGCCGCCGAGCTGCAGCAGCCGGTGCTCCCCAAATGCCACACACGCTTCCGCTACCTGTGGAACTGGCCGGGAGGAGCGACAACGTTGCTGAGCCGCGCCGTGGATGAAACCGGGTACGTACAGCCAACCCTGGAACACCTGCAAACGGCTCGTGGCCTCGGCACCGCCTATCACTTCAATCACATCCGGGCGTGGCGCGTGCAGTCGGACGGCGCCGTCACGTTCGGACTGGAGGGCTGAGCGTGCGCGGGACGGTCGCGCGGCTCGTGCTCGCTCTCGTGGCAGCCGGCTGCGGCCGCGGGGACCGAGCAGCGGTTCACACCGGCTCTCCTGCGAGGTTCGGCTTCGGGAGGGCCGCCACGACCGCGGACGTGTCGGCGTGGGACATCGACGTGACCCCGGACGGAACGGGGCTGCCGCCGGGCAAGGGAACCGTGCCGCAGGGCGCCGCGATTTACGCGCGCAAGTGCGCGGCCTGTCATGGCCCCACAGGCACCGAGGGTCCGTCCGACCGCCTGGTCGGTCGCGAGCCCCGGGAAGGGTTTCCGTTCGGCCGTGACCCGCGATTCGTGAGGACGGTCGGCAACTACTGGCCTTACGCGACGACGCTGTACGACTATGTGAATCGCGCGATGCCGTTCGACAAGCCCGGGTCACTGACACCGGACGAGGTGTACGGCCTGGTCGCGTTCCTGCTCTGGCGCAACGAAATCGTGGCGGACACGACGGTGATCAACGCGCACACCCTGCCCCAGGTGGTCATGCCCGCCCACGATCGCTTCGTCCCCGACAATCGTCGGGGCGGGCCGGAGATCCACTAGCCGGCGGCGGAGACCGATCGGGTTGCCCCGTCCTTATAGGATGTTGTGCCCGGACCATGGGCCGCGCCGACGCGCCCATCACCGTCTACGAGATGTCGGACTTTCAGTGCCCCTACTGCCGCGAGTTCGCCTTGAGCACGATGCCGCTGCTCGAGCGGGAGTACGTCCAGGCAGGGAAGGTCCGTTTCGTCTATATCAATCTGCCGCTCTCGAGCCTGCACAAGAATGCCGCGACGGCTGCCGCAGTCGCGTTGTGCGCCGCCCGGCAGGAGCGGTTCTGGCCGATGCACGACCTGCTGTTTCGACACCAGCAGCAGTGGGCCGCCCTGGCCTCCCCCCGGGCGTATCTCCTCGCGCTCGGTGACTCGGCAGGCCTCGACTCGGCCCGGCTGACCCAGTGCGTCGCCTCCGGCGCCACCGCCGCTGAGGTGGAGCGAGACGCCGAGCGCGCGCGCCGCTCGGGCGCGACGAGTACTCCTACCTTTTATATCGAGGGTGCCCTGCTCGAGGGCGCGGCACCGGCCTCGGTCTTCCGGGCCGCGCTGGACTCGATCTACCGGAGCAAGACGGCGACGCCCCCCCGGCCCCCCCGGCCGCGCTGATGGGGCGCCCTTCCTTCATATATCGGCTCAGCATCGGGCTCGCGCACCGGGCCCTCCCGTTCGCTGCACGGTTCGACAAAAAGCTGGCCCGAGGCCTGGATGCGCGCCGCGGGGTGATGGACCGGCTGTCGGCCTGGGGGCGGGCCCACCGCGATCCCAAGCGCCCGCTGTTGTGGGTGCACGCCCCGTCGGTGGGCGAGGGCCTCCAGGCGAAGCCGGTGCTCGAGGCAGTGCGCGCCGAGGCACCGCACTGGCAGCTGGCCTATACGTTCTTCTCCCCTTCGGCCGAACGGCTGGCGCGCACGCTGCCGGTCGACGTGGCGGATTACCTGCCGCTCGACCGCCCGGCCGAGGTGAGGGCCGTGCTCGAGGCGCTCCAGCCCGCGGCGCTGGTGTTCTCGAAGCTCGACGTGTGGCCCGAGCTGACCCTCGCCGCGGCCCAGCGCGGCGTGAAGCTGGGCCTCATCTCCGCCACCGTGGCGCCGCACAGCTCGCGGCTGCGCTGGCCGGCGCGCGGCTGGGCGGAGCCGGCGTATCGCGCGCTCGAGCGCATCGGCACCATCAGCGCGGACGACGGCCGGCGCCTCGAGCAGCTGGGCGCGCGCCCCGGCGCCATCGAGGTCACGGGGGACACGCGCTACGACAGCGTCGCCGAGCGGGCCGAGCGGTTCGACCGCACGCGCGACCCATTCGCGCGCCTCGCGATCGCGCCGGCCGGCACGTTCACCATCGTTGCCGGGTCCACCTGGCCCGCTGATGAAGCGGTCGTCCTCCCGGCGTTCGTGGACCTGCTCGCGCAGGTGCCCAGCGCACGGCTCGTCCTGGCGCCCCACGAGCCCAACCCCGATCACCTCGCCGGCATCGCGCAGGCCGCCAAGCGGCTGGGCCTGCCGCGCCCCGTCCGACTGTCGCAGGTGGAGCACACGTCCTCCGCGCCGGTGATCGTGGTGGATCGCGTGGGGATCCTCGCCGACCTGTATGCGCTCGCGGACGTCGCGTTCGTCGGAGGCGGGTACCATCGCGCGGGACTCCATTCGGTGCTCGAGCCGGCGGTGTTCGGCGCGCCGGTGGCGGTGGGACCGCATTGGCACATGAGCCGCGACGCGACGTTGCTAATCGAGCGCGGCGGCGCCGTGGCGCTGACCACCGACGGTCGACAGCAACTGCACTCGCAGTGGCTCGTGTGGCATCATGACCCGGCGGCCCGGTCCAAGGCGGGGGCGGCCGGGAAACGGCTGGTGCGGGAGGGACGCGGTGCGGCGGAGCGCACGACGGCGCTCGTCAAAAAGCTCGTGGGGCGTTAGGCGCGGGGCCGTGGGGTCCCGCAGAGCGACTGCGTATTTTTGTCGCGGCGCGGGACCCCGCGGCCCCGCGCCTACTGTCCTACCACCACGCCCTCGAACGTCACCGAGCGGGGCACCACCAGCCCCAGCGTCAGCCCGGTGATGAGCAGATCGCTCCACCGGCTCCGGACTTTGACGCGCAGGCTGCTGATGCGCGTGCCACTCCCGACCTGTCCGGCCAGGACGTCCTCGAGATTCGGCTGCGCCACGGGCACGAGCCCCAGGAGCAAGTAGACCGCGCGCTTCGTCACTCGGAACGGAGCCCCCGAGTCCGGGCGCGCCGCGCTGCCCGCGAGCGAGACCGGGACGCCGAGATGGCGCGAGTCCAGCGTGAGCGCGCAGGCGCTCAGCGCGAGGGCCAGCACGAGGACCGACCCCCGCATGTCGAGAAAACGGATCACAGGGCTCCTGGAAACGGACGGGGCGCGCCGGATTGGCGCGCCCCAAAGGTAGCGGCTCCAGTCCGGGTTGTGAACCAGTGGTTACCGTTCCATCTACGGCCGGAGCCCGATGTTGGCGCCGACACCGAATACGCCGTGTGTCTTCCCGTCGTCGAACTTTTCCGAGTCGTAGGCAAGGTGAACCCCGATCGGGCCAAACCCGAGGTTGCCCCCGATCACCCACCCGAAGTTGGTTTCGTGGTCCGGAGCGCCCGGCGCCACGCTCGCATAGTGGTGATACCGGACCCCGGGCGAGATGTACGGCTCGACCCTCACGACCGGTATGGGGAGTGGGACGCTCAACCCCACGGCGGCGTGGGCCGTGGTCTGCACCGGCACGGTGGTCGTGGAAGAGGTGATCTCCAGACTGTGCCCGCCGCCGAACTGCAGGTTGACGGCGACCGGGATGAGGCTGCCGCCGATCAACCGGAACGCGGCCGCCCCGCCGAAGGTGGTGATGCGCTCGCTGGCCAAGTCGGCCTTCCAGGACGACACCCCGCCGGTCAGCGTGAACGTGCCCGCCCCGAGCATGATCCGGCCGCCGATGGCGTTACCTCCCCCCGCATCAGTATTGGGCCGACTGTAATCCCCGTAGATCGTGAAGCCGGAGCCGGCTGTCGGGTTATTCCACGTCGGCTCGCCGAGCCACTGGGCTGCGGCGGGCGGCGCCAGCAATGCCAATCCGAGTGTCAACGTTGCGCGTTTCATAGGTCCCTCTCATCGCCTGGACAAAACCGTGCTGGACCAGGGCGCACGGTCCGGCGGAGATGGAGCAAAGGTACTACAGGCCCATGGGGAGTCGCAGCCCGACGTTCGCACCGACTCCGAACACGCCGTGCGTGGTCCCGTCATCGAACTTTTCGGAGTCGTACGCGAGATGGATCCCCACGAGGCCGAAGCCCAGATTCCCCCCGACGACCCACCCGAAGTTCGTCTGGTGATCCAGCGTCCCCGTTGGAACGGCCGAGAGTTTGTGGTAGCGGATCCCGGGTGAGAAGTACGGCTCGATGCTGATGCCGGGTGTGGGAATCGGCACGCTCAACGCGACGGCGCCGTTCACCGTGGTTTGCGCCGGGAACGTCTGAGTACCGGAAGTAACCTCCGCACTGTGTGCAGCGCCGACCTGCAGATTCACGCCGACGGGGATCAAGCTGCCCCCAATCAACCGGAAGGACGCGGTGCCCCCGTACGATGTCACGCGGCTGTTGAAGCTCTCCGGCTTCCAGGAGGCGACCCCCGCGGTCAACGTCAACGTGCTCAGTCCCAGGGCGACGCGGCCGCCGAACGCATTGCCCTTCCCGGCGTCGGTGCTGGGCCGCCCGTAGTCCCCGTAAATGGTCAATCCAGTCCCGCTCTTGGGCGTCCACATCGGCTCGCCCAGCCACTGTGCCGCGGCGGGCGTCGCCAGACAGGCGGCCAATCCCAACGTCAACACTGCGCGCTTCATAGGAGCCCCTCCCGGGGAGGTTGGTGAAGGTTGCGGAGGTTGGGGGAGGTTGTGAAGGGGGAGGACCTCCCAAACCTCCTCCAACCTCCAGAACCTCCACAACCTGCTTTTCTCAGTGCACCCACACGGCGCCGATCGACACACCAGTGAACGGGTGATCGCCCAGGCCGCCGGAAACACGCGCGTCGAGCACGCGCGAGAGCCGGAAGTCGGCGCCGACCCCGAAGCCGAACTCCAGGGCCGAGTGGCTGCCGCTGCCCGCGACGAACCCGACGGTGGGCTGGACGTAGGGCACGATGCTGATCGTCGATCCCTGCGGGTCGACGCGGCGACCGAGCGACAGTCCCACGGGAACGAACAGCGTCGAGCCGCCGCTCACGAGGCCGGCCCCCGCGCCGAACACGATGGCGCCGTCGAGCGGGAAGTCGATGGTGTGTGTGATCACGCGCTCGCGGCCTTCGACGCCGACGAGCAGCACCGCGTTGCCGGGCCCGCTCGGGTCGAAAATGCCGCCACGCAAGCCGACGTCGAGCGTGCCCCTCGCGTAGCGGTAGACGCCCTCGAACCCTGTGCCCCCCCCGTCGGGGAAGCTGAACACGGCCCCCAACTCCGATCGCTGAAACGCGCGATAGGGCGCGTTGAACGAGGGCATGCCCGTCGCCTGCGCCTCGGCCGTTTGCGGGAGGGCCCCTCCTGCCACCACCGCGACCAGCAGCACTACCTCACGCCGCATGTGCGTCTCCTTGCTTCGATTCGGGTCAGCGTGTGACAGGTACCCAGCCCGACGGTCATCGTTCCGCTTCCATAACCACGAAAAAATGCGGCCCGTCCACCGCGTGGACGGGCCGCAAGGGACGACCGAATCAGAAGCGGACGCCGCCCGTGATGATGAAGGTCTTGCCCCCGCCGATCTCCCCGCGAGCCTCCGCGAACGGGATGAGGTTCGAGCCCCTCACTCTGAACGTGGTGCCGCCGAGCAGGTTCAGGCCCGCTTTCGTATCGGAACCGCTGACAGTCGTCGTCCCGACGGTCGTGCTAAAGCTCGCGTGGGCGATGTTCAAGCCCCCGCCGCCATAAGGCCGTAGCGAGCTCCTCGCCGGGACGCGGAAGCGATACGCGACGTTGCCGTTGATCTCCCAGTACTTCACGTTATTCCCGGGAAAGAAATAGTCGAACGACACGATGCCGTCGAGCGGCGTGCCGGGAAACAGGGAGCCCAGGGGGAACACGCCTCGCCCACCGATCCCGAAGTCAGGGTCGTTTCCCCAATCGAGTTGCAGCCCGAACGACGGGCGCTGCGCGGAGCGGGGCGCAGGGCGGGCCGCCGGGCGCCGCTGGGCCGCGAGCTGTGCCGGGATGAACGCCACCGCAGCAAGGAGCAGGGCACTGCCGATCCATTTCCGCATGTGGGAGCCTCCCCTGTAGGGAACCGTGCAAGGGCGCGACGAGTGAGGCAAAGGGCCGCACATCGCTAAGAACGATGGTCGGATCTGTCAAGCCGCGTCGACCCGAGCGGCCACGATCCGGACGGCGTCGCCGACCACCTGGAGGAATCCTCCCGCCACCTGAAAGCGGCTCGCCGCGCTCCCCTGTCGCACCTGCAGCACACCGGTCCCGAGCAACGTCAGGAAGGGCGCGTGGTGCGGCAGGATGCCCACCTGGCCGTCATACGCCGGCGCAACGACCGCGTCGGCGGACCCATCGAATACTGCCTGCTCG
The DNA here is from genome assembly GCA_003221085.1 of Gemmatimonadota bacterium. Lineage (GTDB taxonomy): Bacteria > Gemmatimonadota > Gemmatimonadetes > Gemmatimonadales > GWC2-71-9 > AG41. The sequence goes on from QHUD01000097.1 coordinate 22,180, forward strand.
GGCGAAACGACGGTGACATGCATCACTCAGGTCGTGGCCAGACGTTTCGCCTGCTCCAGCGCCTCGTCGATCCCCGCCACCATGTAGAAGGCCTGCTCGGGCAGATGATCGAACTCCCCTGCCACCACGCGCTCGAACGAGCTGATGGTGTCCTCGAGCTTCACGTACTTGCCCTCGAGGCCCGTGAACTGCGTGGCCACGAAGAACGGCTGCGACAGGAAGCGCTGCACGCGGCGGGCACGCGCCACCAGCTGCTTGTCTTCCTCGGACAGCTCGTCCATCCCGAGGATCGCGATGATGTCCTGCAGGTCCTTGTAGCGCTGCAGGATCCGCTGCACCTCGACCGCCACCTTGTAGTGACGCTCCCCCAGGTACTGCACATCCAGAATGCGGGACGACGACGCGAGCGGATCTACGGCGGGATAGATGCCGAGCTCGAAGATCTGGCGGGACAGCACCACCGTCGCGTCGAGGTGCGAGAACGCGGTCGCGGGCGCCGGATCGGTGAGGTCGTCGGCCGGGACGTAGATCGCCTGCACCGACGTGATCGAGCCTTTCTTCGTGGAGGTAATCCGCTCCTGCAGCTCGCCCATCTCCGTGGCAAGGGTCGGCTGATAGCCTACGGCCGACGGCATCCGCCCGAGCAGCGCCGACACCTCGGAGCCCGCCTGCGTGAACCGGAAGATGTTGTCGATGAACACCAGGACGTCCTGGCCTTCCACGTCACGGAAGTACTCGGCCACCGTCAGGCCGGTCAGGCCGACGCGCAGCCGCGCGCCCGGCGGCTCGTTCATCTGGCCGTAGATGAGGGAGCAGGACTTGAGGACCCCGCTTTCCTTCATTTCCAGGTAGAGGTCGTTCCCCTCGCGAGTGCGTTCCCCCACGCCGCAGAACACCGAGCGGCCGCCGTGGCCCATCGCCACGTTGTGAATCAGCTCCTGAATGATGACCGTCTTCCCCACCCCGGCCCCGCCGAACAGGCCGATCTTCCCGCCCTTCACGAACGGGGCGATCAGGTCGATGACCTTGATCCCCGTCTCGAATACCTCCGTCTTGGGCTCCAGGTCCACGAACTTCGGCGTCTCGCGATGGATGGGCCAGCGCTCCGCATCGGGAGGGATGGGATCGCCTTCGTCCACCGGCTCGCCGAGCACGTTCAGGATGCGGCCCAGCGCCGCCTGGCCCACGGGCACCGTGATCGGCATGCCGGTATCCACGACGTCCATGCCGCGCACCACGCCGTCGGTCGAGGTCATCGCCACCGCGCGAACCTGGTTGCGCCCGATGTGCTGCTGCACTTCGGCGGTCAACCGGATCGGCGGGTCGCCGTTGCCGCGATGGTCGATCACCACCGCATTGTAGATCTCCGGCAGGTGCTCCGGCTCGAACTCCACGTCCAGCACCGGGCCGATGACCTGTACGACCTTGCCGGTGTTGTGCGTGGTCTCGCCAGCCGGCTGTTTCGGAGCTTCCTTGGTTCGTGTCGCCATGTGACTCCTCAGGTGTCAGGTGTCGGGTGCCGGGTGTCAGGGGTGCCTGACCTGGCACCCGACACCTGGCACCTGACACCTAGCCTTTCAACGCTTCCGCGCCGCCGACGATCTCCGCCAGCTCCTGCGTGATCTGCGCCTGCCGCGCCCGATTGTAGGTGCGTTGCAGCAGCTCGATGATGTCGCCTGCGTTGTCGGTGGCGTTCTTCATCGCGGTCCGCTGCGCGCCCAGGAACGCCGCCGCCGTTTCTACGAGTGCCCGGTACACCTGATTGCGCACGTACAGCGGCAGGAGTTGATCCAGTATCGCTTCGGCGGACGGCTTCAGGATGTAGTTGGCCACCTTCTGCCGCCCTTTGCCGCCCTCTGCCGCCCGGGGTGGGGCGATGGGGAGGATGCGAAGGGTCGTGGGCGGCGTGGAGACCGCGCTCTTGAACTGGGCGAAGACGACCTCCACCGCGTCGAGCGCGCCCGACGCGAACTGCGCCATCAGCGGATCCACGATCTCGGGCGCGTGCTCGGCCCGCGGTTTGTCGCCTATGTCGGTCCGCTGCGACGCCGCCGGCCGCTTCGCGAACTTGAAGTAGGTGATCCCCTTCTTCCCGATCAGGTGCAGGTCGACCTTGGCTCCCTCGCCCTCGAGCTGCTCGATCCGACGCCGCGCCTCACGGATCAGGTTCGCGTTGAACGCACCGCACAACCCGCGGTTGGCCGTAATGACCACCAGCGCGACCCGGCGGCTCGACCCCACGGGCTGGCGCAGCAGGGGAAACCGCTCCCCCAGCTCCGGCGCGTACAGATCGCCCATCACCTCGGCGAGGGCCGCCGCGTACGGCCGCGCGGCGATCACGCGGTCCTGGGCGCGCTTCAGCTTGGACGTGGCCACGAGCTCCATCGTCTTCGTGATCTTGCGTGTGCTTTGGACGGACTTGATGCGGCGGCGCAGCTCGCGGGGCTTGGCCATCAGCGCGCGGCGAGCTGCTTGTACTCGGCCACGGCGGCGCGCAGCCGGGCGGTGAGGTCGTCCCCCAGCACCTTACGGCTCCGGATCTCCTCACCGACGTCGGGATGCTGGGCCGCCATGAAGTCGCGGAACCCCTGCTCCCACGCCCGGATCTGGTCCACCGGGACGTCGTCGAGATACCCGTTCGTGGCAGCGAAGATGACCATGACCTGCTGCTCGACCGGCATCGGCTGATACTGCGGCTGCTTCAACACTTCCACCAGTCGCACCCCGCGCGCGAGCTGCTTCTGCGTCGCCTGGTCGAGCTCCGACCCGAACTGGGCGAATGCCTCGAGCTCGCGGTACTGCGCGAGATCGAGCCGCAGGCGCCCCGCCACCTGTTTCATGGCCTTGATCTGCGCGTTGCCGCCCACGCGCGACACCGAAACGCCCGGATTGATCGCCGGCCGGATGTTCGAGAAGAACATGTCGGTCTCGAGGAAGATCTGGCCATCGGTGATCGAGATGACGTTCGTGGGGATGTAGGCGGAGATGTCGCCCGCCTGGGTCTCGATGATGGGCAGGGCGGTGAGCGAGCCCGCCCCCATCGGATCCGACAGCTTGGCCGCCCGCTCCAGCAGGCGACTATGGAGATAGAAGACATCGCCCGGGTACGCCTCGCGGCCGGGCGGGCGCCGCAGCACGAGCGACAGCTGGCGGTACGCCGCGGCCTGCTTCGAGAGGTCGTCGTAGATACACAGCGTGGCCTGCTTCTCGTCGTACATGAAATACTCGGCCATCGCGCAGCCCGAGAACGGCGCGATGTACTGCATCGGGGCGGGCTCGGAGGCGGACGCCACGACCACGATCGTGTAATCCATCGCGCCGTACTCCTTCAACCGCTCCACGACCGAGGCGACGGTCGAGTTCTTCTGACCGATCGCGACGTACACGCAGATCACGCCCGCGCCCTTCTGATTGATGATCGTATCGATGGCGATCGCCGTCTTGCCGATGGCGCGGTCCCCGATGATCAGCTCGCGCTGGCCCCGCCCGATCGGGATCATCGAATCGATCGCCTTGATCCCCGTCTGGAGCGGCTCCTTCACCGGCTGGCGCTTGATGATGCCCGGCGCGACGATGTCCACCTTGCGGCTCTTCGTGCCCTGGAGGGGGCCCAGTCCGTCGACCGGACGGCCCAGCGCGTCCACCACCCGCCCCACCAGCGCGGGGCCGACGGGCACCTCGAGCACGCGCCCGGTGCGGCGCACTTCGTCGCCCTCACGCAGCACGAGATAGTCGCCAAAGATCACGGCGCCGATGTTGTCCTCTTCCAGGTTCAGCGCCTGCCCGGTCACCTTCTCCCCCGTCTCCGAGGAGGCGAACTCGAGCATCTCGCCGGCCATCGCGGAGGTGAGCCCGTAGATGCGGGCGATGCCGTCCTTCACCTCAAGCACCGTACCTACCTCGCGCACGTCGATCTGGGCGAGATCGGCCGCCTGGATTTCCTTCAGGAGGATTTCTTTGAGCTCGCCGGGTCGGAGAATGGAATCGGTGGCCATGGGCTCGGGTTCAGGAGATTGTGAAAATTATCACATAGCCGCCCCGCCGCCACCCCTCACGAGTGCGAAATGTGGAGTGCGGAATGCGGAGTATCAGCGTGGGCGTCGTTCGGCGAGCGACCTCCCACTGCAATTCCGCACTCCGCACTTCGCATTCCGCACTCATATTCTCGACCGCGTCCTTCCTCTTATGAACCTCTGAAGCACCCCCCGCGCCCCCACCGCCCGCACCGTATATCCCGGATTGCCCAGCAGATCGGCGGCGCACGCCGTCCGTGCGAGATCGATGACCCGCTTCAGGTTGGGAGCGCCGCCGGCGGCGAACTCGCGCGACAGGTGCTCCCGCGTCACGCGCAGCGCCGCTGCCACATGGCCCGTCTGAGTCGGGAAGCCGACGCGGCGCAGCACCTCCTCCCACGCGGCGAGCTGCAGCCGATCGGTGAGCCGGAGCAGCTTGGGCGCATCGGCGAGCGCCTCGCGCCGCGCCACCTGAGCCGTCCGGGCCGCAATCCACTCCCCCGCCACCGCATTGTCCACCCCCTCGACCAGCAGCCCGGCAAACCCCGCCGCGTCGCAGGCGGCGAGCAGCGGCCCGTCGTCCGCTCGCAGGGCCGAAAGCACGAACATCGGGATCCGGGGGAACCGTGCCGGCAGTGCGAGCGCGGCCGTGGGGGCGGTCTTCACATCGAGCACCACCGCGTCGACCAGGCGCTGGTACAGGAGCCGCTCGACCGCGCCGAGGGTGCGGCACAGCCGCACGGTCCCCGCATCCCCCGGGTAGCCGCGCTTCACGGCACGCCGCGGCTCGGCCCGAGGGCTGAACACCGGCACGACGGCGGTCATGCGGGCTGTTCCGGAGCCGCGGGGTCCGCCACGTTGGCGAGCGCCTGGACCATCGCGGTCGCCTGCTCCAGCACGGCGCGCGCGTTGTCGTACGAGATCGTGCGCCGCGACTCTTCGGGCGTGTACCACGCACAGTCGGTGATGCCTTCCTCCGTCTGCGGCACGCACTCGCCGCGCCGCGACTCGAAGAGAAAGAAATGGCAGAACTTGTGGATCGTCTTGCCGCGAAATCGGAAGTACCAGTCGATCACGCGAATCGGGCCGTGCAGCACCAGGTCCTTGAGCCCGGTCTCTTCCGCCACCTCACGCCGCGCCGCATCGGCCGGTGGCTCCCCGGGTTCGAGGTGACCCTTGGGGAACCCCCAGTTGCGATAGGAGTCGCGGATCAGGAGGAACCGCGGCTCCCCATCCGGACCGCGTCGGAACACCACCCCGCCCGCGCTGGTCTCGCGCTGGGCGCGGGGGCGGCGCTGCTTCCGCGTCATGTCACCCAATGCGGAGTGCGGAATGCGGGTGCGGAATAGAGCGCGCTACCGTCGAGGCGCACGGCCGGCGCCCGGGATCGAACTCCCCCCTACAACTCCGCATTCCACACTCCGCATTCCGCATTGGTTCTAAAAGACGCTGAACGAGAAATACTTCCGCGGGTTGGCCTGGATGTCGGACAGCAGCTGCCGCAGCTGGATCATCGTGAGCGTGGTCTCGCGGTACAGGGTCGAGTCCGACACCAGCAGGCCGAGCGTCCCGCTGCGATTGGCGATGCGCGACATCACGCTGTCGGCCGATACCAGCACCCGCACCAGGCTTTCCTGGTTCTTGTGGGCGGCGTCGAGCAGCTCGCGGAAGTCCTGCGATGCCGACCGCAGGTTGGTGCTCGTCGTCGCGGAGTTGTTCAGGATGGTGGCGAGCTGACCTTGATTGGTCGCCGAGTCCACACGCCCCAGCGTGGCCTGCAGGTTCGTCGCGGCCTTGGCAAGGACGTCCGAGCCCTGGCGCAGGTTCGACCCCACCGATCCGATCACCTCGGCCTGCTCGTTGGTGACCTTCACCAGCTTGTCGGCGACCTGGCCGAAGTCCTTGATCGACCGCCGCAGCTCGTTCACCGCTTCGGAGTCGAAAGCGCTCTGGATCCGGCTGGACACGGTAGCGATGTCGGTCGCGATGCGACTCGCCTGCGCGGTAAGCTGGCCGATGTCGGGGAGCGTGGCGCCCGGCCATTTTCCGCCGCCCGCCGCCTGCGCCTCCGCGATGGCCTGCTGGATGTTGGGATCGTTCGGGAGCTGGTCGAGCGCAACGAGCGAGGCCGCCCACTCGCCGAACAGGGACGCCGATGCGGCGATCACCGCCGGCCGGGGCGGCGGCTGCGCGCCGGCGTAGATCTTGAGATCCGCCTCCACCCAGTTGCCCGAGGCCAGCCGGATGCCCTCGACCCGCCCGACCCGCACCCCCCGCAGCACCACCGGGTCGCCCACGCCGAGCCCCCCCACCGTGCGGAACCGGGCCGTGTACACCGCTTCCGTGCGGCCGAGATGCGCGCCCGAAAGCCACAGCGCGCCGCCCACCACGACCGCGAAGGCTCCGATCACGACCAGGCCGACGGCGAACTCGTTCTCGCGCTTCACGCGGGGCGTCCCTCGATGAACTGCCGGACCACGGGATCCTCCGTCTGCTGGATCTGCGCCACGGTACCCACCTGCCGGACCTTGCCCTCGTACAACATGGCGATCCGGTCGCCTACGGTATAGGCGCTCCGCATGTCGTGCGTCACCACGATGCCCGTCACGCCGAGATGCTCGCGGGTTCGCACCATCAGCTGGTCGATCACCGCCGAGGTCACCGGATCGAGGCCGGTGGTCGGTTCGTCGTAGAGGAGGTAGCGGGGTCGCAGGGCGATGGCCCGCGCGATGCCCACTCGCTTGCGCATCCCGCCCGACAGCTCGGCGGGGTACTTGTCTTCCGCACCCGTGAGGTCCACCACCGCCAGCGCCTCGCGCACGCGCTCCGCGATATCGTCGTCCGAGAGGTCGCGCCGCCGCAGGCCGAGCGCGACGTTGTCGAACACCGTCAGCGAATCGAACAGCGCGGCGAACTGGAAGACGAACCCGATGTCGCGTCGCAGCGCCATCAGGGCCTCCCGCTCGAGCGTGGACACGGCGCGGCCGTCCACGATGACGTCTCCGGCATCGGGCTGCAACAACCCCACGACATGCTTCAAGGCCACGCTCTTGCCGGTGCCCGAGTACCCGATGATGACCACGGTCTCCTGGTCCGGCACCGTGAGCGTGAAGCCGGCGAGGACGGGCTTCGCCCCGAAGCTCTTGTGGAGGTCCTGGAACTGGATCACCGCAGCAGTACCAGCGCCCAGAACGCGTCGAGGACGAGCAGCAGCACGGCCGAATAGACCACCGCGCGTGTGGTGCTCAGGCCTACGCCCTCGGCACCGCCCCGCGTGCCCAGCCCCACGATACATCCCACCAGCGTGATCGTGAACCCGAAGGTGGCGCTCTTGAACAGGCCGAACCAGGTGTCCTTGAATCGATAGAACAGTTTCAGCCCCTTGATGAATTCCGGAGTCGTGAGATCGAGGAGCGCCAGGCTCGCGATCCAGCCGGTGATGATGCCCGTCACGATCGCGAGCGCCACGATGATGGGAAACATGGTGGTACCGGCGAGCACCCGGGGGATGACCAGAAAGCTCTGCGGGTCGTAGGCGAGCGTCTCGAGCGCGTCCACCTGCTCGGTGACTTTCATGGTCCCGAGCTCGGCCGCCATGCTCGCCCCGACGCGCCCCGCCAGCGCGAGCCCGGCGAGCACGGGGCCGAGCTCGAGCATCATCGTCTTGCCGACCAGCGTGCCGACGAAGTAGAGCGGGACGGTATTCCTGAACGTGTAGGACGCCTGCAGCGCGAGCACGACGCCGGTGAACGCCGCGATGAACAGGGCCACGGGGAGCGAGTCCACGCCCACGCGCCGCAGCTGGACGAGCGTCAGCCGCCCCCAGACGTCGACGTCGGGAACGGCGCGCGCCAGGTCCCCCATGAAATGGCCGAAGCGGCCGACGGCCTTGATGGCGTCGACGGTCCTTCGGCCCAGCCGCTCGATCACGGGCCTAAGGTAACGTCACGCGTTGCACGTTGCACGTTACACGCTGCAAGACCATCCCCATAACTGAAGAAGGCCGGCGGTTCGCGCCGGCCCCCGTGCAACGTGTAGCGTGGAACGTGCAACGCCTTAGGCGGCGAAACTGGCGAGCGCCTTCCCTACTTCACCGTCCCGCAGCCGCTTGAGCGCGCGGTCCCGCAGCTGGCGCACCCGCTCGCGCGTCACGCCCAGCATGCCGCCGATCTCCTCGAGCGTGTGCTCCCGGCCGCCGTCCAGGCCGAAGTACAGGCGCAACACCTTGGCGTCGCGCCGCTGCAACGTGTTCAGTGCCTGCTCGATCTCGTCCGACAGGAACCGGTCCATCGCCTGGTCTTCCGTGTCGGGGAGATCCTCGGCGATGAACCGCTCGATCAGCGAGCGGTCGCCGTCGGGGTCGAGGGGCGCATCGAGCCGCACGTCGCCGGTGTTCAGCGCGGCGAGCGACTGAACCACCTCGAGTGAGAGCTTGGTCGCGTCGGAGATCTCCTCCGGCGTGGGCTCGCGCCGCAGCGTCTGCCGCAGAAACTCGGCCGTGCGCACAATGCGCGACAGGTCGGCGGTGCGGTTCAGGGGAACCCTGACCGTCCGCCCCTGGCGCGCGAGCGCGGCGAGGATCGCCTGGCGGATCCACCACACGGCGTAGGAGATGAACTTCACCCCCTGGTCCGGGTCGAACTTCCGGGCCGCGGTGAGCAGCCCCACGTTCCCCTCGCCGATCAGGTCGGTGAGGGGCAGGCCGCGGTTCTGGTACTTCTTGGCCACCGAGATCACGAAGCGCAGGTTCCGCTTCACCAGCTCCTGCATTGCTTCCTGGTCGCCGGCGCGCACCTTGCGGGCGAGCGCGATCTCCTCCTTCTGAGTGAGGAGCGGCGTCTTGGACACCTCGTGGAGGTACTGATCGAGGATGTCGCGCTCATGCTCGTGGCTCCCGAGACCCGCCAGGAGCCCCCGGCGACGCCCACGCCTCTTGGCGGGCTTCGCCTTCGCCTGGGGAGCGGGCGCGCGGACCGGCGCCACGGGGGCGGCGGCTACCGCGCGGGCCTTCGCCCGGGCGGGGGAGGTGGTCTTCTTCCGTCGGATGTGCTTTGGCATGTCTATAGTCCCGGGATCACCCTGTGATACCGGCCACAGGCGGAAAAGTTCGCGTGAGGGCACAAAAGCGCTTGACACCGCCATAACGCGCCGATAAGATGCCGTGTTCCCGCCGGAACGCGTTTTGCGGGGCCCAATATAACGGGGGCGTAGCTCAGTTGGGAGAGCGCGTGAATGGCATTCACGAGGTCAGGGGTTCGATCCCCCTCGCCTCCATTACGGGCGGCGAGGCGGTCAGGCGGACAGCCGGTCGGTAGAAACAACCCCACTGGGCGGTTAGATTTAGGCGGCACGCGGGAATAGCTCAGTTGGTAGAGCACAACCTTGCCAAGGTTGGGGTCGCGGGTTCGAGTCCCGTTTCCCGCTCTCACGGCGCCATGG
>QHUD01000014.1:0-8963 GCA_003221085.1 Gemmatimonadota bacterium
CCGCGAGGGGCCCGCCGCCCTGCACCCACAACCCGCCCTTGAGCCGTTGATAGGAGCACGCGAGCAAGAGACCGAAGACCAGCGCGAGCGCACCCGATTTCAACATCGCCGGCAGCATCATCTTCTTCCGCTCATCGGGCGTGGGCGGCATGGTGCCAAAGCCATGCATTTCCGGACCGGTGAAAACCTTCCCCCACATCACGTAGTCTGCGAAGAATGCACCTACACCGGCAATCAACCCCGCGACGATCCAGTTCATTGGGGCTCCTCCAACGAAGTCCTCGGTTATTTCCGCTCCCCGGGCACGCCCAACTCCGTCATCGCCAGCAGATCGAGCACGGCTTCGAGGTCCTTGCCCTTGAGCACGCCCTTCTCCATCACGAGTTGTCGCACCGTGACGTTCTTCGCCACCGCCTCCTTGGCGAGCTTCGCCGCCTCGGCGTATCCGATCCTGGGCGCGAGGGCGGTGACGAGCGCGGGGCTGCGCTCGAGCCAGTACTCGCACTGGGCGCGGTCGGCTTCAATGCCCTTGACGCACCGCTCCGCGAACACGCGGGAGGCGTTCGTGAGAATCAACATCGTGAACAGAAGGTTGTGCGCGATCACCGGCATCATGACGTTGAGCTCGAGCTGTCCCGCCTCCGCCGCCGCCGCGATCGTGACGTCGTTCCCGAGCGCCTGGTAGCACACCATGTTCACCATCTCGGCGATCGACGGGTTCACCTTCCCCGGCATGATGCTCGAGCCCGGCTGGACCGGGGGCAGGACGATCTCCGCGAGCCCGGTTCGCGGGCCCGAGGCGAGCAGCCGCAGATCGCTCGCGATCTTGCCGAGGTCCATGGCGTAGGTTCGCAGCGTCCCGGAGAACGCCGCCGGGTCGCCCATGGACTGCATGAGCTGGACGCGGTCCTTGCCCTCCCGCAGCTCCAGGCCCGTGATGGTCTGGAGGTGCTTCACCATCAGGGCCGGATACGCGGGCTCGGCGTTCAAGCCCGTCCCGACGGCCGTGCCCCCGATGCCGAGGTCGCGCAGCGGATCCGCCGCGTGGGCGAGGCGCTCCGCGCTGCGCTCGATCGTGTGGCCGTAGGCGGCGAACTCCTGGCCCAAGCGAATCGGTGTCGCGTCCTGTAGGTGAGTGCGCCCGGACTTGAGGATCCTGTCGAACGTCCGACCCTTCGTGAGGAAGGCACCCGCCAACCGCCCCATGGCGTCGCGCAGTGCGGGCACCTGCGACAGCGCGGCTAACCGGATCGCGGTCGGGATCACGTCGTTGGTGGACTGGGCCATGTTGACGTGGTCGTTGGGATGCACCGGCTTGTACTCGCCGCGCTTTCCGCCCAGCAGCTCGTTCGCGCGATTGGCGAGGACCTCGTTAGCGTTCATGTGGTGGGACGTCCCCGCTCCCGCCTGGTACGGATCCACCACGAACTGGTGGCGGTGCTCCCCGGCCAGGACTTCGTCGGCCGCGCGCACGATCGCGTCGGCGAGCTGCGGGTCGAGACGCCCGGTCTGCTTGTGTGTGAGGGCGGCGGCTTTCTTGATCCACACGACGGCGTCCACGAAGGGCGCGAGGGGCAGGACGTGGGAGATCGGGAAATTCTGGCGGGCCCGCTCGGTCTGGATCCCGTAGAGCGCGTCGGCGGGAACGGGCAGCTCGCCCAGGGGATCACGCTCGATGCGGGTCGCGCCCATCGCCTCCGTCCGTTCGGTCACGGTGCCGTCGGTCTCGAACCAGGAATCGCCCATGGATACCCAGGATCTGCTGCAGCACTTGCCGGAGCGCGCTCGCTTCTCGGCCGCGCACATGACCAAGCTGGATTGCTTCCGCTCGGACCGGCTCTTGATCGGCCTGAATTGCCTCGAGCCGGGGCAGGAGCAAAAGGTGCACGCCCACGCCGCCGCCGACAAATTCTATTTGGTTGTGACGGGAAAGGCGAGGTTCATCTTGGGTGAGAGTGTCAGAGAAGCGGGGCCCGGAGACCTGATCCTGGCGCCGGCGGCGCTGCCGCACGGCGTGGAGCGAGCCCTCGAACGGACGGTCGTCCTCGTAGGGATCGCGCCGGCGCCGCAGTTATGAGCGGCACGGGCCAGGAGAATCCGAGACGGTCGTCACACTCCCCCCTCACCGAGAACCAAGGACGACGGACCTTATGAGCAAGCCACGCATTACCCCGCTCACGCCCGAGGAAGCCGCGCCCGACGTGCAGCCGATTTTCGAGGCCTACCTCAAGGAGCGTGGCAACATTCCCAACATGTTCCGCACGGTCGCGCTGCGGCCCGCACACCTGCGCACGATGATCGCCCACTTCCGCACCGTGATGAATGAGGGCACGGTGCCACCGCTCCTCAAGGAGTTGCTCTGGATCCGGATCTCGCACCTGAATCGCTGTCTTTACTGACTCAGCTCCCACACTGTCCTGGCAGGACAGAAGGGAGCGAGCGCGGACCTACTCGAAGCCATTCAGGACCGTGGGTCTCCTGGGGCGATCGAACGGCTCGATCGTGGGTGGCGGGTCGCCCTGGAGTACGCCGACGTCGTGCACCGTTCGGGGCACGATGTGTCGGACGAGCTCTACGCCCGGCTGAGCGAGACCTGGGACGAGGGGCAGATCGTTGAGATCACCTTGGCGATCGGCATGACCGAGTACTTCAACCGGTTCAACGACAGCCTGCGCGTCGAGCCGACCAAGTAGCGCCATATCAGTCGGAGGGCGCTGGTCCACCTCGCTTCCCCCACCCGATCTTGAAGAGTTGCACGGCGGCATGGTAGCCGACGGATCGCACGAGGGCGAACACCCCGAGCACGGTGAGCAGGATCGCCGTGTAGAAGCGCCACCACACCAGCATCGTCACCTGACGCGCATCGAAGTCCCCCGCGAACCCGTTCAGGAAGGCCACCTCGAGCCCGCCGCCCCCCGACGGCAGCGGGACCACGAGGGGCGCATGCAGGAGTGCGAGCGAACCGAAGAACATCTGGTCGAACGACGGGGCGTCCGGCATGCCCCAGGCGAGCGCGGGGAGGATGAGCGCGCGAGCGGCCAGGCTGACCACGGTCAACACCGCACCCGCGCCGAGTGCCCACCGGGGCGCGCGGCGCACGTGCGCCCAGGCGACCCGCCACTGCCGGCGCACGCGGTGCCTGACGAAGCCCGAGCGCGCCAGGCGCTGCAACAGGTACACCATCACGAGGACGATGAGTACCGTGATCTCGATGGTCACGAGCTCGCCGGCTCGATGGTGCGCTAGCCAGATGCCCGCGGCGTGTCGCCAGTCGGGCACGTAGTACGCGACCAGCGCGGCCGACGCGATCACGAACACGGGCCATTCGCATGCGACCTCGACACCGATCGCCACCAGCGCCGTGACCGGCCGGAGACGCGCCTCGGCGATCCCGAGGAAGCGGGCAGGCTCTCCCCCCAGACGGTTGGGCGTCAGCTGAGACGCCGCCTCGCCGTACAAGTTGAGCCGGAAGGCGTCGTTGAACGAGAGCCGTCCTCCCGCCGTCCATACGGCGAGCTGGATGCGCCACGCGCGGACGAGACAGTCCACACCCAGGAGGGCGAACGCGAGCAGATGATTCATGCGTTCAGTCGGAGCAGTCGCCCAGCGGGTAGAGGAAGCCGCAATTCGGGCAGGGGTTCTTACATCCCCACGGTTTGGGCCGCACCGCGGCGCCGCAGCGCAGGCATGTGGGCCGCGGCCTAGCCGAGGCGGTAGGCGCCGGTGAGGAAGGGGTTGGCGCGGCGCTCGCGTCCGACGGTGGTTTCCGGTCCATGGCCGCTGTACACGATCGTCGAATCGGGCAGCGTAAGCAACTCGCGCTCGATACTCTTGAGCAGCGTGTCGACGTCGCCCCCCGGGAGGTCAGTTCGACCGATGGATCCCTGAAACAGCACGTCGCCGCCGAACGCGACCCCCTCCCCTTCGAACACGACGCTCCCCGGCGAGTGCCCGGGAGCGTGCCGGACGCGGAACGCCAGTCCGCCCACGCGCAGCATCTCGCCATGGACGAGCTCGCGGTCGGGCGCGGGCAACGGCTCGGCGCGCATGCCGAAGGCGAGGGCCTGCTCCGGGACGTGGTCGTACAGCATCCGGTCCGCCGGATGCAGGTGGATCGGGGCTCCCGTGTCGGCCTTGAGGCGCGGGACGCCAAGCACGTGGTCGATGTGCGCGTGCGTGAGCCAGACCCCGACGGGCGTGACCCGTTCGGCCTGCAGCTTGTGAGCGATCAGGCCCGCCTCCTCGCCAGGGTCGATGACGAGATACTTCTCGACCGCGATCGCCGCCGTGGTGGCATCGCCGACGGCGGTCGTGATCTGGCGCGTCAGCTGGCTGCGCACGTCGCCCGCGGCGAACAGACCCGGGATGGAGGTCATCATCCGCTCATCGGTGATGAAGTACCCGCCTGCGTCATGTTTGGGGTGTCCCTCGACCAGATCGGTGTTGGGCTTGAACCCGATGAAAATGAAGACACCACCCACCAGCAGGCTCGAACGCTCCCCCGTGGCTGTGTCCGCGAGCTCGAGGTGATGGATGCCGCGGTCCGTCCCCTTGATCTCGACCACCTGTTTGTTCCAGATCATTTCGATCTTGGGATTCGCGAACGCGCGCTCCTGGAGAATTCTGGACGCGCGCAGCTGGTCGCGTCGATGTACGATGTAGACCTTGGTGGCATACCGGGTGAGGTAGTCGGCCTCTTCGACGGCGGCGTCTCCACCGCCGACTACGGCCAGCACCTCGCCCTTGAAGAACGCCCCATCGCACACCGCGCAGTACGACACGCCCTTGCCGGCGTATTCTTTCTCTCCGGGTACGCCGAGCTTGACGGGGGTCCCGCCGGCGGTGAGGATCACGGCCGGCGCGCGATACGTCTTGCCCCGAGCCGTGGCGACGTCGAACCAGCCGTCGTCCGCCTTCCGGACCTTCTCCACCGTATCGGTGACGATCTCGGCGCCGAACGTCTTGGCGTGCTCCGCCATTTTCTGCGCGAGTTCCCACCCTTTGACGCTCTCGAAGCCGATGTAGTCCTCGATCAGGTCGGTGTTCAAGAGCTCGCCACCGGGCGCCCCGCGCTCGATCGTCACGGCCTTGAGCATGCCACGCCCCGCGTACATCGCGGCGCACAATCCGGCGGGCCCCGCGCCGACGATGATCACGTCGTATCCGGTTTTGGTGTTATCAGTCATCGGTCATTCAGTTCTCCGTCGCCGCCACGCAGCTCGAGCCGTGGCGGCGGGGCCTCGTCGGCGAGGGCTCGCGCCAGCCGGTCGCGAAACCGAACCGTTTCGACCTCGACGTCGGCTCGCTGCGGGCCGGCCAGCTTCTCGAGCGCCGACCGCCCCACCACCGCGACCCCGTGCGCATTCCCCCGTCGCTGATGCAGCAACGCCGCGGCGGCCTGGATCAAGCCCTGCCAGACCTGTGCCGCCGCCTCGTCACCATCGGTAATTATAGAACGCCAGACGGTTTCCAGCGCCTCGTGGGCGAGCCAGTATTCGCCGGCGTTGAACAGTTCGCAAGCGCGGGTGATGTGCCCTCGGCGGACCTCAGGAGTCATGGGCGGTAGAGGGCGGGAATGGGCGGGAATGGGCGGTAGGGCGCGCACAGGATACCGCCCATTTACCGTCTATTACCGTCCATTACCGCCCCAATCCGTAACAAGTTCAGCGCCCCGTGGCACGAGCTAATCGTCCCCACCAGCACCGCCGCCGCTCTCCCGCTCGCGCCCGCGGCCCGCACCACCGCGTCCCCCTCGAGCACCGCGTCAACGGCGAAGGTCCCGACGCCAAAGACGTGGTGGCGGCACACGAACAGCGCCGGCCCATGCACCGGCTCGCCCGCCACGCGCAAGCGCTCCGTCAGCCCACGAACCGCGTCCCCCATCTCCCAGGTTCGCGCGGTACCGATGGCCGGACAGACGGCGGGCTCGATGCAGTGCGTGGGACAAATCCAATCCGCGAACGAGACATACCGCGTGCGATCGGGTCCGGTGCGGTCGTACGACGTCCCCGGCTCACCCGGGACGGACGCTACGTCGATGGCGCGCTCGGGCCACCGCTCGCGGGCGCGGACGAGGAGCCACTGGAACATGAGGTGCGGCATGAGCGGCGACGGCACGATGTAGTCCTCGGACCGCGCCACCGACGCGCGGGCCGCATCGCCCAGGAAGTCATGGAAATAGTCGCCCCACTCGCGCACCACGAAGACGCGATCTGGGGCCTCACCCAGCTCCGCCCGTGCCCGGCAGGTAGGGTCTCGATCGACCACGACGACGCGCCGGAAGGTCGCCCTGCCTCGCTCCTGCGCCTTGGCGAGCTGCCCCGCGTAGAACGTCCCGTAGCAGCCGCCACCCACGACCACCACGTCGCGCATGACGACCGGTTCACTCACGCCTAGACGTCTCCGCCGGTCACCGGAAGGATTTCTCCGCTCACCCCCCGCGCTTCGTCGCTCGCGAGATACAGCACGGCCGCCACCAGCTCGTCGAGCTCCACCCAGCGGACCTTGGCCCCTTGCATCTGGGCGAGGTTGTCAGCGGTCTTCATCGTGCCCGGCGCGACGGCGTTCACGCGGATGCCATCATCCCGAAGCTCTTTCGCCAGCGCGCGCGTGAGTCCCGCCACCGCGGACTTGGCAGCCGTGTAGATCGCCATCTGACTCTGGGGCTTGAAGACCGCCGCGGAGGCGAAGTTCACGATGGCCCCGCCCTTCCGATCGCGCAGCGCGGGGATCGCCGCCTGCGACACGTAGAACGTCGTCTTAATGTTGACCGCGAGCTCCAGCTCCAGCCGCTCGGGCTTGAGATCCAACACCGGTCCGTAGTTCAGGAGCCCGCCGGCGACGTTCACCACAACGTCGAGTCCCCCGAAACGCTCGCGTGCCCCGGCGACCGCCCGGCGGGCTGCGTCCGGCATGGTCAGATCACCCGCGACAGCATGGACGGCGAAGCCCTCGGCCGTGAATTCCCTCGCACGCTCCGTCAGCCCGGCGGCATTCAGATCTGCGATGACGAGCTGCGCGCCCACCCGACCGAACCCGCGAGCGACGGCGTGGCCGATCTGACCCACGCGACCGACACCGGTAATGAGCGCGACCTTGCCCCGAAGGTCAGGAGGCATGGCGCACGATCTCGTCGACTTCCGGAGTCCCGCGCTGTGCGAAGGCGACGGTGCCGTCCCGCTGCACGACGTACACCGAGCGCTGGATGCCCTTTCCGTCGTCTTTCAACGCGTGGTAGGCCCGAGCGATGGCGCGGTCGGGGTCCGACAGCAACGGAAAGTTGAACCGCAGCTTCGCCACGTAGCTCGCGTGGGCTTCCACACCGGCGGGGTTCACACCGAACGGCTGTATGCCGGCCGTCTGAAACTTCGCCATCTCATCGCGCACGGCGGAGAGTTGGCGGTTTCAGCCAGGGGTATTGTTTCCGGGATAGAACACCAGCGCGACCTGTTTGGTCTTGAGGAGGTCGGCGAGGCTGTAGGTCTTCCCATCCGACGCGGCAGCGGTGAACGGGGGTGCCTTGCTGCCGACGGTCAAAAGCTCGCTCATGTGCTTGCCTTACGGTTCTGCGGGACGGTTTCGCCGGACCTCGTTGCTCGACGCTCTTCAAGCTTTTCGAGCCACTCCATCGGGATATCCAGCCCGCCGAGTGGTGCATGCGAGTCTCCCAGCTCCTTGTCGCCGTGCCAGTCCGAGCCGCCGCTGATGGCCATGCCCAGACGCTCGGCGATCTTCGTGAGTCGCCGCTCGGTGCCGGGATAGTGACTCGGATGCCGCACCTCGAGGCCGTCGAGACCCTGCTCCTGAAACTGACGGATCTGCCCTTCGGTGCCGTGGTCGCCGAGATGGGCGGCGAGGGCGAGCCCACCAACGGCATGCACCAGCTCGGCCACCTGCTGCAGCGTCGGCAGCGGCTTCTCGACGTAGGCGGGTCGGCCCCGGCCGAGATAGCGCCCGAACGCGTCGTTCATGTCGACACTCACGCCCCGCTGCACCAGGACCCGGGCCACGTGGGGGCGTCCCAGCGCCCCGCCGTCCGCCACGCGCACGACGTCCGCGAGCTCGATCACGACGCCGAGCCGGCGCAAGCGCTCGACGATCTGCTCGGCACGACGGTGCCGCGCGGCGCGCATGCCAGCGAGGAATTCCTCGAGCCGGGCATGGCCGGGCGGCAGAAAGTAGGCGAGCAGATGCAGCTCGCCCCACGGGGCCTTAACGCTGAACTCGCACCCCGACACGACGCGCACGCCGAGGGCCTCACCCGCGCGGGTCGCCTCGGGAACGCCTCCGGTCGTATCGTGGTCGGTGAGGGCGATCGCGGCCAGACCCGCCGCCTGTGCCAGCCGCGCGACGTCGGCGGGAGGATACTCCCCGTCCGACGCCGTCGAATGGCAATGCAGGTCAACGCGCGCCGTAGGCACCCTCCGGTGCCGTCCAGGCCGGCTGCGACTGCCGGAACAGCGCCACCAGCTCCCGCTCGGACAGCTCCGCCAGCGCCGCGTCGGGACTGCGGCTGCCCACGGGCGCGTAGCGGGTGAAGCGACGCCGCCGCTCGGGCCCGGTCCCCTGCTCGAACACCACGCCGAACTGGTCGTGGTCGTACACGGTCACGCGCCCCGCCGGGGCCACTTCCCAGCTCTCGCCGTCCACCAGGATCGTCCGCCCCGCCATCGTCGCTCCCCCTACGCCTCGGTGGGCGCCGCCAGGGACACTTCGGTCCACAGCTCCCAGGCATCCGAGGCGTAGGTCCCGAGGCTCTGCAGCCGTTTTTCGAGCTTGATCTCCTCGGGCAGCCGCGACGCCTGGGCGCGGTGCGACATCTCGGTCTGGCTCTCGGAGAACTCCGTGAAGAGCTGCGGGTCCTTGGCATTGCGGAACAGCCAGATCCGTTGGCCGCGGGCGTCGGCAAACTGACACAACTCCCGCAGGGTCGCGAGGTAGTCGGCCTCGTTGGTCGGCGGCAC
>QHUD01000014.1:8974-12203 GCA_003221085.1 Gemmatimonadota bacterium
AACCGGTCCGCGTCGGCGCCGTCCACGACGCGGTGATCGTAGGACATCGACACCATGCCCATGGTACGGATCGCGATGGTGTCGGTCCCGTCCGGCAGCGTGACAACCTTGGGCCGCTTCTCGATCGCGCCCACGCCGAGGATCGCCACCTGCGGCTGATTGATGATTGGTGCTCCCGCATAGGACCCGAACACGCCCGGATTCGTGATCGTGAACGTGCCCCGCTGGATCTCGTCGGGCAACAGCTTCTTGGTCCGGGCCCGCTCGCCCAGGTCGTTGATCGCGCGGGCCAGTCCGGCGAGCGACAACTCGTCGGCGCGCTTCACGACCGGCACGATGAGACCCCAATCGAGCGCCACCGCGATCCCGATGTTGACGTCGCGACGGTAGATGATGTTGTCGCCCGAAACGGCGGCGTTCACCACCGGGTGCGTCCGCAGCTGCTCGGCGCAGGTCTTGGTGATGAACGCGAGGTACGTGAGGTTCACGCCGCGCTCCGCGTATGCAGCTTTGTGCTTGCGGCGCAGCTCCGCCACGCGGCTGTAGTCGACCTCGAAGAAGCTCGTCACGTGCGCGGACGTACGGCGCGACATGATCATGTGATCCGCGGTGATCTTGCGGATCTTCGAGAACGGCTCGACCCGATCGCCGGGCCAGGCCTCGACGACAGGGTGCTCGACAGGACCAGACGGCACGGGAGCGGGGAGCCGGGAGCCGGGAGCGGTGGGTGCCGGGACCCCCCGCTCGATGAACCCCAGAATGTCCTGCTTCGTGACCCGGCCGGCGAAGCCGCTACCGGGGATCGTGGAGATGTCGACCTGATGCTCGGCCGCGATCTTGCGGACCAGGGGCGTGGACTTCCGGCGCAGGCGCTCCTCGGCGGTCTCAGCCCCGTCGCCCTTCGGGACGACGGGGGAGGACGGGGAAGGACGGGGGAGGACGGAGGAGGTCGACGGCGGCGAGACCACGGTGCCCCCGGGAGCAGCGGGTGCCCGCTGGGCTGCGGCGACCGAGGGCGCCGCGGGCGACGCCGCCGGTGCGGCTGCCGCGGAGGGGGCTGCGGTCGTCGCCGCGCTCTTGTCGGTTTCGATGACCGCCACGAGCGTCTGCACCGGGACCGTTTGTCCCTCCTGGACTTTGATCTCAGCAAGGACCCCCGCCGACGGCGCCGGGATCTCGGCGTCCACCTTGTCGGTCGAGATCTCAAACAGTGGCTCGTCCCGCTTCACCTCGTCGCCGAGCTTCTTGAGCCACTTGCTCAGGGTGCCCTCGGCGATGGACTCGCCCATTTGTGGCATCAACACGTCAACGCGCGCCATGACGTCTCCTCAATACGCCGCGAGCCATCTTGCGGCCTTCACGATATCGTCCGTCTGGGGCAGCACGAAATCTTCCAGTGTCGGCGCATACGGCAGTGGCACGTCGTGCGCGGTCACCCGCATGATGGGACCGTCGAGCCAGGCGAACGCCTGCTCGTTGATGCGCGCGGCGATCTCGCCAGCGACGCCCCCGGTCCGCGTGTCCTCGTGCACGATGAGCACCTTGTTGGTCTTCTGCACCGTCCGCATGATCGCGGCGTCGTCCATCGGCAACAGCGTCCGCAAGTCGAGCACCTCGACCGAGAGACCGTCGTCCTTCGCCAGCTGGTCGGCCGCCTCGAGCGACTTCCACACCGTGGCCCCGTAGGTAACGATGGACAGGTTCTTCCCCTCGCGGGCGAGCCGCGCCTCGCCGATCGGCGTGAGGATCTCCTCCCCTTCGGGGAGCGCCTCCTTGATTCGGCGGTACAGCCATTTGTGCTCGAGGTAGATCACCGGGTCCTCGTCCCGGATCGACGCCTTGATCAGGCCCTTCGCGTCCCGGGCGGTGGCCGGGTACACGATCTTGAGCCCCGGAGTATGAAAGAAGGCCGCCTCCGGGTTCTGCGAATGGAACGGACCGCCGCGTACGTAGCCGCCGCAGGGGCCGCGCACCACGATCGGGGTCGCGAGGCCGGCGCGGTAGCGCGCCGTAGCGACGTAATTCGTGAGCATGTCGTACGCGCACGAGATGAAGTCGATGAACTGCATCTCCGCTACCGGGCGCATGCCCATGTGGGCCGCGCCGGCCGCGGCGCCGACGATCGCGGCCTCCGAAATGGGTGTATCGATGACGCGTGCCTCGCCGAACTTCTTGGAGAAGCCCTCGGTGACTTTGAACGCGCCGCCGTAGGCGCCTACGTCCTCTCCCAAAATGAAGACGCTGGGATCGCGCTCCATCTCTTCCCACAACCCCTGGCGCAGTGCTTCGAGGTAGGTGACGTCGGCCATCAAAGGCTCCGGTACCAATGTCGCGGGGCTGCGGGCGGGTCGGCGTACACGCCGCCCAAGGCGGACTCGGGCGGCGGCAGCGGCTCGTCGATGCAGGCATCGGTCGCCTGATCGATCTCCGCCTTCACGCCGTCGTCGATCGTTTTCAGCTCGCCCTCCTCGGCCCACTCGTGCTGCACCAGCTGCTTCACGTAGCGGTCGACCGGGTCGTTTGCCTTGGCCCACCAGTCGAGCTCTTCCTTGGGCACGTAGTGCTGATCGTCATGCTCGGCGTGGCCCTTGCGACGGTACGTCTTGACCTCGATGAACTGCACCCCGTGACCCCGTCGGGCCCGCTCGACGGCGAACTTCGTCGCCTCGTACACCGCTAACACGTCGTTCCCGTCCACCGTCACGGCCGGGATGCCGTAGCCCTTCGCCTTCTCCGCGAGATCCTTCACCGCGAACTGTTTTTCCGGCGGCGTCGAGTAGGCCCAGCGGTTGTACTCCGCGATCACGACGAGCGGGACCTTCTGCACCGCGGCGAAGTTGAGGCCTTCGTGGAAGGTGCCGGTCGAGGTGGCGCCGTCGCCGACATAGACCAGCCCCACCCGCGGCTCGCCCCGCAGCTTGAAGGTCAGCGCGATCCCGGCCATCACCGGGACCATGTCCCCGAGATGCGAGATCTGGCCGAGGTACCCTTTCTCGAGATCGTTGAAATGGACGTTCAGCTCGCGCCCGCGCGTGGGGCCCTCCGCCTTGGCCATGTACTGCCGCAGGATCGCGATCGGCTCGGCGCCCATGACGAGCATGGAGCCCAGGTTGCGGATCAGCGGCGACAGGATGTCCTGGTTGGGCCCTCGGGCCAGAGCGTACGCCGACCCGACCGACTCCCCTTCCTGACCGAGGGAGCGGAACAGGCCGCCGATCACCTTGCTCTG
>QHUD01000015.1 GCA_003221085.1 Gemmatimonadota bacterium
GGCCTGAACGAGCCTTCGTCCTACGACACGACGGGCGTGGGTGCCGAAAACGCCGCGCTCGGTCTCGCGAGCATCCCGCTCCCCGCTCCCCGACCGGACCTGGTGATCGTGGGGCACAGCCACAAGGAGATGCGTGACTACGTCGTGAACGGCGTGCACTTCGTCCAGCCCAGGAATTTCGCGCTCAGTCTGGCGGTCGTGCACGTCTCGCTCGTGAAGGAGACGGGCGAGGGGGGGACGAGTGCGTACCGGGTGGTGTCGATCCGTCCGGAGCTGGTCTCGCTCGCCGGCGTCGCCGAGCAGCCGCGGTTCGTGCGGCGCGTCACCGCGGCGCACGAGCGGGTCCGCGGCTGGGCGGCGACGCCGCTCGGCACCGCGGGCCCGGGGTTCTTGGCGCGGTACGGCCGCGCGGAGGACACGCCGCTCCTCGACTTCATCAACGAGGTGCAGCGTCGTCGCGCCGGCGCCGACCTGTCGGCCGCCGCGGACTTCGACCTGAGCGCGGGCCTGCCGGAAGGGGAGGTGCGGGAGCGCGACGTCGCGGGGATCTACCCGTACGAGAATACCTTGCGGGCGGTCCGTATCGCCGGCAACCAGCTCAAGGCCTATCTGGAGCAGACGGCGCGCTACTTCCGCACGTATCAGCCGGGCGCGCCGCTGATCAACGACAGCGTGCCGGGCTTCAATTTCGACGTCGTGAGCGGCGTGACGTACACGATCGACTTGACCCAAGCACCTGGGCAGCGCATCCGCGGGCTTGCGTACCGCGGTCGAGTCGTCGCGCCGGCGGACAGCTTTACGCTGGCGCTCAACAGTTACCGTCAGTCGGGTGGCGGCGGCTACACCATGCTCCAGGGCGCGCGCGTCGTGTACGACCGGGGGGAATCGATCCGGGACCTGCTCGCGGCTGAAGTCCGGACGCGCGGGCACCTGATCGCGCAGAGTGTGTTCTCGCCCAGCTGGTCCGTGAGTCCGGCCGAAGCCCGCGCCGCCCTGCGCCAGGCGTTCGTGCCTCCGGTGGCCACGGTGGCTCGGCCCGACAGCACGTTGCTGCGCGTGCTGGCGATCAACGACTTTCACGGCGCGCTCGAGCCGCAGGTATGGCCGTGGTCCGCGGGGCGGCCCGTGGGCGGGGCGGCAGCGCTCAAGCCGTGGCTCGACAGCCTGGCGCGCGCGTGCTTCTGCACCAGCATCCGGCTCGACGCCGGCGACGAGATGCAGGGGACGCCGGTCTCCAACTTCACCTTCGGCCGGCCGGCGATCGCCGCGATGAACGCCCTCGGGGTCGACGCGGCGGCGATCGGCAACCACGAGTTCGACTGGACCGTGGACACGCTGCGTGCCCGGATGGCCGAGGCGCACTACCACTTCCTGGCGGCGAACATCACCGATGCGGCGGGCACCGCCCGGCCGGCCTGGGCCGAGCCGTTCACGGTGATCGAGCGCGGCGGTGTGCGCGTCGCGGTGATCGGGCTGGCGCTGCCGGCGACGCCCCGGGCCACCTCGCCGCGGAACGTCCAGGGGCTGGCGTTCGGCGACGGCGCGCAGGCGGTGCGCCGGGTGCTGCCGCAGGCGCGCGCCGCGGGGGACTACGTGATCGTCGTGGCGCACGTGGGCGCGTTCTGCGACGGTGACGGCTCCGCGGGGCCCCTCGGGCCTGCCGCCTGTCACGGTGAGATCATCGATCTGGCCCGTGGCCTCGACTCAGGCTCGGTGGACCTGATCGTGAGCGGCCACACCCACTCGCTCATCAACACCGTCGTCAACGGCATCCCGATCGTGCAAGCGCGCTCGTCCGGGGCCGGAGTCGCGGTGGTGGACTTCGTGCGGGTGAGCGGGGCGGGCGGCGCGCGGCGCGAGGTCCGCGCCCGCATCGAAACGCCGTTCGCCGACCGCATCCGACTCGACCCCGCGCTGGTGGACGCGCTGCGCCTGAGCCAGGCGTCCGTCTCGGTGATCACCGATCGACCGGTGGTCCGATTTGGAGCGGAGCTGCGGCGGACGGGGGCCGAATACGGGCTCGGGCGGCTCATCGCGGACGCACAACGCAACATCGCCAAGTCCGACGTCGCCCTCGTCAACAACGGCGGCATTCGTGCCGACGTCGCGGCCGGGCTCGCGACCTATGGCGACCTGTACCGGGTCGAGCCGTTTCAGAACCGGCTCATGCGCCTCGCCGTGTCGGGCAAGGTGTTGAAGGAGGCGCTCGAGCATGCGTTGGCGGGCGACGGTCCTGACGCGCACGTCGCCGGGATCACGGTGTGGTATGACCCCGGCAAGCCCGCCGGCCGGCGCATCCAGAGGCTGCGTCTCGCGAACGGCACAGGCGTGGACGCCGGCCGGACCTACACGCTGGCGGTGGGTGACTTCCTCGCGGCCGGCGGCAGCGGTTACACCATGCTCCAAGGCGCCCCGTCCGACGAGGTGGGCGTCACCGACCTGGACGCGCTGATCCAATACCTCGCGGTGTTGCGCCAGCCGATCTCCGCCCCGGACGACTGGCGTTTCTACCGCGAGGGAGGTGGCCGCTGATTCGCGTCTTCGTGAACGAGCGCCCGGTGAGCGTGGCACCCGGGGCGAGCGTGCGCGACGCCGTCGAGGTGCTCGACCGCGAGCTCGCCGACCTTGTGGGGCGCGGCGTGGCCCACGTCACCGACGGCGTCGGCCGGCCGGTGGACGCGGGCGATCCGGTGGGCGAGGGCGGCGCCATTTTCCGGGTCGTGGTGAGCGCCCGCCAAGGCCCGCCCCGCCTCACGAAGGAGGTGCTGCGGCGCTGGCCGAAGGCGGAGCTGCATGTCCATCTGGATGGCTGCCTGCGCCCGGCGACGCTGCTCGACCTCGCGCGTGCCCAAGGGATCCGGCTTCCGGCGGACACGCCCGAGGGCCTGGCTCAGGCGCTGCACGTGAGGCACGCCAAGAATCTCGAGGAGTACCTCACGAAGTACGAGATCACGCTGTCGGTCATGCAAACAGCGGCGGCGCTCGAGCGGATCGCCTACGAGTTCGTGCTGGACGCGGCCGCGGACGGGCTCCGCTATGTGGAAGTGCGCTACTCGCCGCTCTTGCATCGACCCGCCCTCACCCTGGCGCAGGCGATCGAAGCCCCGCTCGCCGGGATCAAGCGCGGGGAGGCGGAGACGGGCACCAAGGTCGGATTGATCGTGTGCGGCATCCGCACGCGGGACCCCGCGGAGTCGCTGGAGTTGGCGCGGGCCGCGGCGGGCTACCGCACGGCGGGCGTCGTGGCGTTCGACCTGGCAGGCGCCGAGCGGGGCGTCCCAGCACGCGACCATGCGGCCGCGTTCGCGTACGCGGCGCATCTCGGGATGGCCTGCACGTGCCATGCGGGGGAAGGGGACGGCCCCGAGTCCATTCATCAGGCCCTGCACCAATGCGGCGCTCAGCGCATCGGGCACGGCACTCGCCTGGCCGAAGACCCCGCGCTGCTCGAATACGTCATCGAGCGGAAGATCCCGCTTGAGATGTGCATCACCTCGAACGTGCACACGCATACGGTGCCGTCGCTCGCCGAGCACCCGTTCAAGCGCTATCTCGACCAGGGCGTGGTCGTGACGTTGAACACCGACGGCCGACTGATGGACGGCATCTCGCTCACCGACGAGTATTTCGTGTGCTCAATGCATGCGAGAGCGCGTTTCTTCCCGCGTTCGAGAAGGTGGCGCTGGTGTCCCGTGTGCAGAGCGAACTGGAGGCTCTCTGATGGCGCTGCGCCGTACCGTGGTGGCGTTCGTGGTGGCTTTCGTGTGCGCGCTCGCGGTGTTCACGCTGCCTCGCTTCGTGTGGAACACGGTCCAAGGAGCGATGCGACCACAACAGCCTACGGCGACCGACAGCGCGGCTCCTGCACCCGCGGCGGCGCCCGCGCCGCAGGCCACGCCCCGCTCGATCCCGCAACGGCTCACCGGGATCTTCGGGATCGCGCTCATTCTGGGGATCGGCATCGCGTTGTCGCGCAACCGTCGCGCCATCAGCTGGCGTGTGGTGGGTTGGGGTGTGGGCCTGCAGCTCGTCTTCGCGCTCTTGGTGCTCCGCTTCCCCGCGGGCCAGCGTCTCTTCAAGCAGCTCGGCGATCTCGTTACAGCCATCCTCTCCTTCTCTTACGCGGGGTCGGAGTTCGTATTCGGGGACCTCGGCAAGCAACACACGGGACCAGGCTTCGTATTCGCGTTCCAGGTGTTGCCCGCCATCATCTTCGTTTCGGCGTTGTTCGCCATCATGTACTACCTCGGGATCATGCAGGTCGTGGTGCGGGCGTTCGCGACGCTCATGACCAAAGTGATGGGCGCGAGCGGTGCCGAGAGCCTGAACGTGGCCGCCTCCATTTTCATGGGGCAGACCGAAGCTCCCCTGACGATCCGGCCGTTCCTCCCCAAGATGACCCAGTCCGAGCTCATGACGGTGATGACCGCGGGGATGGCTCACGTGTCCGGCTCGATCATGGCCGCCTATATCGCGTACGGCATCGAGGCGCGACACCTGCTCACCGCCGTCATCATGACCGCTCCCGGGACGATCATGATGGCCAAAATCCTCGAGCCTGAAACGGGCACACCGGAAACGCGAGGCGGGGTGAAGATCGAGATCCCTCGGACCGATGTGAACGTGGTCGCCGCCGCTGCACGCGGCACCAGCGAGGGCCTGAACCTCATGCTCAACGTGATCGCGATGTTGATCTCGTTCATCGCGCTCATCTACCTCGTTAACGGCGCGTTCGGCTGGGTGCACGGCAAGGCGGCCTGGTTCCCGGCCGATGTTCAGACCGTCCTGGCTTGGGTGTTCGGCCCCATCGCGTGGGTGATGGGCGTGCCGTGGCACGACTCGGGCACGATCGGGGGATTGCTCGGCACCCGCATGGTCCTGAACGAGTTGGTCGCCTACGTGCAGCTGGGACAGATGAAAGCGGCTCTCGACCCCGTGTCGTTCACGATCGCGACGTTCGCCCTGTGCGGCTTCGCGAACATCAGCTCGGTGGGCATCCAGATCGGCGGCATCGGCGCGCTCGTCCCCGACCGAAAGCACGATCTCGCCCGGCTCGGGTTCCGCGCCATGATCGCCGGGACGCTGGCGAATTTCCTGTCCGCGACGCTCGCCGGGATCCTGTTGTGAGCGACGCCGTCCGCGCTGCGGCGGACGCGGTGGCGAAACGACTCGGCAAGCTCAGGCCGCGCGTCGCGATCGTGCTCGGCTCGGGTCTCGCGGGCGTGGCTGATGCCGTCCGCGACGCGGTGCGCATTCTCTACAAGGAGATCCCGGGGTTCCCCGAGCCCGGCGCTCCGGGCCACAAAGGCGAGCTCGTCGGCGGGACGCTCGAGGGCGTGCCGGTGGTCGTGCAAAGCGGGCGCTTTCATCTGTACGAGGGTCACGCGCCGGAGGTCGCCGCGCTCCCCACGCGCGTGTTCGCGAGACTCGGCGCCACCACGCTCGTGGTCACCAACGCGGCGGGTGGCGTCCGGCACACCTTCCGCCCGCCCGTCCTGATGCTCATCGCGGACCACATCAACCTGATGTTCAAGAACCCGCTCGTGGGCCCGGTGGCGGAGGGCGACGAGCGTTTCCCCGACATGAGCGATCCCTACGACCCGGCGCTCCGCCGGCTTGCCCGGGATGTGGCGCGGACCGAGCGGATCCCGCTGGAAGAAGGAGTGTACGCCGGCCTCCTGGGGCCGTCGTTCGAGACGCCCGCGGAGATCCGGATGCTGCAGCGGGTCGGAGCCGACGCCGTCGGGATGTCGACGGTGCCGGAGGTCATCGCCGCCCGAGCCCGGGGCGTGCGCTGTCTCGGGTTCTCGAGCATTACGAACGTGGCGGCGGGGTTGTCGCCGCAGAAGCTGTCGCATCTCGAGGTGCTCGACGCCGGGAAGCAGGTGTCGGGTCAGCTCGAGCAGCTCATCAGGGGGGTGCTGCGGGGTCTTTAGGGCCGGAGGAATCGGAAGGCGCATACACCGCCACTTCCGACCCTTCGGCGAACGCCACGCCCGCCGGCTGCACGCGGTTCAGGAACTCCCATTCGGTTCCGTAGAGGGACCCAAAGTCAAAGCGGTAGTCCACGGCACGAACGTTTCGGACCGCCCAGGCCGGATGCACGACGCGGAAGGTCGCGAGCCCGCCGTCCGGGCGGACGCGGCACGCGAAGCCCCGCTCGAAGAAGTAGTGCTCCGGCGAGTCCGGGGGCGGCACGAGCGCGGCCCGCGATCCGGTCACATTCACGTGCCAGCCGAACGCCGCGGGCCCCACCCCATAGTCCGCGCGCACCTCCCCGTGCAGGTCGACCACGCGGCTGCGGATCGGCGTGGGCCAGAACGGCTCGCCGTACCGCAGCCGGCCCACCGCGGCAATCAGGCGACTCGGCACGAACTGGCGGACGAACCACACGCCCGGCTCTCCCGCGACGCGGACGTAGGTGCGGAAGTTGACTTGCGGATGTGCCGTGAAGCCCGGGATGCGCCAGCCCTTGATGCGAACGTCGAGCATCTGCAACGCGACGAGGCTCACGTGCGTCCGACCGTTCCAGCGATCGGGTTCGACGCCCGGCGGAATCGAGCGTCGGATGAGATCTTCCGGCGCCTCGAAGGTGAGGAGGATGATGTGTGACCAGCGCGCGGCCAGAAAGGGACGAGGCGTCACTTGTGATCGTCGTTGGGATCGCTACTAATATGGCGTCCCCACACCGAGGGATCGATGACGAGCCCGGCGACTCCTGAAGCTCGCATGCGAAGCGTCAAGCTCATCCACGGCGCACTGGCGGGCGGCGTCGCACTGTTCTTGCTCGTGACGGCATGGGTGCATCGTGTCTCGCCACCGGCTCCCGTGCCGGTGAGCGGTCTGTTGTTGACATATGTGGGACTGGGGATCATCGCCGCCGGGCTGCTCGGCCTGCGGTTCCTTCCGGTACCCGATCCTACGCCTGCGCCGGGCCAGACCACCGACCAATGGTGGACGACCAATCAATCCCGGCTCATCGTACGCTGGGCTGTGGTGGAAGGTGGGTGCCTCGTGAATGGGGTGCTGTGGTTCATCAGCGGCGACCGCGTCTCGCTGGTGGCCGCCATCGCCGGTCTGGCCATACTGGTGTCACTGCGACCGAGCCGGTACCTGGAGTAGGCTAGAGCCTATGAATTGGCCGAATCTGACCACCGCTCCGGATTGGTCAGGATGTACCGTCGGGCGCGGTACAGTTCGTCGTCGCTCCGGATGACACGGTCGTAGTAGTTCCGCTGCCAGACCTGCTTGCCCGGGGTGCCCTGCCGTTCATTGATTCGTTTCGTCGTGGCGGACTTGAACGCGCGGACGACGGCTCCGAGTGAACCCGCGGCCACACGCAGGGCTTCGCGTCTGGTCGACAATGCACGTGCTGGTCTGGTCGACAATGGACGCGCGGGTGAGTGTAGGGGCGCAGCATGCTGCGCCCCTACATTGCGCTGATCTGGGCTCTTGCCGATTACGACAATCCCGTGCACGTGGTCTGGCATGACCACCGAGACGTCCAACCTAACCCTGGGGAAGTGCTTCGGAATCTCGTGCCAACACTGACTCGCGACCCGTCCGGCGGAGCTGAGACACATGCGTCCCGCGACGACCTCCCCGAACAGGGGGCCACTCCCTCGCGCGCGAATCGTGACGAAGTACCTCCCCCGACGGGAGTAGTCGAACCCGCGAAGCCTCAGAGACCGTCGGCGGTGAGGGACTCGAAGGGGGACTCGTTCGTTGCTCACGAGCCAACGGTAGCAGGCCCTGGACCGCAGCACGTATCCTTCGGTCGCGGGCCGTAACCTTTCTACTCCACGTCCGCTCCCCGGGCTAGAGTCCGTCCGTCGGCGGCCGCGGCGGCGCCGGCACGAAGTGGTTCAGGGGGCCGTGTCCCTGGCCCAGTCCGGGCGCGGCGGCGATCGCGCGGTGCACGAAGTCGAGCGCGTCCTCCACGGCGCGCTCGAGCGGGCGGCCGAGCGCCAGCCCTGCGGCGACGGCGGCGGAGAGCGTGCAGCCGGTGCCGTGCGTCGAGGTCGTCTCGAGGCGCGGCCGGGTGAAGCGTCGAGCGATCCCGTCCGCGATCAGCACGTCCACCACCACGTCACCAACGAGATGACCGCCCTTCACGAGTGCTGCCCTCGCGCCGAGCTGCACGAGCGCCCGGCCGGCGCGCTCCATGTCGTCGGGGCCGCGGACGCTCCCGCCCACGAGCACCGCGGCTTCGTCGAGGTTCGGAGTGACGAGCGCGGCGAGCGGCACGAGCCGCCGCACGATGAGCCGCTCGGCAGCGCGGTCGAGCAGGCGATCGCCCGACGTCGCGACCATCACGGGGTC
>QHUD01000016.1 GCA_003221085.1 Gemmatimonadota bacterium
CCACGAGCAGCGGCAGCCGGCTCGCGTACAGCGCGAAGCTCGCGGTCCCCGTCACGATCAGGAATGCAAGAAAGAAATACCCGACGCTCGACTGGGTGAACGAGTGCACGCTCGAGATCACACCGGAGCGCGTGATGAACGTGCCGAAGATCGACAAGAGCCACGACCCGATGATCAGGGCCAGGTTCCACTTCTTCAGCATACCGCGCTTTTCCTGGATCATCACGGAGTGGAGGAACGCGGTCATCGTGAGCCACGGGAGGAGCGACGCATTCTCCACCGGGTCCCACGCCCAGTACCCGCCCCAGCCGAGCTCGACGTAGGCCCACCACATACCGAGACAGATCCCGATCGAGAGAAACAGCCACGACAAGAGCGTCCATTTGCGGATCGCGACGAGCCAGTCGGTGTCGAGCCGCTTGGACAAGAGCGCGGCGATCGCGAACGCGAACGGGATGGTGATCGAGATGTAACCGAGGTACAGCATCGGCGGGTGGAACACCATTCCGGGGTTCTGGAGCTGCGGGTTGAGGCCGTTTCCATCGACCGGGGTGAACGGCAGCCGCTGGAACGGGTTCGCCTGCCCGAACAGCATCACCGATATGAAGAACGCAGCGACGAGCGAGACGACGCCCGCGACGTAGGGGAGGAGCGCGCGATGATGGCGCGGGGTCAGCACCAGCGCCAGCGATCCGAACACCGACAACACGGAGGCCCAGAAGAGCAGGCTCCCCTTTTGACCCGCGTACAGGGCCGACCAGGTGTAGAACACCGGCAGGTTACGGCTCGTGTACGCGGCGACGTACTCGACGTTGAAGTCGTGCTGGAACAGCGCCCACTCGAGCGAGACCACGGCGACGAGGAGGGCGCCGCACATCGCGAACACGGCGTGGCGGGCGCTGCGCGCGAGGTCGGGACGATCCTCGAGCCCGCCCACGAACCCGGCGAGCGTCCCCCAGATGCCTACGAGCAGGGCGAGCCACAGCGCCAGCGTGCCGAGCAGCGTCATCTATGCCTTGGGAACCGCTTCGTAGCGCGACCCGCATTTCGCGAGCACGTTGGTCGCGTAGATCACGCCATCCTTCTTGAGCCGGCCCTCGACCACGACCTCCACGCTGTCGTTGAACGTGTCGGGCGGGAGGCCGTGGAACACGACCGGATAGCGCGCGCTGCCGTCGGTCACCTGGAAGCGGAGCGTTTGCGTGGCGACGTCTTTGGACACGGTGCCCGGGACGACATGGGCCCCGATCTTCATACCGACGTCATAGAAGGAAGGATCGACCGCGATCTTCTGGGACAACTCCGTGGGTGTCAGGAAATACTGGCCCGTCTGCTTCACCCCCGACGCCATGAGGTAGCCAACCGAGCCGACGATCAGCACCGCTCCGATGGCGAACTTCGTTCCCGCGTTCATACGCTCAATTATACCTCCGCGGACCCCACCTGCTCCAACGCCCAGCGCACCGCCTCTTCCGGCCGCTCGACGCGCGGAATATTCACGCTCGCCATGAAGGAATCGTGAAGCCCCACCACGGGGGTCTCGATGCGGCGCGCCAGGGCGATCTCCGCAAGCGTGCCCCAGCCGCCCCCGATGGCGATGATGGCGCCCGCCGCCCGCACGATCAGGGCGTTGCGCATCTCACCCATCCCCGTCGCGAGCGCGACATCAATGTCGCGGTTCGCTTCGCCCGGATCGTTCCCAGGCAGAATGCCGACGGTGAGCCCGCCGGCCTGCTTCGCCCCGCGCGCCGCCGCCGCCATCACGCCCCCGAGCCCGCCACACAGCAGAACCGCTCCCTGCTCGGCCAGGAGACGACCGACGGCGGCCGCCCACTCGTCCTCCTGCGGCGTGCAGGTGGAGCCTCCCACGACGGCGACGAGCGGACCTCTCACCGGCCGCTTCCCGCCCCGTCCCCGAACGGCGGCTTCTCGAGACCACGGTCGGTCACGAACCCGCTCACGTAGCGCGCCGGCGTGACGTCGAAGGCGGGATTGAGCGCCGCCGCCGCGGCCGGCGCGACGGGCCGCCCCCCGACCGTCTTGACCTCTTCCGCGCTGCGCTGCTCGATCGGGATGCCGTCGCCGTCGGCGAGCGTGGGATCGATGGTCGTCGAGGGCGCCGCGCAGTAGAACGGCACGCCGTGATGCAGCGCGAGCACGGCGAGCGGGTAGGTACCGATCTTGTTGGCGAAGTCGCCGTTCGCCGCGATACGGTCGGCGCCCACGATCACGAGGTCCACCCGGGCTTGTCGCATCAAGGACCCACTCACGGCGTCCGCGATGACGGTACAGGGGATCCCGGCGTGCACGAGCTCCCACGCGGTGAGCCGGGCGCCCTGCAGCACCGGCCGGGTTTCGTCGACGAAGACGTGCACGTGTCTTCCCGCGTCGTGGGCCAGGTAGATGGGCGCGAGCGCCGTCCCAATCCCGCCGGTCGCGAGCGCGCCCGCGTTGCAATGCGTGAGCACGGTGGCGCCGTCCGGAATGAGCGGTAGTCCGGCTTCGCCGATCCGCCGGCACATGGCGCGGTCTTCCTCCCAGATGGCCGTCGCCTCGGCCTGAAGTCGCTCCCACATCGCCGTCCCGCTCGAGCTGTTCGGCGTTTCCCTCGCGACGCGTACCATGCGGTCGAGCGCCCAGCGCAGGTTCACCGCGGTGGGCCGGGTAGCCCCGAGCAGCCGCACCAGCTCATCGAGCCCGGCGAGGAAGCGGTCGCGCGGCGACGCCCGCAGCTCCCGCGTGCCTGCCACGAGTCCCATTGCCGCCGCGATCCCGATGAGCGGCGCGCCGCGCACCTGCAGCGTGCGGATCGCATCCGCCACGGCTTCCCCGCTCTCCAAGTCGCGCTCGATTTTCGCCTCGGGGAGGGCGCGCTGGTCGACGATCCGCACGGCGCCGGAGGGGCTCCACGCGATGGCTTGGACGGGCATGGGATGAACCTAATGCGGAGTGCGGAGTGCGGAATGCGGAGTGTAAATGGAAGGTCGGCCCGCGAGTCGTCAGCCCGCGCTGCTATTCCGCATTCCGCATTCCGCACCCTCCGTGTAGGATTCCTGCCATGGGATACCAAACTCTCCTGTTCGAGGTGAAGGACGCCATTGCGTTCATCACCATCAACCGTCCCGACAAGCTGAACGCACTGAACGATCAGGTGGTGGACGAGTTGGCCGACGCGGCCGAGCGCGTGGCGACGGAGGACGCGATCAAGGGCGCGATCCTCTCGGGTGCCGGGCAGAAGGCGTTCGTGGCGGGAGCGGACATCGGAGACCTCGCGAAACAAGGTCCATTCGACGGGAAAGCCCGGGCCTTGCGCGGCCAGGCGATGCTGCGACGGTTCGAGACCTGTGGCAAGCCCGTCATCGCCGCCGTGAACGGCTTCGCGCTGGGCGGCGGGTGCGAGCTCGCCATGGCGTGTCACCTCCGGATCGCGAGCGACGCGGCCAAGTTCGGCCAACCGGAGGTCAAGCTGGGTATCGCCCCCGGCTATGGCGGCACGCAACGGCTGCCGCGGCTCGTCGGCAAGGGCAACGCCCTCCGCCTGATCCTCACAGGCGAAATGATCGACGCCCGCGAAGCCCATCGCATCGGCCTGGTGAACCAGGTCGTCCCGGCGGCGGACCTGCTCGCGACGGCGGAGCAGATGCTTCGAGGTATCCTCACCATGGGCCCGCTCGCCGTGCGCCTCGCCCTGGAGGCCGTGGACCAGGGGCTCGAAATGACGCTGGAGGAGGGACTCCTGCTCGAAGCCAATCACTTCGGGCTCCTGGCGGCGACCGAGGACATGAAAGAGGGGTTGACGGCATTTCTCGAGAAGCGGCCCCCGCGGTTTCGGGGCCGATGATAGTAAGTCTTGCCACGACAATAACTTCTGGGTATTTTTAGTGGGTTATCTGAGGCTCTCGCGGCGCCGCCGCGCTGCGCCACGGGGCACCCCGTGGCGCTTCTTGTGAGGGGGGGCAACCGATGGCCGAGCGCGGGGGCGGCAGGGGGAAACGGCCGACCGCAGTCGGTGAGGCCCTGCGCAGCTACCTCGCCAAGTCGGGGCTCACCACGCGGCTGGCGCAGGCGCAGGTGATTCCAGACTGGCCCCGGCTGGTCGGTCCGCAGATCGCCCGCGTCACGGCTCCCGAAAGCGTGACCCCCGACGGGACGCTGTTCGTGCGGGTGGCGACGAGTCCCTGGATGACCGAGCTGCAGCTCATGGGACCGCAGATCATGGCGGCGATCAACGCCGGCCGCGGCGCCGGCCGGATCAAGACGATCCGCTGGCTTCTCTCACAGTAGAGCGTTATGGCGAAGGCAAAACCCCGAGCATCGAAGGACAAGGGCAACGGCGACTATCAGGCCGACTCGATCCAGGTCCTGAAGGGCCTGGAAGCGGTGCGGCGACGCCCCGCGATGTACATCGGGTCGGTGTCCGGACGGGGGCTCCACCACCTCGTGTACGAAGTGGTCGACAACTCGGTCGACGAGGCGCTCGCCGGCTACAGCACGCAAATCGACGTCACCATCCACGCCGACAACGCGATCACCGTGGTCGACAACGGCCGCGGCATCCCGGTCGATATCCACAAGACCGAGAAGAAGCCCGGCGTCGAGGTGGCGCTCACGGTGCTGCACGCCGGAGGCAAGTTCG
>QHUD01000017.1 GCA_003221085.1 Gemmatimonadota bacterium
GTCCGCAAGGTCCTGCAGATGGCGCGGGAGGAAGCCGCGCGGCTGCACCACGAGTACGTCGGGACCGAGCACATCCTGCTGGGGCTGATCCGCGAAGGCGAAGGGGTCGCCGCGGCAGTGCTCACCAACCTGAACGTCGATCTCGAAGAGATCCAGCAGAAGATCGAAGAGACGGTAAAGAAGGGGAAAGCCGCGGCGGCGGCCGGACCGGACTTGCCGTACACCTCGCGCGCGAAGAAGGTGCTCGAGCTGGCGATGAGCGAGGCACGCGAGTTGAACCACTCGTACGTCGGCACCGAGCACCTGCTGCTCGGGCTGCTGCGCGAGGAGAAGGGGATCGCCGCACAGGTACTCACCGATGCGGGCGTGAACCTCGAGCAAGCGCGGGCGGAGACGCTGCGGCTGCTCGGCAGCGAGATGCCGTCGGGGCCGGCGCCATCGGGCTCCAGCGCGCAGCCGGCGAGCCCCAAGAGCGAGAAGAAGTCCAAGACTCCCGCGCTCGACCACTTCTGCCGCGATCTGACCCAGCTCGCGGCCGAAGGCCAGCTCGATCCCACGATCGGGCGGCAGAAAGAGATCGAGCGCGTGATGGAGATCCTCTCGCGCCGCAAGAAGAACAACCCCGTCCTGATCGGCGAGCCGGGGGTGGGGAAGACGGCCATCGTCGAGGGGCTGGCGCAGCTGATCGCGAGCGGGCAGTGCCCCGACGCGCTGAAAGATCATCGCGTCCTGTCGCTCGACATGGCGGCCGTGATCGCCGGCACCAAGTACCGCGGCCAGTTCGAAGAGCGGCTCAAGGCGATCATCAACGAGATCGCGCAGAACAAGAACATCATCCTGTTCATCGACGAGCTGCATACGCTGGTGGGCGCGGGCGCGGCAGAGGGCGCGGTGGACGCGTCCAACATGCTGAAGCCGGCGTTGGCACGCGGCGAATTGCAGTGCGTGGGTGCGTCGACCCTCAACGAGTACCGCAAGTACATCGAGAAGGACGGGGCGCTGGAGCGCCGCTTCCAGACTGTGATCGTCGATCCGCCGACCGTGGACGAGACGATTGAGATCTTGAAGGGGCTGCGGAAGCGCTACGAGGAGCACCACCGGGTGATCATCCCGGATGAGACCCTCGATGCGGCGGCGAAGCTGTCGGAGCGCTACATCACCGACCGGTTCCTGCCCGACAAGGCGATCGACGTGATCGACGAAGCCGGCGCGCGGGCGCGGCTCGCCACCCAGGTGCCGCCGCCCGAAGTCGCGGCGCTCAAGGGAAAGCTCGAGCACATCAACGGCGACAAAGAGAACGCGGTCCGCGACCAGAACTTCGAGAAGGCGGCGGCGCTGCGCGACCAGGAGCGGGAGCTCCAGGCGGAGATCCGGCGCAAGCAGGAGGCCTGGGAGAAGGAGCGCCAGACGCACCGGCCTACGATCAACGAGGAAGGCGTCGCCTTCATCGTGTCACGCTGGACGGGGATTCCCGTCACGCGGCTCCAGGAGGCGGAGACGGCGCGGTTGCTCCGCATGGAGGAAGAGATGCACGAGACCGTGGTCGGCCAGGACGAGGCGATCGCGGTCATCTCGCGGGCCATCCGGCGCAGCCGGGCGGGGCTCAAGGACCCCAAGCGGCCCATCGGGTCGTTCATCTTCTCCGGGCCCACCGGCGTCGGCAAGACCGAGCTGGCCCGGGGGCTCGCCCGCTTCCTGTTCGCCGACACGAACGCGCTGATTCGGGTCGACATGTCGGAGTACATGGAGAAGTTCTCGGTGAGCCGGTTGATCGGCGCGCCCCCCGGCTACGTCGGCTACGAGGATTCGGGGACGCTGACCAAGTCCGTGCGGCGGAAGCCCTACTCGGTCGTCCTGCTGGACGAGATCGAGAAGGCGCACCCGGACGTCTTCAACATCCTGCTGCAGGTGCTCGACGAAGGACACCTGACGGACAACTACGGCCGGGTGATCGACTTCAAGAACACGGTCGTCATCATGACGTCGAACGTGGGCGCCCGGGACATGGTCAAAGGCAAGGCCCTCGGCTTCTCGCAACCGGACATGCGGGCGACGTTCGACAAGATGGCGGAGAAGGTCAAGGAAGAAATCAACAAGACCTTCAACCCCGAGTTCCTGAACCGGCTGGACGACGTCATCGTGTTCCACCCGCTCACGCGGGAGCACATCGCCCAGATCGTCACGATCCTGCTCAAAGAGGTGCAGCGCCGCCTGGGCGAGGAGGAGCTCACCCTGCGCTTGACGCCCGCGGCCTCGGACTTCCTGGTGGAACGCGGCTACGATGAGCACTTCGGGGCGCGCCCACTGAAGCGCGCGATTCAGAAGTACGTGGAGGACCCGCTCTCGGAGAAGATCCTGGTCGGCGAGTTCGCGCGGGGCGACGAAATCGAAGTCGACGTGGCCCCGGACAAGGAAAAGTTGGCGTTCCGCGCGCTCTCCGGCTCGAAGGCGTGATCCGCAAGCTTTCCGCCGTCATCTGTGTGGGTTCAGCCGTGCTCGCCCCGCGCCTCGCGCGCGCCCAGGGCGAGGCGCCGAGCACCGCCGCTGCCGTCGCCCCCGACTCCATCGTCGTGCTCGGGCTGCGCCGGGTCGACCGCAAACAGGTGCTCGAGCAGAGCGGCCTCACCCCCGGCCGGTCTCTGGGCTATCGGGACGTGCAGCGCGCCATCCAGGCCCTGTACGCCTCGGGCCAGTACGATGACGTCCGGGTGGCGCAGGACACCGCCGGCGGACGTCAGCTCCTGGTGGTGCGGCTGCACGAGCGCCCGATCCTCCTCAAATGGGCGGTGCGGGGCGTCGGCCGCGTCTCCGAGGGGAGTGTGCGCGACAAGGCCCAGCTGGCCGAAGGCCGGCCGCTCGATCCCGCCGCCGTCGCCCGCGCCCGTGGGCGCATCGACTCGCTGTACCGCGCGCAGGGCTACTACCTCGCCCAAGTGAAGGTTGTCGACGTGTACGAGGCCGACTCGGCAAAGGTGCGGGTCATCTTCGACGTCGACGAGGGTCGGCGGGTCGCGGTAGCGCGCGTGAAGCTCGAAGGCAACACGCATGTGCTCACGGAAGAGCTGGTCGGCCAGATGAAAACCCGCCCCGAAGGGTTCTGGTGGTTCCGCTCCGGCGAGTTTGACGACGAAAAGCTGCGCGAGGACCTCCAGGGGCGGCTCCCCAAGTTCTACGGCGACCGGGGCTACGTGGATTTCCAGGTCCTCAACGACACCCTGATCGTGGACGACACGACGGGCAAGGCCACGCTGGTGGTGCGCGTGAGCGAAGGCGAGCCGTACCGCGTGGGCTCGTTCGAGGTCGTGGGGAACCGGCGCTTTTCGACGGAAGA
Organism: Gemmatimonadota bacterium; assembly: GCA_003221085.1. Lineage (GTDB taxonomy): Bacteria > Gemmatimonadota > Gemmatimonadetes > Gemmatimonadales > GWC2-71-9 > AG41. The sequence continues at coordinate 3,332 of QHUD01000017.1, forward strand.
GCTGCAGCAGCTGTTCCCGTTCAAAGGCGGGGACCGGACGGGTTTCTTGGGGCTGGGCGGGACCCAGCAGGGACCGGTCTACTTCAGCCAGCAGAAGTGGGACGACGCCACGCAGCAGATGCGGACCCTGTACTACAACAACGGCTACATCTACATGCAGCCGCGCGCCGACGTGATCCGGCGCACCGGGTCGGACGGCAAGCCTGTGGTGGACCTGCGCTGGGCGATCAACGAAGGGCAGCCCGCCATCGTGAGCAAGATCGAGATCTCAGGCAATGACGTCACTCATGAGCGGGTCATCCGCGAAGCGATCGTGCTGCTCCCCGGCGACGTGTTTCGCCAGGATGCGCTGATCCGGTCGTACCAGAACATCTCGAACCTCGGTTTCTTCCAGCAGCCCCTGCCGTTCCCCGACACGCGTCCCGCCAACGATCAAGGGGATGTGGACGTGATCTTCCGCGTCACGGAGAAGCACACCGGTAACATCAATTTCGGGGCCTCCGTCGGGCAGGGCACGGGGGTAGGGGGCTTCCTCGGTCTCGACGAGCCGAACCTGTTCGGGCAGGGCAAGAAGGGCCACTTCCAGTGGCAGTTCGGCAAGAACATCAGCGACTTCGCCATCAGCTACACCGATCCCGCGATTCGCGAGTCCCGCATCTCCGGCACCGTCGACGTCCACAATACCCGGTTGCGGTATACGATCGCGGACTTCGGGACGCTGCGACGGCGCGGGGCGAGCCTCCAGTTCGGATTCCCCGTGTTCAACGATCGCTACACGCGGCTGTTCGTTTCCTACGGCGTCGACGACCAGACGTTCACCGGGTCGAACACCGGTCTCGCGTCGCTGCGCTGCAACAACTGCATCCGGTCCACGTTCGGCGTCTCGCTGATGCGGGACACGCGCGTCGACCTCCCGTTCCCGACCGGCGGGACGATGCATTCCATTGGCCTCTCGCAATCGGGCGGCCCGCTCGGCGGGTCGGGGAACTTCCAGCGGCTCGATCTCGAGGGTCGCTGGTACGCCCCGCTCGGACAGCTGGGCGGCTCGGCCAACGCCTCCCCGGTCCGGTTCGTGATGGGGCTCTCCACCCGATCCGGGCTGCTGTTCGGCGACTCGCCCTTCTTCGACCAGTTGTTCACGATGGGCGGGGTGCAGTACGGCATTCCGCTGCGCGGGTACGACGAGTTCTCGATCACGCCGCGCGGCTACGACCCGACCGCCACGAACGGCCAGGCGACCGCCGCCTCGTTCGGCAAGGCATACCTCCTGATGACCGGTGAGCTGGGCGCGCGGCTGTCGCAGATGTTCTACGTGTCCGCGTTCTTCGACGCCGGCAACGTGTGGGCGCACGCCGGCGAGTTCGATCCGACCCGCCTGTTCCGGGGCGCCGGCCTCGGCCTGAGCATCATCTCACCGCTCGGCCCCATCGGCATCGACTGGGCGTACCACCGGGCTTCAAGCTGCACTTCAGACTGGGCAACTTCTTCTAATCGGTGGGCCCGCGCTGGGGCGCGGCGCTTGGACCGGCGGCTTTTCTCTTGGGGAGATCGTTATGAGGCGTGTGGTGACAGTGTGGGCGTGCATCGGGCTCTTCGCGGCTGCTCCGGCCGCCACCCAAGCGCGGGCACAAGCGCAGCCGGGGGTGGGGCTCAAGATCGCGTTCATCAGCTCGCAGCAGATTCTCGAGCAGACGCCCGGCTACGCCGCGGCCGAATCCACGTTCAAGAAGGAATATCAGGGCTTTCAGGACGAGGCGCAGAAGCTGCGGCAGCAATTCGACTCTGCCGTCCAGACGTTCGAGAAGCAGTCCATCGCCCTCTCGTCCAGCGCGAAGCAGACCAAGCAGAAAGAGCTGCAGCAGCTGCAGCAGCGCCTGGAGCAGCGCACCAGCGAGCTCCAGGACAAGAGCCAGCAGCGTCAGCGGGAGCTGATTCAGCCCATCCAGGCGCGCGTCAACGCCGTGATCCAGGGGCTGCGCGCCGAGGGCAACTACGCGCTGATCTTCGACGCGGACTCGCCCACCAGCAACATCGTCGCCGCCGACCCGAGCCTCGATATCACCCCCAAGGTGATCGAGCGGCTGAAGCAGGCGAAGTAGGGAGCGCCCTGCCCGTGCGCGGCCGGCCGGCGTCGGAGGGGACAGCGGGCGGCGGGCGGGAAGAGGGCGCCGTGCGCCGCATCAGCGCGCGCGAGATCGCGGCCCTCACCAACGGGCGGCTGGTGGGCGCCCCCGACGTGACCGTATCCGGCGTCGCGCCGCTCGATCGGGCCGGTCCCGACGACCTCTCGTTTCTTGCCGCGAAGCGCTATCTCCAGTATTTTCAACAGTCTAGCGCGGCCATCGTGCTCTGCAAGCCGGACCTCCTGCCGGAGGATGCCGCGGGGGCGGTGGGGCCCGCGTGCCGCGTGGTGGTGCGCGATCCGCACGTCGCGCTGCTCTCGATCATCCCGGTGCTCTATCCCGAGCCCGCCTGGCAGCCCGGGGTGCACCGGACGGCGGTGATCGGCGCCGGGGCCATCTGGCAGGATCCGGTCGCGATCGGCCCCTACGCCGTGCTTGGGCGGGGCGTCCGGCTCGGCAAGAACGTGCGTATCGGCGCAGCCGCCGTACTGGGAGATGGAGTCGAGCTGGGCGACGACGTGCAGCTCCTGCCGCACGTGGTGTGCTACAGCGGCACCGTCGTGGGCAGCCGGGTCATCCTGCACGCGGGCGTGCGACTCGGCTCGGATGGCTTCGGCTACGTCCCGGGGAAGAACGGCGAGATGCCGCGGAAGATTCCGCAGGTGGGTCGCTGCATCATCGGGGACGACGTAGAGATCGGCGCCAACACGACGATCGACCGCGGCAGTGTGGACGACACCGTGGTCGGCCCTGGGACGAAGATCGACAACCTCGTGCAGATCGGGCACAACTGTCGGATCGGCGCGCGCTGCTTGATCGCGGGCCAGGCGGGGATCGCCGGGAGCACCCACGTCGAGGACGACGTCTTCCTCGCCGGCCAGGCCGGCCTCGCCGACCACGTGACCATCGGGCGCGGCGCCCGCGTCACCGTGCAAGGGGGCGTGATCGGGGACATCGCGCCGGGCGCCACGGTGTCGGGCTACCCGGCGCGCACGCATCGGGAGTTCCTGCGGGCCCAGGGCGCCCTCTACCGGCTCGCGCACATCGTGGACGACCTCGAGGCGCTCGTGCGAGGGAGAGGGAGGGGGAGGGGGACCGATGAGCCCCAGCCCTAGGCGCGGCATCCGAAAGAAGACGGCCGTCTCGGGCACCGGCCTCCACACCGGGGCCCGTACCGAGGCGACCTTCCTGCCCGCGCCCGCGGGGCAAGGGATCGTGTTCCGACGCGTCGATCTCGCGGGGAAGCCGCAGATCCCGGCGCTGCTGTCGGAGGTCGAGGCGGTGGAGCGCCGCACTGCCATCGGCAAGGGCGAGTCCACGATCCACACCGTGGAGCACCTGCTCGCGGCGGTGGCGGCGCACGAGATCGACGATCTCACCGTCGAGCTCTCCGGTCCCGAGCCGCCGATCTTGGACGGGAGCGTCCAGCCGTACTTCGAAGCACTCGAAAACGCCGGCCCGACGGACACGAGCGGCGAGCCGCTGGTGCTGACGGTACCGGCGCCCTTCACGGTGAGCGAGGGCGACTCGAGCTACATCGTCGCCCCGGCGAAGGAGCTGCGGCTGACGGTGACCATCGAGTGGCCGCATCCCCTGATCGGGCGCCAGGCCGGGAGCTTCACGGTGACCCCCCAGGCGTTCGCGCGGGAGCTTGCCCCCGCCCGCACCTTCGGGTTCACGAGCGAGGTCACGGCACTCCAGGCGAAGGGCCTGATCAAGGGCGCGTCGAGCGCGAATGCGATCGTGCTGGACGAGCGGGGCCTCGCCAACGGCGGAGAGCTTCGCTGGCCCGACGAGTTCGTGCGCCACAAGGCGGCGGACATCCTGGGCGACCTGGCGCTCACGGGCGCGCGGGTGCGCGCGCACATCGTCGCGACGCGCCCCAGTCACGGCGGCAACATCGCCCTGGCGCGGGCGCTGACGCGCGCGGCGCAGCGCGGCGGCGCGCCCAAGATGGACATCGGCCGCATCATGGACGTCTTGCCGCATCGCTACCCGTTTCTCCTGGTGGACCGGATCATCGAGGTCGAAGGGCAGCAACGGATCGTCGGCATCAAGAACGTCACGATCAACGAGCCGTTCTTCCAGGGCCACTTTCCGGGACATCCCATCATGCCGGGGGTGCTGATCATCGAGGCGATGGCACAGGTGGGAGGCATGCTCCTGATGAGCTACTTCGAGGGGCAGAACGTCGAGGACAAGGTCGTCTACTTCATGTCGCTCGACAATGTGAAGTTCCGACGTCCCGTCGTGCCCGGAGATCAGATCCGCTTCGAGCTCGAGATGGTCCAGTTCCGCGGCAAGGTGTGCAAGATGAAAGGCGTGGGCTACGTGGACGGGCAGATCGTGGCCGAGGCGGACATGATGGCGTCGGTGGTGGACCGGTGATCCACCGGACCGCGCTGGTCGATCCCACCGCCCATATCGACAGCGACGTCAGCGTCGGGCCGTACGCCATCATCGGGCCGCGCGTCACGGTGGGCGAGCGCTGCCACATCGCCGCCCACGCGGTGCTCGAGCGGAACGTCAAGCTCGGCACCGGCGTGAAGATCGGCTACGGCAGCGTGCTGGGCAACGACCCGCAAGACCTGAAGTACAAGGGGGAGGACACCTGGGTCGAGGTGGGCGACACCACGGTCATCCGGGAATACTGCACCATCAACCGCGGGACGCAGGCGACCGGGAAGACGTCGGTCGGGCAACGCTGTTTTCTCATGTCCTACGTGCACCTCGCGCACGACTGCCATGTGGGCAACGATGTGATCATCGCCAACGCGGTCCAGATGGCGGGGCACGTGACCATCGAGGACCGCGCCATCATCTCCGGGCTCGTGCCGATCCATCAGTTCGTGCGGATCGGCACGTTTTCGTTCGTGGGGGGCGGCTCGCGCGTGAACCAGGACGTCCCGCCCTACACCAAGGCCGTCGGCAACCCGGTCCACCTGTACGGCTTGAACTCCGTGGGCCTGCAGCGCGCCGGATTCTCTCCCGACGTGAAGCTGGCGCTGAAGCGCGCCTATCGGCTGCTGTTCAACTCCGACATGACGGTGAGCCAGGGGATCGCCAAGGCGCGTGCCGAGCTGCCGCAGATTCCCGAAGTCGAGAACTTCCTCAAGTTCATCGAAGGGTCGCAGCGCGGAGTGCTGGTGTGAGGGGTCCACCGGTGCGGGTGGGCGTCATCGGCACCGGCGCGCTCGGCTTCCACCACGCGCGGCTGCTGCGACGCATGCCGGGTGTCAGTTTCGCCGGGATCTACGACAAGAATCCCACGCGCGCCGCCGAAGTGGCGACGCAGCTCGAGACCGTGGCGCACGAGGGCATGGCGGCCCTGCTGGAGCGAGTGGACGCGGTCACGGTGGCGGTCCCGACCCCCGCGCACGCGGAGGTCGGGATCGCCGTGCTGGAGCGGGGTGTCGCGCTCCTCATGGAAAAGCCGCTCGCGGACACCGTCGCCGGAGCGGAACAGCTGGTGCGTGGGGCCGCCGCGTGCGGCGCCGTGCTGCAGGTGGGACACGTGGAGCGCTTCAACCGCGCCGTCCGCGCGGCGGCCCCCTACCTCGATCAGCCACGCTTCCTGCAGATCGACCGCCTCGCCCCGTTCCAGCCGCGCGGCACCGACGTGGCCGTGATCCTCGACCTGATGATCCACGACCTGGATCTGGTGCTCGAGCTGGTGCGCGCGCCGGTGGTGGATGTGCGCGCGACG
>QHUD01000018.1:0-3215 GCA_003221085.1 Gemmatimonadota bacterium
TGCGGGCGCGCGAAGAGAAGCAGTCCTTCGGCGTGTTCCTCTTCAGCTTCCTGCCCTATCTGCTGATCTTCGGCCTGCTGATCTTCATGCTGCGCCAGATGCAGCAGGGCGGGAACCGGGCCTTCGCGTTCGGCAAGTCGAAGGCGAAACTGCTCGCGGGCGACACGCCCAAGGTGACCTTCGCCGACGTCGCCGGGGCGGACGAAGCGAAGCAGGAGCTCGAAGAGATCATCGACTTCCTGAAGGACCCGCAGAAGTTCCAGCGGCTGGGCGGGCGGCTGCCCAAGGGCGCCCTGCTCGTGGGTCCGCCGGGCACGGGGAAGACGCTGCTCGCCAAGGCGGTTGCGGGCGAGGCGGGCCGGCCGTTCTTCTCGATGTCGGGGTCGGACTTCGTCGAGATGTTCGTCGGGGTCGGGGCCTCGCGGGTGCGCGACCTGTTCGAGCAAGGCAAGGCGCACGCACCCTGTATCATCTTCATCGACGAAATCGACGCCGTTGGGCGGCACCGCGGCGCCGGCCTGGGCGGCGGGCACGACGAGCGCGAGCAGACGCTCAATCAGCTGCTGGTCGAGATGGACGGCTTCGAGTCGAACGACGGGGTCATCCTCCTCGCGGCCACCAACCGGCCCGACATCCTCGACCCGGCGCTGCTCAGGCCCGGCCGGTTCGACCGCCAGATCGTGGTGGACATGCCGGACGTGAAGGGGCGGGAGCAGATCCTGCGCGTGCACACCCGCAAGATTCCGCTCGGGGCCAACGTGAACCTGGAGCGCATCGCGCGGGGCACGCCCGGCCTGGCCGGCGCCGAGCTCGCCAACGTGGTGAACGAGGCCGCGCTGCTCGCCGCCCGTCGCAACAAAGCCGTCGTGGACATGCAGGACCTCGAGGACGCGAAGGACAAGGTGATGCTGGGCCTCGAGCGGCGCAGTCGCGTCCTGTCCGACGAGGAGCGGCGCCTCATCGCGTACCACGAGGCGGGCCATGCACTGGTGTCGCTCACCCTTCCCGGCTCGGACCCGCTGCACAAGGTGACGATCATTCCGCGCGGTCGGGCGCTTGGCATCACGGCCTATCTGCCCGAGGAAGAGCTCCATAAGTACACCAAGCAATCCATCCAGGCGCGCCTCGCGATGGCGTACGGCGGGCGGGTCGCGGAGGAGCTCGTGTTTGGCCCCGAAAAGGTCACGACGGGTGCGGCCCAGGACATCCAGCACGCCACCGACATCGCGCGCCGCATGGTGACGCAGTACGGCATGAGCGACACGATCGGGCCGATCGCGGTGGGCGACCGCGAGGCCGAGATCTTCCTGGGCCGCGAGGTGGTGCAGCGGCGGGAGATCTCCGAGCGAACGGCCGAGCTGGTCGACACGGAAGTGAAGCGTATCCTGGGTGACGCCTTCGAGCGCACCAAGACGGTGCTGATCGAGCGCCGCGACGCACTCGATCGCCTCGCCGCCGCCCTGCTCGAGCGCGAGACGCTCGACCGCGAAGAGGTGGAGATGGTCGTGGCCGGGAAGCCGTTGCCGCCGGTCCCGCCGCCCCCCGCGGCACCCGCCGCACCGTCGGCCGAAGGGACGACGCGCGACAAGACCCCGGCCGCGCGCGGTCCGGTGCTGGGCAGCCCGCCGCCCGAGCCCGCCGGCGCGTGAGCCGAGCGCGTCCCCACAGCAAGCAACACACACAATTCGACTGAACGTGGCGGCCCGATGGAGCATCGGCGCCGCTCGCGGACCGCGTCGGACGGTTGCCGGAGGTGTTAGGATTGAAGGCCATGGAAGCGAAGAACGCGGACCTTGCCGCGCTCCGCATCAACCGCTCACCCGAGCCCACCGCGGCGGCGTCCTCCGGCCGCGCCCGGCGCTGGCTTACCATCGGCCTGCCGGCGGCCGTCATCCTGGTCGTCGCGGCGGTCCCGTTGATCCGCGGCGGCGCGCTCGGCTCCGCGGTGCCGGTGCACCTGACGCCCGCGACCATGGTGTCGCCGATCCGCTCCGGCGCCGCGCTCATCGCCAGCGGCTACGTCGTGGCCCAGCGCAAGGCGGCCGTCGCCTCCAAAGGCACGGGCCGGCTCGTCTATCTCGGCGTCGTCGAAGGGGACCGTGTACGGGCCGGCCAGGTCATCGCCCGCATCGAGGACGCCGACGTCAAAGCCCAACTCGCCCAGGCCCAGGCCAACGTCCAGCTCAGCCGTGCCGAGCTGCACGACGCCGAGCGGTCGCTCGGGCGGGAGCGCTTCCTCGGCGACAGCGGGGCCTCGTCGCCGGCGAGCTTCGACGCGGCGGAGTTCCGCTATCAGCGCGTGAAGGCCAGCATCGCCGCCGCGGAGGCGGCGGTGGAGGCAGCGCAGGTGGCTCTCGAGAACACGGTGATCCGCGCGCCCTTCGATGGTACCGTCCTGACCAAGAACGCGGACGTGGGTGAGGTCGTGGCGCCGCTCGCCGCCAGCGCATTCTCCAAGAGCGCCGTGGTCACCATCGCCGATCTGCGCTCGCTCCAGGTGGAAGCCGACGTGGCCGAGTCGAACCTCGAGGCCGTCAGCCCCGGCCAGCCGTGCGAGATCATCCTCGACGCGTATCCCGACGTTCGCTATCCGGGCTCCGTCGCGATGATCGTGCCCACGGCGGACCGCGCGAAGGCGACGGTGCAGGTGAAGGTGGCGTTCCGCTCGTATGACGCCCGGGTACTGCCGGAGATGAGTGCCAAGGTGCACTTTCTGCCGCGGCCGTCGCGCGCCGCCGTGGACACACAGCCGGTTCTGGTCGTCCCGGGCACGGCGGTAGCCGAGCGAAACGGCCGCAGCGTCGTTTTCGTCGTGGAGCGGGGCCGGGCGGTGGAGGTGCCGGTCGTCGTGGGGCGGCAGGTCGGGGCGTCCGTCGCCATCCGCGAGGGCTTGCGTCCCGGCGTTCAGGTGGTCGACAGCGTCGGGGCTCGCCTGCGGGGCGGCGCCAAGGTCACCGTGCAGTAGAGGAGCTCATGGCTGATCCGATCGTCCAGATCCGCAGTGTCTCGAAGTCCTATCGGCGCGACAGCATGGCGATTCCCGTGCTGCGCGACATCTCGCTCGACGTCCCGGAGGGGGAATTTCTCGGCCTGATGGGCCCCTCGGGGTCTGGAAAGACGACGCTGCTCAACCTGATCGCGGGCATCGACCGCCCGGACGCGGGAGCGGTCACGGTCGCCGGCACGGACGTCGCCAAGCTCAGCGAATCGGAGCT
>QHUD01000018.1:3223-10965 GCA_003221085.1 Gemmatimonadota bacterium
CTCACGGCTTTCGAGAACGTCGAGCTGCCGCTGCTGCTGACGCCCCTGTCCAAGGCCGAGCGGAGGAAGCACGTCGAGACGGCGCTCACGCTGGTCGGCCTGCAGGACCGCATGCACCACTTTCCGCGGCAGCTCTCGGGCGGTCAGGAGCAGCGCGTGGCCATCGCGCGCGCCATCGCGACCGACCCCACGATCCTCGTGGCGGACGAGCCGACCGGCGACCTCGATCGCAAGTCTGCCGAAGAGGTGCTCACGCTGCTCGAGCGCCTGAACAAGGAGTTCAAGAAGACCATCGTGATGGTCACACACGATCCGCACGCCGCCGAGCGGGCTCACCTGCTGCGCCACCTGGACAAGGGCGAACTGCAATGAGCGTGCGACCGTGAAGCTCCTGCGACTCGTCTTCAAGAACCTCTTCCGGCACCGCCTCCGGACGGCGCTCACGATCCTCGGAATCGCCACGGCGGTGATGGCGTTCGGCCTGATCCGCACGATCGTGGGCGCTTGGAACGCCGGCGTCACCGGGGCGGCCGCCAACCGCATGATCACTCGTCACCGCGTCTCGCTGATCTTCCCGATCCCCCTCCCGTACCGGGAGGAGATTGCCAGGATGCCGGGGGTCACGGGCGTGTCGTGGGCCAACTGGTTCGGCGGGGTCTACGGCGATCCCAACGACTTCAAGAACTTCTGGCCGCGGTTCGCGGTCGACCCGGAGACGTACTTCGATCTCTACCCCGAGTTTCAGCTGCCGCCGGACCAGCTGGCCGCGTTCAAGAAAGAGCGCAACGCCTGCGTCATCGGCCGCAAGCTGGCGCAGCAGCACGGCTTCAAGCTCGGGGACGTCGTCACGATGGAAGGCGACATCTATCCCGGAAGCTGGCAGTGGGTCGTGCGCGGGATTTACACCGGTCGAGACCCCTCGACGGATGAAACCCAGATGTTCTTCCAGTACGCCTATCTCTACGAGCAGGTGCGCCAGCGAGAGCCCGGACGGCCTGTGGACGCCGGGTTTTACGTCCTGCGCGTCGGGTCTCCCGACGCGATGGCCCGCGTTGCGACGGCGCTGGACGGTCAGTTTGAGAACTCGCGGGCGCCCACCAAGACCGAGAGCGAGCGCGAATTCCAGCAGAGCTTCGTCCAGATGTCGTCGGCGATCATCACGTCGCTGCAGGTGATCTCGGTTGTGATCGTCGGGATCATCCTGCTCGTCCTCGCCAACACGATCGTCATGTCGGTCCGGGAACGGACCCGCGAGTACGCGGTCCTGAAGACGCTCGGCTTTTCGGGACGCCACCTCGCGGGCTTGGTGCTCGGCGAAGCGCTCGTGATCTCGCTCTCGGGAGGGGTGCTCGGGCTGTTGCTCACGTTCCCGATCGTGAAAGGGTTCGCGAAGGCGCTCCCGACCTTCTTCCCGGTGATCAACGTCGCGCCCCTCACCATGGCGCTCGGGATCGGGGCGGCCCTCCTGGCCGGACTCGCGGCCGCGGCCATCCCGGCCAACCGCGTCGTGCGCATGCCGATCGTGGTCGGCCTGCGGACCGTGGCATAGCCCAGCCATGATGCGGATCCCGTTCTCGTATATCTGGCGGAGCCTCTGGGCCCGCCGCCTCACCACGGCGCTCACGGTCGGCGGCGTGGCACTCGTCGTGTTCGTGTTCGCCGGGGTGCTCATGCTTGCCCGCGGCCTGGAAGCGACCCTCGTCGAGACAGGCTCGCCCAACAACGTGATCGTGCTCAGGCGCTCGGCCACGTCCGAGCTCTCGAGTCAAGTCGACCGGGCCACCGCGGACGTGCTCGAAGCCGAGAGTGGCGTGGCCCGGGGGGCCGAAGGTCGCGCGCTCCTCTCTCGGGAAGTGGTCCTCGTCATCGACCTCTACAAGAAGAAGAGCAACGCGCTCGGGAACGTGTCGATTCGAGGCGTGTCGCCCCGGGCGATGGAGCTCCGGCCCGGGGTCCACATCGTCCAGGGACGGCCCTTCGAGTTCGGTACGCACGAAGTGGTCGTGGGAAGGAGCATCGCGACGCAGTTCAAGGGCGTGACCATCGGGGCGGCGCTCGCCTTCGGCGGGGATCGCTGGACCGTGGTCGGCGTCGCCGACGCGGGCGGCACGGCTTTCGACTCGGAGATCTGGGGCGACGTCGACCAGTTCATGCAGGCCTTCGGGCGCCCGGTGTATTCGTCCCTGACCTTCCACCTCGCGCAGCCCAGCGGCTTCGACCAGCTCAAGAGCCGACTCCAGGCCGACCCCCGCATGCAGTACGTCGAGCTCAAGCACGAGCGGGACTACTACCAGGAACAGTCGAAGACGCTCGCCATGTTCATCCGGACTCTCGGGATTGTCGTGACCACGATCTTCAGCTTCGGCGCGATGATCGGGGCGATGATCACGATGTACGCCGCGGTCGCGACTCGGACGGTCGAAGTGGGCACCCTGCGGGCCCTCGGGTTCAGACGACGGAGCGTTCTGGCAGCGTTCCTGGTCGAGTCCGTGATGCTCGCGCTCGTCGGCGGTGCCCTCGGGGTCGGGCTCGCCGCGCTGCTGTCCTTCGAGCGGATTTCGGTCGTCAACTTCCAGAGTTTTTCGGAGATCGGGTTCGGCTTCGCGCTGTCGCCCGGTGTGATCACGGGCGCCCTGGTTTTCGCCGTGGTGATGGGCGTGGTCGGCGGCTTCCTCCCGGCGGTGCGGGCCGCGCGCCTGAACATCGTCAACGCGCTGCGGGCGTCGTAGCCGGCGAGGGCCGATGCGATCGCTGTGTCGGCGCGCCCCGCGGTGAAGGTGACCGCGCTCGCCGCGCACACCCCCGAAGCGGTGCGCGCGGCGCTCGCGGCCCGCGGCTGGGACGCCCAGCCCGCCTGGTTCGCCGCCACCGGCATGCAGGCCCTCGTCGTCCTCCTGGAAGACGTCACCGAAGCGGAGCGCGAAGGTCTGGTGCGCTGGGGAGCGAAGGCCGGCGCGGACGTGCTCACCGGCGAGGGTTGGGCGCTGGTGGGCGCGCCCGCCAGCCGGCTCGCGCCGCTCGCGCGCCCCGACCGCCTGCCGCCCGGGCTCGAGCGCCTCGCCCCGGACCTGGGTCGGTTCCTCGCGGGGTACGCCGACCCGCCGCGCCGCTGGGTCCTGGGCGGCGGCGGGCTCAGTCTCGATCACCCCGTCCTCATCGGCATCGTGAATGTGACGCCGGACTCGTTCTCCGACGGCGGGCGTTTCGCGACGCTGGACCGCGCGGTGGCTCAGGCGGAACGGCTCGTGGCCGACGGGTGCGAGCTGCTCGACGTGGGAGGTGAGTCCACGCGGCCGGGCGCCGCGCCCGTGCCGGTGGAGGAAGAGATCGGGCGGGTGGCGCCGGTGATCGAGCAGCTCGTGCGTCGCGGCCTCGGGCCCGTCTCGGTGGACACCCGCAAGGCCGCGGTGGCCCGCGCCGCGCTCGCCGCCGGCGCCGCCGTGGTGAACGACGTGTCGGGGCTGGCCTTCGACCCCGAGCTCGCGCGGGTGGTGGCGGAGGGAGGCGCCGGCGTGATCGTCATGCACATGCGCGGCACGCCGGACACCATGGACTCGCTCGCCGTGTACCGGCAGGTAGCGGCGGACGTGGCGGCGGAGCTCGGGGCGGCGGCGGGGCGGGCGGAGGCTGGGGGCGTGCCGCCGGAGCGGATCGTGGTGGACCCGGGTTTCGGATTCGCGAAGACCCCCGAGCAGAACTTCCGGCTGCTCGATGAGCTGGCAACGGTCGTAGCGTTGGGCTATCCTGTAGCGGTGGGACCGTCCCGCAAGCGGTTCCTTGGCGCCGCCACGGGGCGGCCGGTCGAGGATCGCGACCGCGCGACGGCCGTGGCGTGCGCCCTCGCGTGGGAGCGCGGCGCTCGCCTGTTCCGGGTGCACGACGCGGCGCTCGCGCGCGAGGCGCTGCGGGTGGCCGGCGCGACAACGAGCCCAAATTGAACCTCGAAGCCTACCAGTTTCTCATCCCGCGGTTCTGGCCGGACGTGGTCGAGATCATTCTCGTCGCGTTCGTGATCTATCGTTTCCTGCTGTTCCTGGTGGGGACGCGGGCGATGTCGATCGTCGTCGGCGTGATGATCCTGTCGATCGCCTACTTCGGGGCGCTGCTCGCCAAGTTCACCATGATCAGCGCGCTCTTGTCCTACGTGTTCACCTTCGGCGCGTTCGCAGCGGTGGTCGTCTTCCAGCCGGAGCTGCGGAACGCGCTCGCGCGGCTCGGTCAGTCCCGCCTGATGCGGCGCTTCTCGCAGAGCGAGCGCCAGTCGGTGGCCGAGGAGATCGCCGAGGCCATGGACCGCCTGTCGCGTGGGGGCACGGGCGCGATTATCGCGGTGGAAGGCGACATCGGCCTCGAAGAATTCATCTCATCGGGAGTGCCGATGGAGGCCAAGGTGTCGGCCGATCTCCTGACGACGATCTTCACACCATACTCCCCGCTGCACGACGGCGCCGTCCTGGTCCGCGGCGACCGCATCATCGGGGCCGGGTGCGTGCTGCCCCTCACCCAGTTCAAGGTCGCCGACAAGTCGCTCGGCACCCGGCACCGCGCGGCGCTCGGCCTCTCCGAAGAGACCGATGCCACGGTGCTCGTTGTGTCGGAAGAGACGTCGACGATCTCCATCGCGAGCCACGGGCTGCTGCACCGCCATCTCACCGCGCCTCAGGTGCGCGATCTCCTGTCCGGGGCGATCTCGCACCTCGAAGGCGGGGAACGAGTTACCGCACCAGCCAGCTGACCCCCCCGATTGTTTCAGGCTGGGCTCCGGGCTACTTTTTGCGGTTATGAATTTTGGCGCACTGCCCGGGCGGCTGGCCCACGTGCGGGCCGAGATCGCGCGACGGCAGGCGATGGCGGGTCGGATCGAACCGGTCACGATCGTCGCCGTCACCAAGGGCTTCGGGTTGGACGCCGTCGAGGCGGCGCTCGCTGCCGGCCTCGCGGACGTAGGGGAGAACCGGGTGCAAGAGGCGTTGCAGAAGCTCGACACGCCCGCCGGCCGGCGGGCGACGTGGCATCTGGTGGGGCACCTGCAGCGCAACAAGGCGAAGCACGTGGCCGGGCGCTTTGCGCTGATCCACTCGGTGGACTCGGTCGAGCTTGCGGACGAACTGGAAAAGCGGGCGGCAGGGCACGGCGCGAAGCAGCGCGTCCTGCTGCAGGTGAACGTGGCCGGGGAGGCGCAGAAGAGCGGTTGCGCGCCGGCCGACGCGCCGAGCGTGGCGCACCGCATCGCGGCGCAGCCGCACCTCGCGCTCGAAGGATTGATGACGATCGGGCCGTTCACCGACGACCAGGACGTGCAGCGGCGCACGTTCCGCGGGCTGCGCCTGCTGCGGGACGGCTTGCAGGAGGAAGGTCTATGGCTGCCGACGCTCTCGATGGGGATGTCCGCCGACTACGGCATGGCCGTGGAGGAGGGGGCAACGGTGATCCGCTTGGGTACCGTTCTGTTCGGCCCGCGGGGAACGGTGACGACGTGAGCGGCGACGCGTTCCATCTCACGCCGCACGACGTCCGCAAACAGGAGTTCCGCCGCCGCCTGCGCGGGTACGAGCCGCTCGGCGTCGAGGACTTCCGCGTGCGAGTCGCCGACGAGCTCGAGCGGATCCTGCGCGAGAAGTCGGTGCTCGAGGAGCGGCTGGCGGCGCTGGGGGAGCAGTTGAGCGTGTACCGGGAGCGCGAGCGCGCGATGAACGAGGCGCTCGTCGCCGCCCAGCAGTTGCGCGAAGAGACGCGCGCGGCGGCGCAACGCGGGCCGCCCAGGGCGAGGTGCAGCGGCAGAGCGCGGACGTCGAGCGCCAGTTCCAGGCGTACGTGGCGGGATTTCGCGCGCTGCTCGAGCGCCAGCTCGCCGAGCTGCGCGCACTGGACGGTCAGCGGGGCGGATGATCGACGCGGCGGTCCGCGCCCTGCGGGCGCGGACGGGACTCGCCCCCGACGTCGCGATCATCTTGGGCACCGGGCTCGGTGGGCTCGGGGACGAGATCGCGGTCGAGGCACAGATCCCGTACGGCGAGATCCCGGGTTTTCCGCTCTCTACGGTCGAGAGCCATGCGGGGGAACTCCTCCTCGGGTCCCTCGCCGGCCGGCGGGTGGTGGCGATGCGAGGGCGGTTTCACGTGTATGAGGGCTACACGCCCCAGCAAATCGGATTGCCCGTGCGGGTGCTCGAGCGGCTCGGCGCGCGGACCCTGATGGTCTCGAACGCGTGCGGCGGCATGCACCCCCTGTGGAGTCCCGGCGATCTCATGCTCATCGCGGATCACATCAACCTCCTGGGCGCGAACCCGCTCGTGGGGCCGAACGACGACCGGCTCGGCCCCCGGTTTCCGGATATGTCGGAGGCGTACGACTCGGGTTTACGCGCCCTGGCGCGCGGCGTGGCGTTGGAGCGGGGCATCACGCTGCGCGAGGGCGTGTACGTGGCCGTCCCGGGGCCGAATCTCGAGACTCGCGCGGAGTACCGGATGCTGCGCGCCTTCGGGGCCGACGTCGTCGGGATGAGCACCGTGCCGGAGGTCATCACCGCGGTGCACCTGGGGATGCGGGTGCTTGGCGTGTCGATCATCACCGACCAGTGCCTGCCGGACGCGCTCGCGCCGGCGTCCGTCGAGCAGATCATCGCCGTGGCGCGGGCAGCGGAGCCCGCGCTCAGCGCGTTGGTGCGCGGCGTGCTGGAGCGCCTCAACTGATGGCCTACCCGCTCATCGATCCCAAGCTCTCGGCCGACGCGCTCGAGAAGCAGCTCCTCGCGGCGTGGAAGCACGAGCGCCTGTTCCAGAAGACGCAGGACGCCGCCCGCTACGGGCCGCCGTTCGTGTTCTACGAGGGGCCGCCGACGGCCAATGGGCGCCCCGGCATCCATCATGTGTTCGCGCGCACCATCAAGGATCTGGTGTGCCGCTACCACACGATGCTGGGGCAAGGCGTGACCCGCATCGCGGGGTGGGACACCCACGGCCTCCCCGTCGAGATCGAGGTCGAGCGGATGCTCGGGATCTCGGGCAAGAAGCAGATCGAGGCGTACGGCGTCGAGAAGTTCAACCGCCTGTGCCGCGAGAACGTCTTCAAATACAAGACCGACTGGGAGGCGCTATCGGAGCGGATCGCCTACTGGCTCGACTACGAGCATCCCTACGTCACCTACACCAATGAATACATCGAGACGGTGTGGTGGCTGCTCAAGCGGCTGTACGAGAAGGCGCTCCTGTACCGGGGCCACAAAGTGCTGCCGTACTGCCCGCGCTGCGGCACCGCGCTCTCGTCGCACGAGCTCGCGCTCGGCTACGACGAGGTACAGACGAACTCGGTGTTCGTCACCTTCCCGCTCGCGAGCGATCCGAAACGCCAGTTAGTCATCTGGACCACCACGCCCTGGACCCTGCTCGCCAACGTCGCCGTGGCCGTGCATCCCGACCTCGAGTACGGGGAGTACGAGGTGGACGGGGTGCGCTACGTCGTGGCCGCCGAGCGGGCGGCGCACGTCCACGTGGGCGGCAAGCCGTTGGCTGCCGCGACTCGAGTCGCAGGCTACCGCGGCCGCGAGCTGGTGGGGCAGAAGTACCTTCGGCCCCTTGAAGTCGTGCCACTGCCGCAGGAGGGCCAGCGGGCCCTGGTCGTGGCCGGTGCGTTCGTGTCCGCCGCGGAGGGGACCGGGCTGGTGCACATGGCTCCGGCGTTCGGCGCGGACGACTACGCCGTGGCCCAGCAGTACGGCCTCGCGTTCGTGAACCCGGTCGGCC
>QHUD01000098.1 GCA_003221085.1 Gemmatimonadota bacterium
CGAGAAACACGCGACTCATGCCACCGCCGCCGAGCTCACGCTCCAGACGATACGCGTCGCTCAGGGTGGCTTGCAGCCGTTCCCGAAGATCGGTTTCCAAGTCTGCAACGTTCGCCACAAGCGAAGCCTATCGTAAGGCCGCACGGATCGTGGGCGGCGCCGGCCTGGTCTGAACCGCCTGATGATCTAGTCGACGAACGGGCGGGCAGGATATCGACAGGCCTTCGAGAGCCCGCAGCCTCAGCGCGCCAGCCACACCAGCATCTTGCCGATGTTGACTCGACGTGATCATGTGCAGGATGAGGCTTCCCATGTCGTGATCCGGTGCTACGCCGCCCTGGTTGGCGCCCGCCCGGAACGCGCGGGCCGCCCTGCATCAACCGGTTCTTGCGTCGGGCCTGCGGGTACCCGCCGAGCAGCACCCACTAATCACGCATCGCGCTCCGAGTTGGCCCTCCTGGGCTCGACGCGTCCGGACGTTTGCGGCCGGCGCCCGGCGTAGCCGGGCGCCGGAGCGGAGGGCGCGAAGCGGCCGACGCTCAACCAGGACCCTCCTGATCCAGAGGCCGACGCTGGGGGCATTGACAGCGGTCAACCTGCCTGAAAGTGGCGTCCCGACGAGCATCGGCGCCCACCGTCAGCAGATTTTTGCCCGCCAATGCCCGAGAAACGCTTGCAAAACACTCACACACAGATGCGTGGGCCGGCCCCATTCGCGAGTCCGGGCGCGCGAGCGTTTTGCAGGTGTTTCCCCCGCATGCACTCTGGTAGCGCGTCAGATGGTCGGTCGAATACCTAATTGCGCGCAACCCGATTAGTCTGTTGCCGTGGATATTTTCATAGACGAATCCGGCCAGTTCATTCCACTAGGCGGAGCGAAGTCTCGAGCCGGAGCCACGCTGGCGCTCATCGTGCCGTCGGCGTCGCGGGTGGCCTTAGGGCGCGCATTTCGAACGCTGAAGAAACAGTTCGGAGCGCGTGGCTCCGAAGTAAAGGGCGCGTCGCTCTCTGAGCAGGAGGCCGCTCGGGTCATTTCATTGCTACAGGCCTACGACGTCATTGTGGAGGCTGTTGTCGTGGATGTGGGTCAGCACAGCCCCGAAGAGGTTGCGGAGTTCAAGACGAAGCAGGCCGAGAGACTGATAGGGAACATCACCCGCGATCATCAGCCCAGCCTCATTCAGGACCTGATCGCCGCTCAAGAAAGCATGCAGGCTCTCTCCAACCAGCTGTTTCTTCAGGTCTTCTGCATGTGGCAGCTCGTGCCGCAGCTACTTGAGACTGCGACCATGTACTACTCGCAGCGGCGACCGGCTGAACTTGGCTCCTTCGCGTGGCGCGTTGACGCAAAGGACGTCTCTGTAACGGCCATGGAGACGCTCTGGACAACGCTTATTGGTCCGCTCATCACGGCTAAGACCTTGACCAGCCCCATGGGGATCATCCCAGGGGCTGACTATTCTTATTATGAGCGCTTCGATACCGTGCCGGCGGACGATAGCCAATTACGTGCGGGGCACTACTACACGGACATGAAGAAGGTCCTTCGCGACAACTTCAAGTTCGCTTCCTCTGACAAAGACCTGGGGCTGCAGATAGCCGACATCTTGGCGTCCATTCTCACACGTGCGCTCAATGGGACGCTTCAGAAGGCAGGATGGCAATCGCTCGGTTCGCTTTTCGTACGGCGTGACGAGCAGACCCTACGCTTGATAGCCCTCTCCAAGGACGCTTCTCAGCAATCCAGGGAGGTCACAGACCGCCGTTGGATCTCGGTCATCCAGCACATACATTCGCTCGCGCGCCCCATGCTCACCAAGCATACGATGCAACTCGTTCGTGAGAGTGGCCTGTAACAAGCGCCCTGTGCGTAAATTTTGGTATGAATACTTCCCTCAAGCGCCCCGTTTAGGCGCATGACTCTTGGCTCACGTCCATGAGCGACTCGTTGTTCGAAGAGGGTGGCCCGCATCGAATCCGTCGAACCGGCGGAGACCATTACGAGATGAGCGTCTCGCTACCACCTGACGAAGACGGGATGTTGGCCCGCGAATGCGAGGTTGACGCGTGTTCACCAGCGTACTTCAAGGTCCGCCCCGGCACCGGGATTACAGAGGGGCAGGCCGTCATGTACTGTCCCTACTGCCGTACGGCATCTGACCCATCGCATTTCCACACACGAGAGCAGATTCGATACGCCCAAGACCTCGCGAAGGACGAAGCGTTGAAGGGTGTCGATCGAATGGTTCAAAAGGCGCTTGGCCTGGGTTCCTCGCCTCGTAAGAAGCTCGTCGACGGACTTATCTCTGTCGAGCTTGAGTATACGCCCGGGCAGAGGCCCATGGTGCGACGACCGCTAGAGGAAGAATTGCGGCGGGACATTCGATGCCGTCACTGCGGTCTCGACCACGCGGTGTTCGGGCTCGCCATTTGGTGCCCCGATTGCGGGCGAGATGTGTTCATTCAGCACGTGGAGGCTGAATTCGCATCGGTTAGTAAGATGTTAGAAGAGTTGCCTACGAGACGCGAACGGTTGGGCCATCGAGTAGCAGCCAGAGATCTTGAGAACAGCCTCGAGGACGTTGTTTCAATCTTCGAGGCCGTCCTAAAGATCATTACGCGCAGGAACTTGCAGACGGCCGGTAAGTCATCCGACCAGATCGAAGAGGTCGTCCGTCGAAACGTAAGAAATTCCTATCAGAACGTGGCGTCTGCGGAGAATACTTATCGAGACTTGGTTGGTGCCGAACTCTTCGGAGGGATTTCGCAACAGGAGAAGGAGCACCTGAGCGCGATCTTCGAAAAACGACACCCGATTACTCACAATCTTGGCGTAGTGGACCGTCGCTATCTCGATCGTGCCAGATCCGGGGAACTTGAGGGGCGAGAAGTCCGCGTCACTGGACCTGAAGTGGCGAAGGCCATTGAGCTCTCGCTGCTTGTACTAGGCTCGGCCTATAGGGCGCGATTCCCGTTCGACGGATCCTTGAGGTAAAACGTGCCGCCCAACGAGCCTAGAGAGATCTGAAGATAGATTGGCATGCCAACTCCTCTCGAAGAGCGTTTCAATGAAGCTATGCTCGACGTCTACCGACGAGCGAAGAGCGAGGCCGGCTACACAGCGTCCCGCTTTCTCAAAATGATCAGTGAGCACGGTGGGTATGAGACTGCACGGATTCTCCTTCACGCGCCTGCCGTTTCCGACGGCTATACGGCGCTGTGGGAGCGCAGACGCCTCGACCTTACCGTCGAAGCCGTTGTCCTGGAACCGCCTTGGCACGACCTGTTTTCCGAACTCGAGAGAGAGATCGCTCGGACGCGTCTGAAGAAGTACGGCTACCGAGGAGGCCTCGCGGATCAGTAGTGGCCTCAACACCCAAAGGGACATGCCGCAGCAATCTTCAAAGGAACAATTTCGAATGCGCGCACAGGAAACTGACGTCGGCCGACTCAGGGAAGAACTCTACAGGGCGCGACGCACTGTGATCGATCTAATGCCAGAGCGAGCCCGGCAAGTTCTCGATACCTATGTCAACTGCAGCTCAATGGCCAGTTTCTATGAGTGGCAGAATAGCACGGCCAACAACCTGTTGGACCTGTGTGAGCCGTGGAGCCCAAGAGGGATAGAAGGTGGGAGTCTGTCGCCGCGAACCCACTGCCCGCTTTGCGGGGGAAGTTCGAACAACGCGTACGGAGCCGACGGGTTCGCGTTCCCGGAGGGCCTGTCGAGGCACCTTCTTGGCTCGCACCATGCGAACCCTTGTCCCGTGTTCGAAATGGTTGCCGCTATGGCTTTGGAGCACTGTCTGGAAATGGAGCGCCGCGGTACTTAGTGGCATCTCAGTGCCATCGGTCCGCGGCGGGTGAGGCCAGGTGTCTGGCCGACTTGTAGCATCAGGACACAAGTCGTTGGACATCAGCATCTTAGCCGGAGTGTGTCGAAGTGGACTTCTTGATGGGTTGGCCGGCTCGGAGTAGGTTAGGTTTCTCCTACGTGGCAAATACCAGAAGAAAGCCAGTGAAGACACGGTACTTCAAGATCGTACCTGTAGCTGTTATGCCGACGGGCAACTTCCGGTCTGCTCCGGCCGAGATCGGATCGGCCTGCCCCCTCGTTCCAGTACCCGCACCCCGAGCGTTGCACCATCCACAGCAGATGACTGAAACGGTCGATACGGGATTCAAGCCTATGGTGCCCGGGAATGACTCCACCCTTGCGATAAAATATCCTCTTTGATCGCTTGCTGTCCCATTTGTGGCATTTGTCCAATTTGCCCCACCTGAATTAGCTCGTATCGTCTCTTCGTAACGTACTTGCTACAGAGGCGAGTACTTTCAATGTACGCATGAAGGAGTTCGTACTCCTTCCTCAGGGGCGTAGTTCCCGCCGGTAGACCCGCCAGATCCATTGCGGGATTGAAGATCTCCAGATTCTCGAAATCCTTTTCAAAGTCCAAATAGAGATCCCACATTGTCGTCTCGAGGTCAGGCGTGATGGAGAGATTCACTTTAAGATGGAGCTCTTCTCTAGCCTCCTTCCGATTAATCGGGTGTCCGTGGAAATAGAGTTTTGAGGCCATGTTCTCAACGATCTCTTCGATAGCATGGTCATCCGCTTCAGTCATGTGAGTTCGCAGAATCTTCTTTGCGATCATGCGCGACTGAGCCAGGAAGCGTTCGACATTGCCCAGCGCCAGGGGATGCACCTTCTGAGCGAGCACTTCTATTGCGCGAACAAGCTCGTCCTCGTGAGTAATGCCTACAGTTGCCTTGATGAAGTTGACGTAAGCCTTGACATCTTCAACGCTAATCCCCAGGCGTCGGCCGGTGTTCTCCTCAGTTGGATTGAAATCATTCGAGACGGTCGGATCGATTGGCCCCAGCTCAGCGAAGGGGTGCATTACGATTTCGTCTGCGCCGAGCGCGAGCAGGGAGGCTGCGCTGTAAGCCCTGTACGGTATGAGGACGTTGAAGGAGTTCGCATATTCCCGAAATAGGGACACGAGCCGCCAGGGGACGGTCCCGCTTCCGCCATTGCTGCACAGGAATACGTCCAAACGGCCCACGGGGCGTGTAGGCAACAGCAACAGGTGGTCAAAGAATACTCGAACCTGATCATCGGCGATCTGGCTTGGGAGCCCTTGACGAACACTCGTCAGGAAGCAGAAGACAGTCGAACCACGCAGTTCCTCGATCTTGCCGATCAGCGACCGGCGTTCTGCTACGCCCACCTTGCGCCCCTCCTGCAGGTTGTGATTGACCCTAACGAGCCCATAGCGACGACACCCACTGTTTTGCCTTGCATTGGCCGTTACCGGGCTTGAAGACCTAGGTTAGCCCGTCGCGGGTAACGAAGCGCTTACTGCCTTCCTCGCGACAATTCTTGAAGAAGCGTCGCGTGTGTTCGTATGGCATTGCCGTTCGGTGCCCGCAGAGTTCTAGAGCGTCTTCGAGACACGTTGCCTTATCCGCCATGTCGAGCATGGCAACCGCGTGAATCGCAATCCGGTCTCCGGTCACTAACACGGCCTTCGGCTCATCGCCAGAGAGCAAACAGGCGAGCGCTTCCGTCTCGCCCTCATCGAGTCCTTGAGCGAAGCTGGGTTTGAAGCGCGCCTTCACGGCGGCGAGCTGTGTCGCAGTTGCCTCCCACTCCACAATCGTCTTCGCAGCGACCATCGGGCGGAGGTCAAGCTCGACACGCTTATCCTCCTTGGGGTAGAACTGTGCCTCCGTTCGAACTACCACAGCCGGGATTACCACTCGGTAGTTCGTGACTAGTGCCTCCCACACCCCCCTAGTGAACGCGGTGAAGACCGCGTTGGCGTCAAGCAGCAGGCACTGTGGCTTCGGCGACACTCTCGTCCTCGAGATCGATGTCTGTCAATTCAGACAAGGTGACCTCCAAGAACTCCGCCAATCGGGCTTTTGATAGTCTGCCCTTGCGGTAAGCAAGTGTCGCGAGCCGCTTGAAACGATCAGAAATTGGGCCCGGAGGTGCCAACCACCGATCAGACACACTCTGGCGATCGACCCGCTTGAAGTTCTCGTTTTGCAGAAGGAGCTCTGCCGTCTCGCGCTTCAACCTTCCCATGTTAACCAGGCGCCAAAGTAAGGCTGCGGTCGAAACGTCAAACTCCCTCGCAACCTCTACAAGCTCCAAGTGCCCGATGCGGCCGCCACGTACGCGGGCTATGAACTCCGCTTCAACGGCGTCGGCAGGCAGGAGGAGGCGGGAAGCAAAGGCGTCAGCGAGTTTTTCGAGCTTCTCAAGCCAATCCGGCTCCTCGCCGTCTCGAGGCAACTGCGCGTCGACTGCACTCCAAGTGATAAGGTGAAAGAGCTCGTGTGCAAAGTTGTAGTTCCGTCGCCAAGGAGCCTCGCTTGAGTTCATGAGAATGGCAGGCCCGAAGTCGCCCCGAACTGAAGCAGCGGACCCCTCAGGGCCAAGCTCCTCATAGAAGATCTTGATTCTGAATCGTTCCTCCAAGATCGCCAGTAGTGAGGCAGCTGGTCGGCTCCCGAGGTTCAACAGCTGTCCGGCTTGCTCTGCAATGCGGACTGCGTCGGGGAAGGAGGCCCCTTTCGGGTCAAGCGGCCATTCCGGGAGCGGCTCGACAGGTGGTAGATCGCACCACGCCTCCAGCAGAGCAAAGCGACGCGCGCGCTCGAGAAACCTCGACTCTATTTCGCGAGACTGCTGCGCCGTCCCCCTCCTCCAGAACACACGAGTACTGAGTGCAGGCTGCAGACCAAGGAGCACGTCCACGGGGACATGAAGGGCTCGCGCGACGCGAACGAGCTCCCAAGCCTTGACT
The DNA here is from genome assembly GCA_003221085.1 of Gemmatimonadota bacterium. Classification (GTDB taxonomy): domain Bacteria; phylum Gemmatimonadota; class Gemmatimonadetes; order Gemmatimonadales; family GWC2-71-9; genus AG41. The sequence continues at coordinate 6,819 of QHUD01000098.1, forward strand.
TCCCTTACTGCTCGCTCGATGTCTGAAATGATCTGGAGGGATCCCAAGCCAGCCTTCTCTGCAAGCTGTTGCTGAGTCAGGAGTTGGCTCTCGCGAGCTGTTCGGATGGCTGTTGCGATTGTCTCGCGATCGGGCATGAGCGACCTGGATTCGATGTGCCCTTAATCTAGTCTATCGGCTCCCCCGATTCAAGAAAATCTTTAATACGCTTATCTGCTTGTCGTACAATGTCTTATCACGGACACGCCCCGCATGGACATAGCCCCTAAGGAAGTGCGCGTGTTGGCTACCGGTGAGCAGCCTCTCCACCACACCCACACGCAGGGGCGAAATCGCAGAACTTGCTCATCCATTTGGGGCAGGGAGGAAGCTCCTTCGGATCCGCTCCTGCTTCAAGCAGCTGGAGTCTACGGTCTGCCTCCGCCCGAATCTTGTCTAGGCCTCCGAACGCAACGTCATAGACCATGAATTTGTCCCCTTGCAGCTGCTCGTAGTACACAACGACCCGCCCGAATTCACGACCTGTAAGGGCGCATTCGAAAGCGAGCCGGTCGATGTAATGCGGGAAACCATCTGCGAGGCGAGCGCGCTCAACCATTTCGCGGAATTTAGACGTTCGAAGAATCGTAGGTGTTCCCCTGTACGTGTTCACCCACCCGGTAAGACTCCGGAGTTGTACCGGCATTCGGGAGAACGCGCCAGGGATTCCGAACCGGATTGCTCCGAACAAGGCACCCGAGAACCCCCGGCGCTCAAGCCTCGCCAACTGTACTTCGATTGCGGGGTCCACGACGGGTACACTCTCATCGTCTTCAGTCGCCTTGTGCGCGAAGGCGGTCCTACGGGGAAAAACGAGGTCGTTCAGCTTGAAGGCAGGATCCAGGGAAGGTTCGCGCCTGACGTATTTGTCGAACGAATCTGCTAGAGTCTGGCTCTCAACGATCTGCGCACCTTCTCGGCCAACGAGTCGGCCTAGGGGCGCAGCGCTTTCGCACCCACAGATCTCCCTGTAATCGCATCCCAGTTCAAACCACTCACAGCGCGGCAATTCCGATGCTTTGAGGGTGTCCAAGGCTTTGCGAAGAGAATCGCGACGCCGAATCATTTCATGCGCGATCGATTCGAGGTCATTATACGCGATTTCAAACACCTTGAGAGTTGGCGCGAGACCATATCTTGCTCGCTTGTACACGACTAGCCGGCCACTAGCCCTTCCAGTCATTGCGCAATACATGCCCAACTGGTCTACATATCCAGGCCGCTCCCCGTGAATGTCCTCAGGAATGAAGCCCGTAGTCTTTAGCTCAGTCGGCACGTCGTCGTAGATATCGATTCTACCGACGATCTCATTGTATTCGACAAACTGCTCGACGTACTCTTCAGTGGATACGAGCTTGCCGAAAAGCTCGTGGAAGCCCGTTCCCGACAAAATGAGCTGGAGACGCTCGGGCGCCGGCTGGATGTCAGGACGTGTCCACCGAAAGAACGCCTGCCGCAGGTTTACGAGGTCTGTTACGGAGATACGCCGCCTGGCTCGTTGCTTCCCGACCGCCTCTCCAAGTTCGTCCTTGACAGTACGGTTTGCGTCTATCGATGAGACGAACTGCTTCGCGAAGGACATGCCAGCAAGGAGCTCCCTCTTGAGACAGCCTTCAGACTATACGTCAACTTTGCTCAGGCGGGGACGCAGCGCTCGCTCGAACGGAGCCATTGCCTCAACCATGCGGTCCTGTAGCAACGGCCAGGACTCGGGCTTCGCCAGACCCCCGCTATCGTCGATAGGTAGGCGAATCCTCGATGCTCGCTTCGTATCAAGGCGCTGCCACTCCAAAGCAGTCCCGATTTCACGTTCTATCGCGTCCTTCTGGACAAAGAGCGCATCAAAGATTGCCTTGTTCTTCGCCCCCGTTTCCTGGTCGTGATCGATGTATAGGTCGACTGCTGCTCCATCCATGAAGATGTCATAGTTGAACGAGACACCCCGCTTTCCCGCTCCTGCTGCAATCCAATTTGCCGTACTGGGAGAAATGCTCGCAAAGAGTGGTACTTCCTTCTTGCTCTTTTCGAGGAGTCCCTTCCAGAACTCTATTCGCTTGTAGTGCCTGTCGGCCCACTCCTTTTTCTTCTCACCCACCTCTTTGCCTTGCTCGTTCGGGCCGGCAAGCACGGTGAAGAGAGGCGCCGGCTGTGATTCTCCTATCCGCGCGGCTTCGACTCTCACGAGGTAGAACGTGAGGTCCGCCCCTGTGTTCTCGTTCAGCCAGTCGATGACCTTCTGGTGCTCGGGCCTGGGTTCGGGCGTCACCCATATTGCCGAACTCGCTTCGAGATTCACGAGATAGGTGAGGAGCTTACCGAGGTGATCGTGATCGGTCTTCTCAAGCTGGTTCTCGATAATGACCGGGCGACCATCCCCATCCTCGCACAGCAGGTCTACGTTGAAGTCTCCGACCGCCTTTTCTCGCTGCACTACCGAGAGCTGCAGACCAAGCCGATCCGCGAGTGCCTCTAAGTTCTGTTCAAGCCAAGTCGTGAAGTGCCTAGCTTCGTCACGGAAGACATCTCGGATCGGCTCGAACTTCACACGACCGACCGGGCCCTTCGTCTCGCTCATGGCGCGCTCCAGGCGACCTCTCTAGTATGCAGCATCCAGCTCTCTCGGTAGCCTTGCTACGAGTCCATATAGTCTTGTACGACCTGCTCGATCTCAGCCTCGTTTTCGAACGAGGCCCGAACGTACTGAGCGCCCTTTCCAACGAGCATCGCTGGGAACCTCGCAGACTCGCCGAGGGTCGTGGATAGTGCCTTCACATCCTGCCCGCGGAAGGTACTTTAGCCTTGCATCACCGGCCAGAACCCGTCCACACAGCGCACTAGAAACGATCGGAAGGCTCAAGCCTCGTGACCGCCGATACGCTCAACGGCATCGAGAAACTCGAAGCCGACCTCTGGAAAGCAGCGGACAACCTCCGCGCCAACTCCAAGCTCACCTCGAGCGACTACTTCATGCCGGTGCTGGGGGTGATCTTCCTCCGGCACGCCGCTAATCGTTTTGACGCGGCGCAGAGGCAGATCGAGGCCGACCAGGCGAGCGGCAAGATGCCGAAGCGGAAGGTCCTGCCGGCCGACTACATCGCGCGCCGCTCGCTCTATCTACCCGAGAAAGCACGGTACGACTGGATCATGCAGCAGGCGGCGATGAGCGGCGCCGACTTGCCTAGGCTCGTTACGGAGGCGATGACGGCCATCGAGGACGAGTTCGAACCACTGCAAGGCGTATTGCCCAAGGACTACGGCATTTTTGAGCCCAAGGTGCTCGAGGATCTGATGCGCCTGTTCAACAGCGAGCAGATCAAACAGGCCACTGGCGACATCTTCGGACGTATCTACGAGTATTTCCTCGCCGAGTTCTCAATGCAAAAGGCGCACGATAACGGCGAGTTTTTCACGCCCCCGTCGATCGTGCAAATGATCGTCAACGTCATCGAACCGGACCACGGCACCGTCTTCGACCCAGCCTGTGGCTCGGGCGGCATGTTTGTACAGTCGAGTCATTTTATCGAGTACGAGGGCGGCGATACTGCGAAGAAGGTCGTGTTCTACGGGCAGGAGAAGAATGGCGACACCATCCACATCGCCAAAATGAACCTCGCGGTGCACGGGCTCGAGGGGAAGATCGCCGAGGCCATCACCTACTACCAGGACGAGCACACCCTCGCAGGTAAGTGCCACTTCGTGATGGCGAATCCGCCGTTCAACGTTGATCTAGTCGATGCCGAGAAGGTCGAGGGGGACGTGCGTCTCCCATTTGGGCTGCCGGGCGTGAACAAGCAGAAGAAGGTCAGCAACGGCAACTATCTCTGGATCTCCTACTTCTGGAGCTACTTGAACGCAAAGGGCCGCGCCGGCTTCGTCATGTCCTCGCAAGCCTCGAGCGCCGGGCACGGCGAGAAAGAGGTACGCCGCAAGATCATCGAGACGGGCGACGTGGACGTGATGGTCTCCATCCGCTCAAACTTCTTCTACACCCGCAGCGTCCCCTGCGAGCTGTGGCACTTCGACCGGGCAAAGCCGCCCGAGCGCAAGAATAAGGTACTGATGCTCGACGCCCGCAACGTCTACCGCAAGGTCACGCGAAAGATCTACGACTTTTCGCCCGAGCAGATGCATAACCTCGCGGCGATCGTCTGGCTGTATCGCGGGCAGAAGAAGCGCTTCCTCGATCTCGTGAAGGATTACCTCGCACGCGTCTGCGCCGAGAGCGCCGCCGTCCCAGGGCGGCTCACACCCTTCGAAACTACGCTCGCGGACCTGCGCGGACGGTTCGATGCGCTCGCCAAGGCGGCCGCAAAGCACGCGGATCTCGACGCTGGCAAGGAGCAGGCGCTCGCCGGTGCCGTGGCCGACCTGCGCGAGGCCGCTACTCTGTACGAGGTCGACGCGAAGAAGCTCCTCGCGAGCCTCATCTCCTTCGGTCGGAGGTACCACAGGGCGCTACCCGACAAGAACGACGCCCAGCACAAGGCGCGCAAGGCGCTCGACCCTAGCGCGGACGCGATCCGCGGCCTCGTCAGGCAGGTGGACCTGCTCTCCAAGCTCGCCGCGCGGGTGGCGGAGCTCGGAGCCCAACTCGCGACTCACGATGCGATCTCCGCCGCTTATGACCGCCGAGCCACGGGCCGGCTGGTCAAGCAGCTCGACGAGGAACGCAAGGCTGCCGTCGAGCAATTGAAGCAGACAGTCCACTTTTACCGGCAGGTTACGTGGCTTCAGGACCGCTTTCCGAAGGCAACTCTTCAGGCCGTACCTGGACTCGTGAAGCTAGTAGACCGTAAGGAGATTGAAGCCGCCGACTGGAGCCTAACCCCCGGGCGCTACGTCGGCGTCGCCCCCACGGAGGAGGACGATGACTTCGACTTCGATGAAGCCATGCGCGACATCCACACCGAGCTGGCCGACCTCGACAGGGACGCAGCTGAGCTGGCGGCGAAGATTCAAGGGACCTTCAGAGAACTAAGCGCATGAGCTGGCGGACGCTTACCATTGGCGATCTCGTCGATGCCGGCGCAGCGGACATCCAGACAGGGCCTTTCGGCACGCAACTGAAGGCCAGTGACTATGTCGACGAAGGGACGCCGGTCATCAACGTCCGGAACATCGGTCTTGGTGAGCTAGAGCCAGAGAAACTGGAGTTCGTCTCCGAGGAGACGTCGGAACGACTAGCTTCGCATCTCCTTGAACAGCGCGACATCGTGTTTGGGCGCAAGGGCGCCGTCGACCGGCATCTATATGTACGTGACGAGCAGGCAAATTGGTTGCAGGGATCCGACTGTATCCGCATCAGGTTCTTAACCAACAATGTGGTCCCGCGCTTCGTCTCCTATTCGTTTCTTACCGATACCCATCGGAAGTGGATGCTGGCGCAGTCTGGGAACAAAGCGACGATGGCATCCCTCAATCATGACATCATCAGGAGAATCGCTCTTCACCTGCCCGCCGCCACGGTGCAACGGACGATCGTCGACATCCTCACCGCCTACGATGACCTGATCGAGAACAACCGGCGGCGGGTGGCGCTGTTGGAGGAGGCTGCCCGGCACCTCTACCACGAATGGTTCGTCCGTCTTCGCTTCCCCGGCCACGAGCACACACATATCGTCAACGGCGTGCCAGAGGGATGGGAGAGGAAGCGGCTTTCGGACGTTGCGGACGTCAACAAGGAGTCGCTCCCCGGCTCGTTCGACGGAGAGATCGACTACGTTGACATCTCCTCGGTGACGCCTGGTTCGATCAATGAGACGACACGCTACGACTTCAAAGAGGCGCCGAGTCGGGCACGCAGGGTAGTGAAGCACGGCGACATCATCTGGTCATGCGTCCGACCTAACCGCAAGTCATATGCCGTCATTTGGCAGCCGACATCGAACCTGATAGTATCAACGGGATTCGCCGTCATCACACCGACCGCCTTGCCAACCGCGTACTTGCTTCAAGCGACCACAACCGATGCATTCGTGGGCTATCTGGAGAACCACGCCCGCGGAGCAGCATATCCTGCAGTCGTCGCCGGAGACTTTGAGCGTGCCAGGGTTTTCATGGCGCGAGCATCGCTTGTGGGGGCCTTCAATGAGCAGGCCGAGCCGCTTCTTGCGCAGGCGAACACGCTGCGCTTGCAGATCCAGAGACTTCGCGCCGCCCGCGACCTGCTGCTGCCGCGCCTCTTGAGCGAAGAGATCGCGGTTTGATGAAGGCCGGCGCCCGATGATCACCGACATCAACAGCGAGGACCGGCTGGTCCAGCAGACCTTCGCGGACCACCTCCGCGATCGGCTCGGCTGGGAGAGCGTATACGCCTACAACGACGAGAACTTCGGGCCGCAAGGGACGCTTGGCCGGGCGTCGGAGCGCGAGGTCGTGTTAGTGCGAGACCTGCGGGTGTCGCTGGAGCGCCTAAACCCGGACCTTCCAGAATCGGCGCGCGAACAGGCCGTCGAGAGACTCACGCGCATCGACTTCGGCCGCTCGCTCATCCAGCACAACAGGGAGTCTTACGGTTTCATCCGCGGCGGGGTGCCGGTCGAGTGGCGAGACACGAACGGGGAGATCCGGCACGCGCACGCGCACGTCATCGACTTCCGCAACGTCGCGCAGAACCGCTTCCTCGTCGTGCGCGAGCTGAAGGTGCAGGGCGTGCGCGTGCCGCACTACAACCGGCGCGCGGATTTGGTGTGCTTCGTGAATGGCCTGCCGCTGGTCATAGTTGAGCTGAAAGCGGTCTATCGGAACATCCGCGCCGGCTTCGACGACAACCTGACCGACTACCTCTCCGAGCACAGCATCGCCCAGGCTTTCCACCACAACGCCTTCCTCGTGGTGAGCAACGGCGACCAGGCCCGCTACGGCTCGATCACCAGCCATTGGGAGCACTTCCTCGAGTGGAAGCGCAATACAGAGAAGGACCAGGCGCGCGTGGATGCCGAGGCGCTGCTCGATGGGATGCTCGCGAAGGAGCGTCTGCTGGATTTGGTCGAGAATTTCCTCCTGTTCGATGACAGCCGGGCAGGCGGTACACGGAAGATCGTCGCGCGGAACCACCAAGTGCTCGGCGTCAACAGTGCCGTCGCGTCGGTCTTGCGCCAAGAGGAGCTGAAGCGACAATACCCGACCGGCGAGCGAATCGTCCAATACCTCGCGCGATCCAATGAACGGCCGGTGATTCGCGGCCCGGCTGCCCGACCAGAGCGGCAGCCGGCGCAGGTCACAGACGCAGACCAGGAGCTGCAGTTGGTTGCTCGAGCCCACCCCGATCTCGGCCGGCTCGGCGTCTTTTGGCACACTCAGGGCAGCGGTAAATCCTACTCGATGGCGTTCTTCGCCGAGAAGGTGCGTCGCGTCGTTCCCGGCAACTTCACCTTCCTGGTGATGACCGACCGCGAGGATCTTGATGACCAGATCTGGCGCACCTTCATCGGTTGCTGGGTGACAGACGAGAAGACCCCGCGCGCCGGGTCGGGCAAGGAGCTGCAGGAGATCCTGCGTGGCAATCACCGCTTCGTCTTCAGCCTGATCCATAAGTTCAACCAGCCGGTGACGGAGCCATACAGCGAGCGCGACGACATCATCGTCATTTCCGATGAGGCGCACCGCACGCAGGCAGGCAAGTTCGCCCGCAACATGCGTCTCGCCCTGCCGAACGCCTCGTTCATCGGGTTCACTGGCACGCCCCTCTTCTACGAGAACCGGGGTGAGAAGCTGGGGCTGGCCCGCCTCGACCTGAACGACCGGATCGCCGAAGCGGTCGAGAAGGCCGACCTCGACCCGGATCAAGAAGCCCTTCTGGAAAAGCTCCTCGGTAAGGACTACGAGGTTATTACGGCCGACGACCGGCTGGAAAAGCTGGCCGAGGACTTCGTGGAGCACTGCTCTATCCACTGGCAGACCGGCAAGTCAATGCTGGTGTGTGTAGACAAGATCACCTGTGCGAGGATGTTCCAGCGTATCGCGCCGCGCTGGAAGGCCAAACTCGCCCACCTCGAGAGGCTCATCCCCCGCACGGAGGCGGCGCTTGCCACGGCCACCGACTCCGACCTCCGGGAGCACCTGACGGCCGAGCTCGAGGGCCTGCGTGGCCGAGTGCAATGGATGGGGAGCACGATCATTGAGATCGTTATCAGCGAGGCACAGAACGAGGTGCGCGACTTTCGGAAGTGGGGCTTCGACATCATCCCACACCGGGTGGTGATGAAGACAGGGTTCCAGACCGCCGACGGCAAGCGGGTGGCCGTCGACGACGCTTTCAAAGACCCGCAGCACCCTTTCCGCATCGCTATCGTCTGCGCGATGTGGCTCACCGGCTTCGACGTCGAGTCCCTTGCGACGCTCTACATCGACAAGCCGATGAAGGCCCACAATCTGATGCAGGCCATCGCCCGCGCCAACCGCGTCTTCCCGGGCAAGGACTGCGGCGTCATCGTGGACTACAACGGCATGCTCAAGAGTCTGCGCGAGGCGCTGGCCCAATACGCCCTTGGAGACGATGAGACTGAGGATGATGTCGTCGCGCCCATCGAGGAATTGGTTGCGAGCTTGCTTCAAGCTATAGAGGCCGCCGAGACGCACCTGCGCAGCCTTGGTTTCGATCCGACTCGGCTGCACGGCGCTTCTGGGTTTGACCGCATCGAAGCCCTGCGCGACGCGGTGGACGCGCTTTACAACTCGGACGAAGCAAAGCGGCGGTTCGAGATCATGGCCCGGCAAATATTCATGCGCTTCAAGGCGCTGCTGATGGAGCCGAGCGCTTTGGGCTATGCGGAACGGCACGACAACATCGAGGCTATCTACAAGAAGTTGCAGAACCGGCGCGACACAGCTGATGTAACCGAGGTGCTGAAGGAGCTACACCGCATCGTCAACGAAGCCATCCGAGCGGCAGTGCCCGGCGACGACCACGCCGAGGGGCTCAAGGTGGACCTGAGCCAGATCGACTTTGCGAAGCTGCGGGACGAGTTCACAAGCAAGGTGCGGCGAAAGCGCGCCGCGTTGCAGGATATTCGCGACGTTGTCGAGAAGAAGCTGGCGCAGATGCTCGGGCGCAACCCAATGCGGATGGACTATTACAAGAAGTATCAGGAAATCATCGCGGACTACAACCGTGAGAAGGATCGGGCGACTGTCGAGGCTACATTCGCTCAGCTGGTTGAACTCGCCGCCAATCTCGACGCCGAGCAGCAGAGGGCGGCGGAAGAGGGCTTGAGTGACGACGAGCTGGCGTTGTTCGACCTGCTGTTCAAAGAGAACATCTCTAAGACGGACCGCGAGAAGCTGAAGCAAGCTAGCAAGACTCTCTTGGCATCGCTCCAGGCGCTGCTGGCTCGGATGCGCAATTGGACTCAGAACACAGCGACGCAGGCAGAGGTGCAAGTGTTCATCCTCGACAACCTGTGGCGGTCCCTACCTCGGCCGCCCTTCACCGAAGAAGAGACCGAGGGACTTGCGGGCCGCGTCTATGAATACGTGTGGGAGCGGAGCGCGAGCGGTGGGGATCTACTTGTAGCTTAGGGGCAAGGGAACGAGTCGATGGCAGATTACCCTTGTCCTGCCTACGGTCTGAGTGTGTTTACATCTCCTTGGCGTCTTCTCGAGGCACGCTAGACTTCGTCCTCAGTAGATCGAAGCACACTAACGTCGGGCCAATGAACTAGAGGTCTCCATGCGGGGGGGCAGATAGTGCCCGCATGGCGGCCTCTTTTTCTTGTCCGTAGGGCAGCGGTCCGTTACAGCTTGGACTCGCAGCCTGAGCCCGTCGGGTCGCGATGCTTCGCCGGGTTGGGTTGCCAACTCCCGGATGCGCACTGCCTTGTCTGGGTCTTCTCTGAGCGTGGCATCGTTTCGCTTTAGCTCCCGGCCGGGGGCGCTCCAGAATAGTGGGCAAGGAATTGGGCCGCCAGTCATCCGTACAGCACCCGCGGGACCGGCCGAGCGTTTCTGTAACGGACTTGACGGCCCGCGTAAACGCAGGTAGACTCCTCGCGTCAACTACAGCGGTCCCCATGCGGGGGGCAGAAGATGCCCGCATGGCGGACCCTTTTTTTTTGCTATAGGACAGGAGGAGGCATGCGGAACGATTCGAATCTGCGCGGCCGGGCACCTCGCACGGTTTCGCAACTCTCGGCTGAGCGCCCCCGGGCACGGAGCGCGACGATCAAGGCTATGGCGTCCCTGAAAGACGTTGCGTCGTGCTTTCGCGTGTCCCGGCAGGCCGTGTGGCGATGGGTGAAGCTTGGCCAGCTCAGGGGGAGAAAGTCACGCCGGGATGGCGTGCTCCGGGTATCGCGCTCCGAAATTCAGCGCTTCGCCCGGAGATCTCACAGACCTTTGCTTGGTGGGGGGAGGTGAATGACATGACCAAAGCGGAGCTCGAGCACAAGTATCATTGTGCCTGCCAGGCCCTAGATGAAATCGACGATGTCCTCGACAGCGATAAGACTGACGAGGACAAGCTGGAGGCCGTGGGACTCATCCTATTCGGCGCCGATGAGCTCGACGTGTTCAACGACTAGCTGGCAGGAAACCACACAGGGCGTGCGGGAGGTTGCCAACTCCTACCCGCATGGGCGGCGCCGGAGTATCGGTGTCTGTCGGCCGCGGGGTAGCTGGCCCGCATGCTCGTTACCCCCGGCCCGCCCCCTTTGGACATTGGCAAGCCGCCAAGAGGCGGCTCACTTGGGGAGGGGTGGCGGCTCGGGCCGGCGCTGCCCGGGTCAAAGTTGGCGGGGGAGCAGGGGGCAGAGCCCCCGCCTGCGCGCCCCAGGGAGATAAGAAGCGCGGCCTAGTGATTGGGTCACTAGGCCGCCGACAGTCACACGTTCGTCACCCGTTGGAGGATCGGTTCGTGCACTCGCAAGTTATCGCAGCTCCACCGGAGCAACAAGCGCCCCGCCCTCGCGCGGCCCAAACTCCGGCCGACGGTGTTGTTTGTTCACTTGATACTACAGGGACTTCCTGCACCAAGCCGGGAGAACCGCCACGAGAGCTGCCCAAAGGGGGCCGCGAGGGTGCAGGCCTGCATCCGGACCCCCAATGGGCCTACAGCTTCCGCGAGGCAGTCGCTGAGGTCCTACAGCCGCTTTGGCCGACCCGCGCGGCAGCCATCCGAGCGTGTGGGAGGGCGGCGATCCACCTCGCGTGTGGTTCCTGTGGCGGTGAGCAATACGCGCCGGTCCGGTGCACAGGCAGGACATGCCCGACGTGCGCCCACATCGCCTCGGCCTTGATCGTGAAGCGCGTGGCGGGCCGCCTCCAGTTTGCAGTGAAGGCGCTGCAGGCGGAACCGTGGGACGGCCCCGGCCCTGTCCGGATCCGCGGCCTGAAGCACTTGACGCTGACTCTCCCCGCTCCAAGCGACTTGGCTGACCGGTTTGATCCCGCCCGTCTCGCGGGATCAGTTCATCGCGTCCTACGGGCCTTCCCACGCTTCTGGCGGCGAACCGTCTGGGGTCGTCAGGTTCGTGACGGGCAGTCAAGGAAGAAACGCGCACGGAGGGACACTTTCTACCTCAGGGCGATGGAGGTCTCGCCAAACGGTGTAGTGCATCTACATGTCGTCGTGTTTGGTGAATACATCTCGCAAGACGACCTCCAACGACTTTGGGGTGATGTCGTCGGTGAGAAGCTTGCGATAGTGCACATCAGAGCTGGCCGCGACGACGATCCCTCGAGGATTGAAGGAGCGCTGCGGGAGGTGTTGAAGTACGCCACAAAGGGGCACGGTGAGAAGCACGAGCAAGCGCAGCGGGCCGCCGCGGTCGAATACGCCTTTAGAGACGTCCATCGCATTAGCAAGGGTGGCGCACTGCTGAAGATCCGGCCGGGAGAACTTGCTTTCGAAGACGTCGGGCCGGATGAGTTGGCCATGGTCAAAGTGGGAAGTGGCTCAGAGGGCGATGAAATAGCGGCGGCTGAGTGCCCGGCGTGCGGTGCCCCAGGGCCGTGGCGGTTCATCGGCTTCGTCTCGGAACACATTGTGGTTAGCAACGGCGGCTTCGGGCCTGTGCAACAGAAGCATGGGCCTGCACCACCACCGTTTACTCAGCAATCGTTCCAGCCGGCTAAGCCCCCGGTCGAGAGTGCTATCGTGGCGCTTCGGCGCGATCTGCCCATGATGCCCTCGCGTGCGTTCGCCGAGCTCCGCGAGCGGGCCAATCGCTGGCTCCACCAGCAGGGAGTCCAGGTAGCCGAGGGCAGTGAACCGGTCACTAAGGGCTCCGGCGATGACTAGAGACGAGTTCTTGGTCCGGTGGCGTGGGCGGAGTGACGAACTTGCCCGTCTTGGCGCGCAGGTTGACGGCGCAAAGATGTGCGGCGAGGTACTGCATGACTTCGAGCTCGTCTGCCAGGGCGAGGATGACGCTGAGTTGACACTTGACGAAGCTGCCGAGGTCAGCAGCTACTCGCCTGATCACCTCCGTCGGCTCGTGCGAGACGATAAGCTCCGGGCGTACAAGCGCGGCCGCCGATTGTTCTTCCGCCGCGCAGAGCTGCCCAAGAAGCCGGTCAAGGTTGACGAGCCCAGGATCGGAGCGTACGATCCCGTCGCCGATGCTCGGCGGGTCGCCACCCAGGCGTAACGCAGGAGGACGCATGGGTACTCGGCGATTCCCAATTCAGGAACGTCCGTGGCACAGAAAGGGGAACGGCTGCTGGTCCCTTTCCCTCGGTGTCCGCGGACTCAGAGTACGGGTCGAGCAACGGAAACCGGGTGGCACCTTCCACCGGGCCTATTGGAAGCCGGGCAAGGGATGGCGGTACCAGTCCCTTGGCACGAATTCCAAAACAGAGTCTCGGCGGCTTTCGGAGCTGTTCCTTCGAGAGCTCGAGAGGAGCGAAGGGCGCTACACCCAGGTGACCGAGCCGCTCGTGCTCGAACAGCTGTGGACCCGCTACCAGCAGGAGGCACCCGGATACCGGCAAAACACAGAGCGCACGAAGGCGCAGAAGCGCAGTGACGCCAAGCTTCTGATGGCCGGTCTGGCCGCACAAAAGCGCGTTGATCATTTCACAAGAAATGACATCGACCGTTACGTGGAGATGCGCCGCACTGGCCATGGGTGGCCCGACGGACGAGTAACACAGCCCGTTCGGGCGAGGGGAATCGAAGGTGAGCTGAAGCTGCTGATAACCATGATTCTGTGGGCAACGCGAGAGCGGCGCCCCGACGGCTCATGGTTGCTTGCCGAGAATCCACTTCGCGGCCTGAAGTTGCCCAAGGAGGACAACCCCCTACGGCCTGTAGCGACGTACGACAGGTTCGTGAAGGTGCGGGACACGGTGAAGCAGCTGGCGGAGGCTGCGCCGCAGGAACGAGGTAGGACGCGTTGGCGCCGGATCGAGCTCGCGCTGGTGCTCGCTGAGGCAACTGGTGCACGGCTCGGCGCCATTCGAGGACTGAGGTGGTCGGACATCACGTCCGATCCGCCCAGCATCCGCTGGCGCGCGGAATTTGACAAGAAGGGGCGGGAGCGCTTCGTGCCCCTTCCGGAAGAGTTGGCATCCGAGCTACGCGGATTCCAGGTCAGGCTGGGGGTCGTTGGCGATGGTTGGTTGTTTCCGCGGGCTGAGCAGGATGTACCGTGGCCGCGGGAGTTGTTTGACCAGCTGCTACGGCACGCTGAGCGCGTCGCCGGCGTAACAAAGCTCAAGGGTGGGCTGTGGCATCCCTACCGCCGGAAATGGGCGACCGAACGAAAGAAGATGTCGCTTGTTGATGTGAAGGCAGCAGGGGGTTGGAGAGATACGCAGACACTGCTGGCGAGCTACCAGCAAGCGGATGAAGACACGATGCTCGAGGTGATGGCCTCACCGGTCAAGCTGAGGGAGCGTAAGGCCATTCAGCAAGGCCATTCAGGAACGATGGCAAGCACGAGGCCCGGTAGACCTGCCGGTGGACGTGCCGGTAGAAGTCCGGTAGAGGTGCCGGTAGAGGTGCCGGTAGCGGTGCCGGTAGAGGTCTCGGCGGAGGTGCCGGTAGACGTGCCGACAGGGGTTCCGGCAGACGTGCCGGAAGAACTGCCGGAGGAGCTGTCGGGGAACCACCGGAGGAACCTCTGGGGGAAACACTGGAGGAAATCCCAGGGGAAACGCCCGAGGAAATTCGTGAACTCCAGGCTGAGGGCCTTCTGAACGGCATTCAGTACGGCAGTCAGTACGGCGTTCAGTACGGCGCTCAGTACGGCGTTCAGTACGGTATTCGGTGCGGCATTCTGAAGGTTCCGGCGTAGTCTGAGGTGACGTCGTATCAGTAAGTCGATTGAGCGGTCGCTCGGTGGCGCTCGGTTATGGTTCGGCAGAGCGTTCGGTGCCCCGTTCGGGCAGCCGCTCGGTGAACCGATCGACGACAGATTGGCGCAGTGTTTCGGAAACGCTCGCGAAACGCTCGCACTGGGTCGGAGAGCGCGAAGCCCGACACGGCGTAATCTCCGTATCGGGCTTCGAGTTGCCCCTCCTGGGCTCGAACCAGGACTCTCCTGATCCAGAGTCAGGCGTGTTGCCAGTTACACCAAGGGGCACCGTTCACTACATACTGGGACCGAGACAGCTAGGCGGCTAGGCGGCTACGCAGACGGCCAGTCGGCTAGACTTCTAGCGGTCGGCTAGGCGCGAGGCGCTAGGTAGAAGCCTCACAACCATTCCCATGTGCAACCGCGCCGCCTTCCTCGCACCTCGACCCCGCAACCCGCTAGCCGTCTCGAAGTCTGGACGTCTGCCTGACACCTAGCCGTCTGCCTACCTATCTCCGATGAGTGGAGCTGAGGGGGCTCGAACCCCTGACCTCCTGGGTGCGATCCAGGCGCTCTCCCAGCTGAGCTACAGCCCCGCGCGGGAGGCTGAACTTAGACGCCGCCCCCCTTCGCGACAACCCCTACAAAACTAACACCGGTTCGCCGACGGACAGGACGGGGGAGGTTGTGGAGCTTGGGGGAGGTTAGAGGAGGCTGATCCCGGATCGGAGCAGCCTCCCCCAACCTCCCCCAACCTCCCCAGCCCTCCTCCAACCATATTATTCCCACATGCGACCAGTGTCTCTGACGTACACCGGCACCGTCGGCGTCTCCATTCAGGACGTCTTCGACCTCATCTCGGACGCGAGTCGCATGCCCGAGTGGCTACCCAACTGCGTCTCCGCCATCCCGGGGCCCACCAACAAGGGCAAAGGCGACCGCCACCGCATCCATTTCGAGCGCCAGGGCCGCAAGGCCGATGCCGTCATCGAAGTCATCGAGTACGAACCCCCCACCACCTACGCCTGGGTCGAAATCATCTACCGCCGCGGCTCGAAAACGTTCTTCAAGCTCGACTTCCAGGGTGGCACCACCAAGATCACGATGAAATGCGTGTGGGTGCCGGCGAGTTGGAAGGCGTGGCTGCTGGGACAGTTCTACAGACGACGTAGTGCACACAAGATGTTCGATGGGCTACTGCAGAACCTCAGGAAGGCTTTGACGCGATAGGGTGCCCTGCGCACCGCGCACGATCAGTCGCTGAAGGGAACCTCAACCGTCATCCCATCCTTTGCGACCGTCGTCTCCCGAAACACTTCCCGCGCTTCTTTGACCAGCTCCTCAGCACTGATCGAGTACCTCGCCGACACGTGACTTAGCACAAGGCGCCTCGCTTTCGCCGCCAGTGCCACCTGCGCTGCTTCGCGCGCCGTCGAATGCCCCGGCTCCTTGGCGAGCTCCTTCTCCTCCTCCCCAAACGTCGCCTCGTGAATCAGCACATCCGCCCCCTGCGCCGCATCGACCACCGCAGCACAGGGCCGGGTATCGCCGGTGAACACCACGAGCCGCCCCGGACGGTTGGGCCCCACAATGCCTTCCGGTCCGACTGTCCGCCCGTCCTCCAGTCGAACTGTTTCGCCCTTGCTCAGCTTCCCCCACAGGGGACCCTCGGGGATCCCGGCTGCGCGCGCCTTGTCTACGTCGAACCGCCCGCGCCGCTCGTGCTCCTTGAGCGCGTACCCGATCGATCCCCCACCGTGCTCCGTGGCGAAGGCGTGGATCGCATACCCGTCGCGACCAGCGCCTCCCCCAACCTCCACAACCTCCCCCGCCTTGACTTCAACGATCTCAACCTCGAAGGGAACTCGCTCCACGCCGAGTTGAATCGCCTGGCCGAGCAGCTTCTTCGCCCCCTTCGGCCCATACAACCGCATCGGCTCGGCGCGCGCCTGCAGTCCGAGTGTGCGAATCAATCCGATCACGCCGAGGAAGTGGTCCGCGTGAAAATGCGTGAAGAAGATCTCCGACAACGCGAAGCTCACCCCGTAGCGCATCATCTGGCGCTGGGTGCCCTCGCCACACTCGAATAGGAGAGTCTCACCCTCGCGGACAAGCGCCATCGCGGAGACGTTGCGCTCGACGGTGGGGCGAGCGGCACTGGTGCCTAAGAACGTCACGGAAAGCATGGGGAGAATATAGAAGGCATGGTACGCGGTGCGCGGTGCGCAGTTGCTGCCGATGCAACAACGGGGTCCGTATCCGCTGAAATGGGTACGGCACGAGGCAGGCGGCGAGAGAATAATGGCGGTGTGCGAAGCTATCAAGACGCTGGTCGCGTGGAAGCGGGCCCACGAGGCGCTGCTCCTCGCGCTTCGTGCGACCCACGCCGCCTATCACCCCCGTGCCAAGAACCTGTTCGACCAACTCCGACGAGCGACGATATCGATCGAAGCGAACATCGCGGAGGGCGATGCCCTAAACACACCGGGCCTGTGCCGACGGCATCTGCGCATCGCCATCGGATCTGCAGCTGAGGCCGAGACCCTTGCACGGGCCGCAGCAGAGTTGGGGTACCTGGACGAGGACACGGTGAGGCCACTTCTCAAGGTATTCGACGCGACCTTGGGCGCTTGGCATGGCTTGCGGCGCTCGCCTCCGGTCATCGGCAAGTAGCCCCACATCGGAAGCAACCGCGCACGGCAGACCGCGCACGCCGTTCAGGCAACCGCGCACCGCGTACCGCGCACCTTTCTCGGCACCATCCTTGCAGCTCCGCCCGCCCATGCTGCTCCCGCGCCACCCCCGCGTCCTCGTCGCCGTGTGCATCGGCTACTTCATGGCCGTGCTCGACTCGACCGTCGTCAACGTCGCCCTGCCCGACATGGCGCGCGGCCTCGGCACCGGCATCGCCGGCATGCAGTGGGTGGTGGACGGCTACGCCCTGCTGTTCGCTAGCCTGCTGCTCACCGCCGGCGCCCTGGCCGATCGCCTCGGTAACAGAGGCACGTTCGTCGTCGGGCTGGCGCTGTTCACGCTCGCCTCGGGCTTGTGCGGCATCGCGCCGAACCTGGGCACGCTGATCGCGTTCCGCGCGCTGCAAGGCGTGGGCGCCGCGGTACAAGTGCCCGCGTCACTCGCGCTCTTACGGCACGCCTATCACGACCCTACCGAGCGGGCCCAGGCCATCGGCATCTGGGCCGCCGCCACCGGCCTCGCCGTCGCCGCCGGCCCCGTGGTGGGCGGCATCCTCACGCACGCCTGGACCTGGCGCAGCGTGTTTCTCGTGAACCTGCCGGTGGGCGTGCTGGGCATTGTGCTCACGCTGCGCCACGTGCCATCCGTGCCGCCGCACCAGGACGGCGATCTCGACCTCAAGGCCCAGCTGCTCGGTATCGTGGCGCTGGGTGGTCTCACCTTCGGACTGATTCAGGGCGGCGTGTGGGGCTGGAGCTCGGCCCCGGTGATCGTGGCGCTCCTGGTCGCTGTCGTCGCGGGCGTCCTGTTCTACCTGGGCGAGCGACGCGCCGAGCATCCCATGCTCCCGCCGGCGCTGTTTCGCGACTCCACCTTCTCGGCGGCCAACGCCGTGGGCGCGATCTTGAGTTTCGGCTTCTACGGCGAGCTGTTTCTCATGAGCCTGTTCTTCCAGCAGGTGCAGCATCGCTCGCCGCTCGCGGCGGGTCTGGCGCTGCTGCCGCAGACGGCGGTGATCAGCCTGATGAATTTCGTGTCCGGTCAGGTCACCGCGCGCCGCGGCCCCCGGCTGCCGATGGTGCTGGGGCTAGGGGTTGGGGGCTTGGGACTGGGGTCGCTGTCGCTCGTGCAGGTACGCACGCCGCTCGGGGCGATCGTGGGGCCGATGCTGGCAATGGGCATCGGAGCCTCGCTCGCCATGCCGGCCATGACGCACGCCGCCATCGACCACACGCCCAAAGAGCGCGCCGGCATCGGCTCGGCGGTGCTCAATGCCAGCCGGCAGGTGGGGGGAGTCATCGGGATTGCGTTGCTGGGAGCGCTCATCGGGGGCCGGGGGCACTTCATACCGGGACTGCATCGGGGCATGCTGATCGCCGGTGCGCTGTTTCTCATGGGCTCGGGGCTAAGCTGGCGGTTCGTTGAGAGAGGCGTACGCGGTGCGCGGTACGCGGTTGCGCCCGATGTCTAACAACCCTCAGCGGATTTGATCTTGCATCGGGGGCAACCGCGCACCGCGTACAGCGCACGCTGTTGACGGCAACCGCGCACGGCGCACCGCGTACCGACTAACACCCCACCCTTTCCGCGCGTATTCTGAAACGTCCCCCGCCCAGGAGCGCAGCGTATGTCCAGACGTTGCCGTCAGCTCGTTTTCAGTCTGCTCGCCGCGCTCGCATCGCGAGCCGCAGCGCAAGCCTCGATCCACCATGGCCTAGATCCTGCCAACCTGGATACGACC
>QHUD01000172.1 GCA_003221085.1 Gemmatimonadota bacterium
TCCGGTGGATCCTGCCACGCTCCCCGCGCGACTGGGCCAGATCGGGTTTAACGAGTACCACGCTCCTCCCGTCGACTCCCTCCCCCCGTCTGTCGAGCCTCTTGCCGCTCCCGAATACCTCGCCGGGCGAGCCGCGGAGCTGCGCGCACGCGTCGCGGACCGGACTCCTCCCGACTCGGCCACGCTCTTCATCAGACCGACCGCTGGAGGCCCGTACCGTGGCTACGGGATGCGGCCGGGGGGCGCTTACGAGTACGCCGCCTCCGTGCCTGCGGAGGCGATACGGGAGGGACCGTACGAGTTCGTCATCACGCTGTTCCGCGGCGCCTCGAGGGTCACGTTCCCGACGGGCCTTGAGCAGTTGCCGACGGATTGGGACTACTACGGTCGGGGTGCTTGGAAATTCGACGTGGTCGGCACGCAGACGCCGCTGCGACTGTTCGCGCCCGCCGCCGACGCGGCCCGCATGGCCTTCACGCGCATCGGCGACGCAGGGCGCCGTGGGCTCTTCCGGCTGACCTGGTCCCCGGTCACGGGCCAGCCGGTGTTCCACTTCGAGCTGCCGGTGGACACGAGCGGCTGGGGCCCGGCCGACTATACGGCGTCGCTCGTGATCAAAGACAGAATCGCCGCCCGGCAGGAGACCATCGCGGGGGCCGATCACCTGCGCCTGCGACTGCGCGCCCTCGGACCCGGCCAAGTCCTGCACGTCACGTTGATGGAGGACGACGGCACGAGCTGGACCGCAGCGCTATCCGTAGGCAGCACGTGGAGTGAGCAGGCGCTGCCGCTCTCCGGTTTCACGCCTGGTCGGGGCGTCTTGCTCCCGGAGGGATTCCCTGGGGAGTGGAACTACTGGGTGGGACCCGCGGCGGGGCGGGGCCGTAGCGGAGACCGTCCGCGCATCGACCGGGTGGACCGCCTGCAGCTTTCGCTGCGACGCGAGGAGGGCGTCGCGATCACAGCGGGCCGTTATGGTGTGGAAGTGGAGTGGATCACCTTAGGCTCAGGGAGGTAGACGCGATCATCCGCATCTCACGGTCGCACCGTGGCACGGCTACCCACCAGATTGGTCGCGATCTCGAAGTCCACGACGTCGCCGGGCGCGACCAAGACGTCGTCGGTCGAGACACGGGGACCGGCGCCACTCGCCTGGGCCAGGAACTGTACGTGACCGCTGGCGGCGACCATCCCTGGGGGGAGGTCGAAACTGCGTGGCATTCCGGCGCCACCGACCCCAGGTGGTGGGAGGTCCCGTTTCCCAGCACGAAGATCTCCATCGAGCTCTGGGAATTGTTGGTGACGTTCACGATGACCCGAGCCGCATGCGGCAGTAGGTGTTCGGAGTCCGCCGAGCCGCGACTATGCGCGCATGCGGAGGTGGTTCACGCGCAGCGCGGCGATCGCGAACCGTAGGCCGCCTCGCATACCGCCTCCCACGTTTGATGGACGAACCGCAGGCTCTGGCGCAATATAGGGTCGCGAGCCGGAGCGACCCCGGTAGCCTCGCCTTGGCCGCGATTACGCTGGGGTGGCGGAACGAGTCGTCAGGCCGTACGATTGGCCGCCCATGAGTCTGTTTGCGCTGCTGCTCGCAGCCCACACGGCGGCCCGCGCCGACACGGTACCCCCGTATCTGGCGTTCCCGGAACCGGGGCTCGACGATCCCGCCGCCTATGAAGGCTATACGACGCGCGTCTACCAGGACGCGGGCGGCAACGCGTTCCAGGCCTACCTGAAGAGCAACACGGGACGAGTCGTGAACCTGTGGGCCGACGCGGCCAACGAAAGCGTCGGATTCACCGTCCGCGACTCGAGCGGCAAGGCTGCGGAGCTTGCCTGGGGCTCGTCCGGGGCTGTGGTGGCGAAATCGGCCCGCACGCGGTCGGTGTCCTATGGCCTGGAGCTCCCGTCCTCGGTCACGCTCGGGCTCTTCCTGCTCGGCTCCATGCGGGTCGAGCGGGACTTTCAGTACGCGGCGCGCGATTCGCTGCCCCTCGGCGCGCCCGCGTTTCCGCAGCCGGAGCTCGCCGCGTTGATCGACCATATCGCGAAGCTCAAAGCGCCCGAGCGGGCGCGTCACCTCGCGCTGCTCGGGGTGAAAACCGTGGACGCACTGCGCGCGCGGCTCCTCCCCCGTGTCACGGCCAACGTCGGCGACACGGCGTGGGTCGTCCGGGTAGCGCAGGTGAGCTTCGACGGCAAGAGCCACCTCTCGCTCACCCTCGAGGGCGATGCCCGGGAGACGGTTCCCGCGCTCGCCGGAAATGCAGTCACGATCCGCCGCCCCGCCGGAGGCCCGGTGCATGTGAGCGTGCGCGTGACGACGGATGCGCCGGCGCTGACGCCGCTCACGCGGGCGGAGATCTTCAACGACGACTTCCTCCGATTCGCCGCCCAGGTCCGCGCCGACACGGCCCGGCCGGTGCGCTTTCGGCGGTTGGAGCGTGAAGTGCGGGGCGTCGAGCTCCTGAGCTACCGCGAGAAGCTCATGGCGGGACTGCCGAACTTCGCGACCTATTTCGGCCGTGACATGTTAATGACGGCACTGCTGATGCAGCCGGTGTGGGTGCCCGCCATGTCGGAGCATGTCGTCGCGAGCGCCCTCGTCAAGCTGTCGCCCGGGGGGGACGTGAGCCACGAGGAGGCGCTGGGCGGCCAGGCGATCCGCGAGAGCGCCGCCGAGTACAACCGCCTCGTGTCGGCGGGCCAGCTGGCGCGCGCCCGCGCGGTGCTCGGGCACCTCGCGGCGACGCGCGAGAATTACATCATGGTGGACGACGACTTTCAACTGCCCGTGGTGGCCGCGCGCTATCTTGCCGACCCGCGCGTGCCGGCGGATCGCAAGCGCGGCTTCCTGCGCGCCGACGAGCATCTGGCGCGACTCGTCGCCAACCTGGCCTTCGTGGCGCAGCAGGCGGCCCCGTACGCCCGCGACCCGGTGGCGACGAACCTCGTCAGCTTCCCCCGCGCCCCGGACGGCCGCTGGATCTCTGCGAGCTGGCGCGACAGCCGCGCCGGCTATGGTGGAGGCCGGTTCGCCATGGATGTGAACGTCATCTGGGTACCGCACGCACTCGAAGCGGTCGCCACGATTCTCGACGCGCTGAAACAGCTCGGCGTTACGCCGGCGATTCACCAGGGTCCGCTCGCGACGTTCGCGCGCGACCGCGCCGCGCTCGAGCGGGCCGTGGCCACCTGGAAGGGCGCCGAGCGTCACTTCTGGGTCGCGCTCGCACGGCAGGACCTGAGCGATCGCGTCGCCGCCCGGTTGCGCTGGCTGCCACAGGCGGAAGGGGAGTACTGGACGGGGATCGCGCAACGGACCGGAGTCCCTGGGGACCCGCTGCGGTTTCTCGCCCTCTCGCTCGACGGGGCCGGACGGTCGATCCCGATCGTCAACACCGATCCCGGCATGCTGCTGCTCGTGGACTCGCTCAGTCGCGAGCGTACGCTCGAGCTGATCGGGCCGATCATGCAGCCGTATCCCTGGGGGCTGTTCGTGGATGGGCTCGGGCCCCTGGTCGCGAACGATGCCTACGCCACACGCGAGGTGTGGGAAGCGTTTCGCCGGGATGCGTATCACTCGCCGACGGTTGTGTGGGGTAGGGACGTGAACGCGCTGCTTGCGGGCCTCGCGCGGCAGGTCCGCGCCGGCGATGTAGGGGCGCAGCATGCTGCGCCCCTACAAGATGCGCTGCGCCGCATTTCAGACGCCGTGGATCACTCCGGCCTGCGACACGCGGAACTGTGGAGCTACACCATCGAGAGCGGACGGCTGGTCCCGTCGCGCTACGGCACCAGCTCGGACGTGCAGCTGTGGAGCCTCACCGACCTCGCCGTTCAATACCTCCTCACCACCGAGACGCCATGAGCAACCTCCACCTGTTCGACTTCATCGTGATCGCCGGGTACTTCCTGGTGCTGCTCGGGATCGCCTACTGGGCCGCGCGGCGCGAGAAGAACGTCAGTGCCGACTACTTCCTGGCCAGCCGCGACGTGGGGTGGTTCGCGGTGGGGGCGAGCCTCTTCGCGTCGAACATCGGGAGCGAGCATCTGGTCGGTCTCGCGGGCACGGGGGCCGCGAGCGGGCTCGCGGTGGGGCACTTCGAGTGGCTCGCCTGCCTCATCCTGCTGCTCTTGGGCTGGCTGTTCGTGCCGTTCTATCTGCGGAGCGGCGTATACACCATGCCCGAGTTTCTGGAGCGCCGCTTCAACCCGGCGTCGCGCACGTACTTCACGTGGGTCTCGGTGATCGGCTACGTCCTCACGAAGATCAGCGTGACGCTGTACGCCGGCGGCGTCGTGATCCGCGCCGTCACCGGATGGAATTTCTACACGGCGGCGATCGTGCTCATCGTCGTCACGGGACTGTACACGATCTTCGGCGGACTGCGCGCCGTCGTCTACACCGAGGTGCTGCAGGCGATCGTGCTCATCCTCGGCTCCATAACGCTGATGGCGATCGGCCTCTCGCAGGTGGGGGGGTTCTCGGGACTCGAGGCGAAAGTCCCCGCCGGCTTCTTCTCGATGTGGAAACCGTCCTCTCACCCCGACTTCCCCTGGACCGGCATCGTGTTCGGCGCGCCGATCCTCGGCATCTGGTATTGGTGTACCGACCAGCACATCGTGCAGCGCGTGCTGGCCGCGCAGAACATCACCCAGGCGCGCACCGGAACGATCTTCG
>QHUD01000099.1 GCA_003221085.1 Gemmatimonadota bacterium
CGGAGATGACGAAGTCCGGCTTCTCCCGCGTCAGCATCCCGATGGCGAGGAGCACGCAATCCGTCGGCGTTCCGTCCACCTGGAAGGCGCCATCCGGCCGACGGGTCGCGTGCAACGGGCGGTGCAAGGTGAGCGAGTGCGAGGTACCGCTCTGCTCGCGATCAGGCGCGACCACCGTCACCTGCCCCAGCGCGGCGCACACCTCGCCCAGCACCGCCAGGCCGCGGGCGAGGATCCCGTCGTCGTTCGAGATGAGGATGTTCATCGTGCCCCGAAAATGATCGCCCGACCGTAGCGCATGAAGACGCGGGCCTGTCGCCATGTGTCCGCCCAGGGCCGGAAGTGGCTGGGCCGCCCTTCATAGACCGTCGACACCGGCACACACCGTACTCGCAGACCCCGGACGAGCGCGGCGAGCAGGAACGCCGTCTCGAAATCGTACCCCTGCTCCTCGGGTCGGACCGCCTGTGCCACGCGCCGCGACAGCGCCCGAAATCCGGTCTGGGCGTCCGGAACTCCCACCCCCCCGATGCGCGACGCGAGCGCCGCCGACAGCCAGTTCGTGCAGCGGCGTCCCCACGGCATCGCGCCGGTGCGCGCACGGCAACCCAACGCCAAGTCTGCCTCATCGCTGAGCACCGGCGCCGCCAGGCGGGGAATCTCCTCGGGCGCGTGTTGCCCGTCGGCGTCCAGCGTGATGATGACGCGGGACCCCCGCTCGAGGGCCGCCGCGATGCCCGTCGTCAGCGCCGCCCCCTTTCCACGGTTCCGCGGATGGACGAGCAGCGTGGCCCCCATCTGCCGTCCTGCGTCCCGCGTCCCGTCCGTCGAGCCGTCATCCACAACGTAAACGGTTGCCCCCGGAACGGCCCGGGACGTCCGGGCAACGACTTCCGCAATGGCAGCGGCGGCCTGATAGGCGGGAATGACGACCGCGACCGCGCGATCAGCGCGCTCCGGCATTGGGTGACGCGCTCCCCTCGAGAACGGCGAGGATCGCTTTGAGCTCGGCCCGCAGGTCTTTGACCGTCTGAGTCGCGAGCGCGCGACGCGCCTCCGGCTTGAGCTCCCCGCTGCGCCGATACTGCTCGATCTTCTGGCGCGCCCCCTCGATGGTGTATTTCTCGGTGTAGAGCAGGTGCTTCACCAGCATGATCAGCTCGATCTCGCGCCGCTGGTACACCCGGTTTCCGGAGCGGTTCTTGGCGGGGTTCAAAAACCGGAACTGGCTCTCCCAGTACCGCAGCACGTGCGGCTTCAAGTCCGTGAGCTGACATACCTCGCCGATCGAGAAGAACTCCTGCACGGGATGGGGAGCGCTCATCGCCAGTGCTCCGGTTTGAGCTCCCGTTCCATCAAGTCGGCGACGGCCTGACCGGGCGATTTCCGGTGGAACAGGACCTCGGCCACTTCCCGCGCGATCGGCAGCTCGACGCTGTGCCGCTCCGCGAGCGTCACCGCCGAGCGGGCGGTGTTCACCCCTTCGACGACCGCGGCCCGTCCCGCGAGCGCCTCCTCGAGACGCTTGCCCTCCCCCAGCTCGACCCCGAGCTGATGGTTGCGCGACAGGGGACCGGTGGCCGTCAGGATGAGATCGCCCATCCCGGCGAGCCCTGCGAACGTAGCCGCGTCCGCGCCTAGCGCCACGCCCAACCGGGTGATCTCGGCGAGCCCCCGGGTGATCAGCGCTGCCCGCGTGTTGTGGCCCATCCCCAGGCCTTCCAGGATACCGGCCGCGAGGGCGATGACGTTCTTGAGCGCTCCCGCGAGCTCGACCCCGAGCATGTCCGTGGCGGAGTACACCCGGAAGAACCCGGTCGAGAACACCTGCTGCACGCGCTGGGCGACCGCGTGCTCCCGCGCCGCCGCGACGACCGCAGTCGGCTGGCGCGCATACACCTCCCGTGCGAACGAGGGGCCGGACAGCACGGCGATCGGCGTGTCCTTCGGAAGGACGTCGGCCAACACGCACGAGGGGGTCGACAGGCGCTCCGGATCGAGGCCCTTGGAGACGCTCACGACCAACGCGCCACGAGCGATCTGGCCGCGTGCCCGCGTCATGACCTCGCGTACCGCATGCGACGGGGCGGCCGACACGACCACGTCGGCGCCACGCACCACGGTCGCAAGATCGCCATCAGCCGTGACCTCGGGAGCAATCGCGGCGCCGGGGAGGAACATGTGGTTCAGGTGCTCACGATTCACGCTCTCTACCACCTCCGGCTCACGCGCCCACAGGGTGACCGTGTCGCAGTCTCCCTTCCGGGCCAGCAGGTCCGCGAGGGCCGTGCCCCAGGCGCCCCCGCCGACCACCGCGACACGCGTCATAGGGGTCGGTGCGTAGGGGCGCAGCATGCTGCGCCCCTACAATGCGAACGCCTCATGCGGCAACCCCCTTCCGCGTCCGGAACCGGTTTTCCGTCCCCTGCCGCAAGCGCGCGATATTGTGCCGATGCGAGTAGATGATCAGCAGCGCCAGCACCACGCTCGCCCAGAATGTGTAGGGCTGCCCGGCCGTGAGCCCGACCCATAGCGGGAACAGCACCGCCACCGTGAGGGACGCGACCGATACGTACCCGGAGAGCCAGAGAGTGACGGCCCAGATGGCGAGTGAGATCACGATCGCCAGAGGGGCGAGCGCCAGGAACATTCCAGCGGCCGTCGCGACTCCCTTGCCCCCCCGGAAGCGCACGTACGGCGAGAACATGTGGCCGAGCACTGCCGCGAGTCCCAGCGCCACCGTGAACCAGGCCGGCCCGTTGGACCACGGCCCGAGGATCGCCACCGGAATCGCGCCTTTGACTACGTCGATCAGGCCGACGGGGATCGCGTACTTCCAGCCGAGCACGCGGTACACGTTGGTCGCCCCGAGGTTGTTCGAGCCGTGTTGGCGCAGGTCGATGCGCTTGCCGAGCTTGCCGGCGACGTAGCTCGTCGGCGTGGCGCCGATCAGGTAGGCGAGGACGAGCATGATCGCCAACCCGAAGTCGTTCATCGGCGGGCGGTCTCCCGCCTGCGGCGGAGCTTCAAGTTCAGCGGGGAGCCGGTGAACCGCCACGCTTCCCGGAAGCCGTTCACGAGGTAGCGGGTGTAGGCCTCCGAGATCGCCTCGGGCCGATTGGACACGATGGCGAAGCGGGGTGGCGCCGTTCCGATCTGCGACGCGTAGAGCAGCCGTACCGACTCCCCCACGGGCTGGGGAGGCTGCTGGCGGTCCACCAGGGCTCCGAGCACGCGGTTGACCTCCGACGTGGGTACGCGCTTGGTGCGCTCCTCGGCGACCTCCAGGATGAGCTCGAGGAGCTTGGGCACCCGCTGGCCGGTTTTGGCGGACAGGTACAGGAACGGAATGAACTGCAGGAACGGCGCCCGCTCCTCCAGCTCCCGCTGCCCCCGCGCCGCCGTGTTCGTCTCCTTCTCCTCGATCAGGTCCCATTTGTTCACGGCGACGATGATCGCTGCGCCGCGCTCCCAGGCGTCGTTGGCGATCTTCAAGTCCTGGACGTGCATCCCGTCCTTCGCATCCACGACCAGGACGCACACGTCGGCGCGCTCGATGGCTTGCGAGGTGCGGAGCGTCGAGTAGAACTCGATGTCGTCGGCGACCTTGCTGCGCTTGCGGAGTCCCGCGGTGTCGATGAACACGAGGGTGTGCCCCTCGTAGCTGAGCGGCGTATCGATCGCATCCCGCGTCGTCCCGGGCTCATCCGCGACGACGAGCCGCTCTTCGCCGAGCAGCCGGTTCACCAGGCTCGACTTCCCTACGTTCGGTCGGCCGACCACCGCCACGTGGATCTCGGCCTCCTGGCTCGCCTCCGGGGCCACGGGCAACAACTCCACTACGCGGTCCAGCAGGTCGCCCGAGCTTTTGCCGACCGCGGCAGACACGGGGAACGGATCGCCCAGACCGAGCTCGTAGAACGCGAGGTGGCGTGTATCCTTGGGCAGCTGGTCGGCTTTGTTGGCGACCAGGATCACCGGACGGTGTGCTTTCCGCAGGTACTGGGCGATCTCTAAATCCGCGGGGTGCACCCCTGCTTCCACGTCCACGAGGAACAACACGACGTCGCTCGCGGCCACGGCCGCCTCGACCTGCGTGCGGATCGCGCGATTGAGCTGGTCCTGCGCCCCCGGCACCATCCCACCCGTATCCACCAGCCAGAACCGCCGTCCGTTCCACTCGGCCGCGCCGAAATGCCGATCGCGTGTGACGCCCGGACGAGCGTCCACGATCGCATCCCGGCCCCCGATGAGCCGATTGAACAGGGTCGACTTGCCGACGTTGGGGCGGCCGATAATGGCAACGGTAGGGGCGCCGCTCATGCCTCCCCCTCCCCCTCCCCCAATGCGGAATGCGGAGTGCGGCATGCGGAATGGATGTGCCCGCTGCGACGCGGAAGGTCGGCGTCCTCGCTCGACGCTGGCATTTCAATCCCGCATTCCGCACTCCGCACTCCGCACTCGCTGAGCGCGTCCGCAAAGTCATATGACAGGTGCAGGGGCATCGGCACGCGCCCCGCGAGGTCGTCGGCGCGCGTATCGTCCACGAACACCAGGTCGTCGTTCACCGCCTCCGCCGGCAGCAGCACGAAATCCAGGTCCCGCCGCTGCGCCAGCGCCCGCTCGATGGCCGCTCCGGGCAAGAGCCCCGCCGTGGTGACCGAGGGACCAAACAACGTGTTCTCGACTACGACCAGCTCGAAGGAGCCTCCCGTGGTCGTGGCGACGTCGGCGAGCACCTGTGGCATCAAGGGACCCATGGCCCTGCCGGTCACGACTCCGATCCGTTTCCCGGCCAGATCGGGAAGCCGGTCGACGGTCGCCGCGATCCGGGTCTGAAGAAACCGCACCGCCCCGACCCCGTTCTCGCGTTGCTCGAAATCGCCGTACCACGCCGCCTCCGGCAGCGGCTCTCCCGCCTGGAGGTAGAGATCGTCGGCTCCGTAGCACCACGGCGCGCCCCGCTCGGCCAGCGCGCGGGTCGCCAGCCGGTCGACGGCCGCAAGCGCGGCCCGGCATTCGTCCCGCGTCAGCTCCCGCACGAGGCCGTGTTTCGAGAACTCGGTGAGTGCGACCGGAACGACCGAAACGGACAGCACCGCCGGACCGAGCCCGTACAGGCCCGCCAGCGTCTGCTCGAGCGCGGCGCCGTCGTTCACGCCGGGAACGAGAACCACCTGTGTGTGGAACGCGATCCCTCGGTCGGCGAACCACGCGAGGTGTGGGAGGATGTCGGGTGCCTCGGGGTTGCGGAGCAGCCAGCGGCGGATCGTGGGGTCCGTAGCGTGCACGGAGACGTACAGGGGCGACAAGCGATACTCGACGATCCGCTCCATGTCCCAGGGCTTCAGGTTCGTGAGCGTCGCGAAGTTGCCGTAGCGGAACGACAGTCGGTAGTCGTCGTCGCGGATGTACAACGGCGTGCGGAGCCCGTCCGGGTTCCCGTCGACGAAGCAGAAGTCGCAGTGGTTGCCACAGCGCCGGATCCGCGGCGGCTCGAGCGTCACGCCCATGGGGAGCCCCTCGGGACGCTCGATGTCGTACTCGACCTCCTCCCCCGTGGGGAGACGCGCCACCAGCAGGAAGCGCTCGTCCGCCGTGAGGAACTCCCAGTCGAGGAAGTCCTCGAGCGGCCGGCCATTGACGGCCAACAGCTCGGTTCCAGGCACGAGCCCCAGCTCGCCGCCGATGGAGTCGGGCGCTACCGACTGCACACGAATCACGGCACTTCCCTGCCCTTCAAGGACTTTGTGAGGCCTGACGTCGCAACCCCAATACGGGCTGCGACTTCCGAACGTCGTGAAATATGCCTTAGGAGGCGCGGTAACGCCAGCCGGTGCCGGCAGAGGCTGGAGCTACGAGGCGGCGGCTGTCAACTCCAGACGAACGTGACGACCGCGCCGGCTGGGAGCGTGTAGCGAAGCGCTTGGTTCGCCCACAGCACTGCGAACGTCCGGTCCTGCGGATCCGTGTTGACCACGATCAGGGCCTTGGAGCCGGCGTCGGCGTTCCGGAAGGCCACGCTTTCGAGCCCGGCAATGCCGGAGGTCGACGCGATACGCCGTGCGCCGGGCCGCACGAACCGGCTGGCGTGCGCCAACGCGTAGTACTCCACGTTGCGCGTGACAACCCCGGAGCCCGATGCGATCGTCACTACCCCACGACAGTCTCCACAGCCGCCCGTATGCGGCCCATGGTTCTCGTCTAGGGCGAGATTCCAGAGGAGTACCCCCTTTGCCCAGTCGCGTGTGGCATCGATGATGAGGGTGCCCACGAACCACTTGAGATTGTCCGCGAAATTCGGCGCCCATTCCCCGCCCGAGCACTCGGTGAAGTAAGTCTCCTTATCGGGGTGGGCATCGTGCACCAGGGTCTGCGCGGACACGTCCCCGCCGTAGCAGTGCCACGCGACCCCGGCGATGTAGCGGGGCGCCGCCGTGTCGGCGAGCACCTGGAGCGGCGACTGGTACTCGTCCCAGTTGTGATCCCAATCGAGGATGATGGTGCCAATGCCGCGCTCGGCGAACAGGGGCCCTAAGTACTGGCCGATGAATAGGGCGCGGGCGGGTGGCTCGAGCCGCATCCCGGGATAGGTGGGCGGCTCGTAGTGCGGCTCGTTCTGCACCGTGATCGCGTAGATGGGCACGCCCTCGGCACGGTACGCCTCGATGTAGCGCCGGAAGTATTCGGCGAGGGGCCCGTATGCCTCGGGGCGGAGGGTCCCTTGGATCAGGCTGTTGCTGGTCTTCATCCACCCCGGAGGACTCCAGGGTGACGCCATGATCTTGAGCTGCGGGTTGATCGCGAGCGCGCGCTGCACCACCGGCAGGAGATAGGCCCGATTGGAATCGATCGAAAAATGCGCCAAACTAGAATCGGTCTGGCCGGGAGGCATGTCGTCGTAACTGTACTGATGCAGCGAGAAATCGGACGCGCCCATGGTGAGGCGCGTGAAGCTCAGTCCGATCCCGGGACTCGGGCCGAACAGCTCCTGCAGCAGGGCTTCTCGCTGGGCGGGCGCCAGCTTGTTCTGGATCAGCCACGCCGATGCGTCGGTGATCGCGGCCCCGAAGCCAACCATCTCCTGATAAGTCGTGCCTTCGTCGACCACGATCCGGAGCAGGGTCGCCGGTGGCACGCTGGAATCGAAGTGGACGTCGGCCTCTCGGGACAGAAGCTTCGACCCGGTACCCGTCGTCAGCCACACCTGAGCGGCGGGGCCTTGCAATGGCGGAGGGCCGGGGGATGGTTCTCCCGGCGCCGGGCGCCCGCACGCCACGAAGGCGACGAGCGCCCACGCCGGGGGGGGCCGCATCAATTCCAACCCGGGTTCTGGGTCAGGTTGGGGTTCTTGCTCAGCTCCCCCAACGGGAGGGGCAGCAGGTTGCTCGGCGCACCGTGTAGGCCGGTCTCGCCGGGCGAAATGACGCCTAGTTCAGCCGTCTTGGCCTGGATCGCCGCGTTGAGAGTTCCCCAACGCGACAGATCGAACCAACGCTGCCCTTCGAACACGAACTCGCGGCGGCGCTCCAGCCAGACCGAGTCCCGGAAGGTCGCGGTCGAGAGTCCCGATACCGGGCCGATCCCGGCGCGGGTGCGCACCGCGTTGAGCGCTTGCTCGGCGGTCATGGCGGGGACTGGAGCACCACCTTCGTTCACGGCTTCGGCGTACATCAGCAGCACGTCGGCGTACCGCAGCACGATCCAATCGTTGGACTGCCGCGCCCAATCCCGTTGGTGCATGTTCTGGAAGTCGCTCTGGTCCAAATACTTGAGGAACGCAGGACCGAGCGTGTCCGGGGGATCGGTCCACTTGGCGGTGTCGCCCAGTGCATCAATGTACGGAGACCTAATGAATGTCCCGCCCAAACCACGGGTATCGGATGCGGCGAAGCGGCGCGCGAGCGACGGCGCGACAGTCATGAGCCCGTACGCGGCCCCACCGGGAAACCCGGAGGGCAGGCTGAACAGCGTATGCACGCTGCCGGCGCCGGGATCGAGCAGGCCATCGTAGTTGATCTCGAAGATGCTCTCCTTATTGGTGATCTTGGTCGCGATCTTGAAGCAGTCCTTCCAGTTCGGCAGCAGCGCGTAGCGGTTGGTGGCAATCAGCTGCCCCGCCGTTTGCGCCGCGTTGGCCCAGTCCTGACGGGTGAGGTATACCTTCGCGAGCATCGCCTGGGCCGCCCCGCTCGTGACGCGGCCGACGTCACTGCTGGAGTAAGACACCGGTAGGCCCGCCATGGCCTGCTGTAAGTCACCGACAATGAGGGCGTACACGTCTGCCGCGGGCGCGCGGGACACCCGGAGAGCGTCGAGCGATTTCACTTCGTGCTCGAGCAGCGGCACGTCTCCGAACGAGCGGACCAGATCGAAATAGGCGTTGGCGCGCAGGAAGCGCGCCTCGTTCAGGAGCCGGTCGCGCAGCGTGGGATCCATGGTGATGCCGGGCACGCGATCGAGCACGATGTTGGCCCGGTTGATGATCCAGTAGGCGCTGCCCCACATGTCGCCCATGGGCCATTCGGTGGAATTAAAGATGTAATCGCTCATCCGGTGTCCGTCCGCGCCGAAGCGCGGACCCACCATGATGTCGTCGGTGGCGATGTCCGAGATGTACCAGAACCCCAGCCAGTACGACCATTTGGTCGACTCGTACACCGCGTTGGTCGCCGCGACCGCGTCGGACGAGGTTCGGTAAAAGTTCTCCGGAGTGAGCACGTCGGACGGGCTCGGGTCGAGGAAGCTTTCGCACGACGTCACGAGGACGAGCGCCGCCAGCACGCCGAGCCGAGAGATCCGTTCAGTCCGTCGCATAGGATGGCTCCGTTTCGCCTAAAAGCCGGCCGTGAAGCCGAAGGTGATCTGCCGCACCTGTGGGTACGTCCCGAAATCGATCCCTTGCGCCAGGTTCGTCGTGGCGTACTCGCTGATTTCGGGGTCATAGCCGGTGTAGTTCGTGACGGTGAAGAAATTCTGCGCGCTGATATAAAGCTGCAGGCGCGTCATGCCCTTCAGGTGCATCGCGTCCAACCAGGCCGCGGGGACGCTGTAGGCGAGCCGGATGTTCTTGCCGCGCAGGTATGAACCGTCCTCGACGAACAGATTGGACTCGGTGCTCTCGAACGTGTTGCCGATCTTCGGGACCCCAATGCCGGGCCCTGCGGTGATGACGTCCTGCAGCTGGTTCGCCGTCCCTCCCGCGGCCGTGAGCAGCGAGCGGTTGATGTTGTAGATCTTGTTCCCCACCGACCATTGCAGGAACACGGACAACTCGAAGTTGCGAAAGGTAAAGCGGTTGTTCAGGCCGCCGGTGTACTTGGGCTGTGCGTTGCCAATGATGGTCCGGTCGTTCGAGGTGATCACACTGTCGCCGTCCAGGTCCTTGTACACGACCCGGCCGCTGTCCACCCCCGCATAGACCCAGCCATAGAATGAGCTGACCGGCTCACCCACCTTGAGGACCGTCGGGTTCTGATGCGCGCCGCCGCCCACGTAAGGGTAGGCACCCAGGACGAGCGTGTCCGAGCCAAGGTCGAGCACCTTGTTGCGGTTCCACGCGAGGTTCAGCGTGGACTCCCAACCCAGCGCACCCGTGAGGTTGGTAGTGCTGACGCTCAGCTCGAAGCCGCGATTCCGGAGGCTACCGATGTTCTGGAGCGACGTGCTGAATCCGGTCGTCGCTGGCACGGCTACCTCATAGAGCAGGTCGCGTGTCTTCTTGGAGTAATAGTCCACGGTGACGGACACGCGACTCCGGAAGAGGGCGGCGTCGAGACCGAGATCGATCCCGTCGGTCGTTTCCCACTTGAGGTCGGGGTTAGCGAGTGTGTACGGCGCGAAGCCGATCCCCCGCACTCCGCCGAACACGTTCACGGTGTTGGAGAGCAGGGCGAGCGACTTGTAGTTCCCGATCTCCTGGTTCCCCGTGCGGCCGTAGCTGGCGCGCAGCTTGAGATCGTTGAATAGGCCGAGCCGCTTGACGAACTCCTCGTCCGAGGCGCGCCACGCGAACGCCGCGGCCGGGAAGAACCCATACCGATGCCCGGCGCCGAACCTGGAAGACCCGTCCACCCGCGCCGAGACGGTCAACAGGTACTTGTCCGCAATCCCCCAGCGCACCCGCGAGAAGTACGAGAGGAGCGACCAATGGGGCGCCGGCGTCGACACGCTGCGGAAGGTCTGCGCCGCGTTGAGACCGTTGACCCCGAGCGCATCGGTCGAGAACGTGATCGCCGACCCCGCGATCTGGGCGGTGTTCGAGCGCTGCATGGTCGTCCCGCCCACCACGTCGAGGGAGTGCAGCTTCCCGAAGCGATGCTGGTACTGCAGCGTGTTCTCGAAGGTCCAGCTGAAGGTCTCGGACTCGCCGCGGCTTCCCTCGCCGCCGCTGTTGAGCCCCGGCAGGACCGTCGAGGGTGAGTAGTAGTCTTGCACCGAGTTCAAGAAGTCCGCCCCCACGGTGCTCCGCAACGTGAGCCCCGGCCGGATGTCGTACTCGGCGAAGGCATTCCCGATCACCCGGTTGTCGCGCTCTTCGTTGGTGATCACGTTCGCGGTGGCGACAGGATTCGGGAACGGCCGACCGGTGAGGGGGTTGGTCCCGGTGAAGTACTCGCCGCCCGTAACGGTCACGGGGAGCGTGGGAGGAGCCGTGAGGGCATCCAACATCACCGACGCCGCACCGCCGTTCGGGAGCACGTGCGCGTGCGAGCGGCTCAGGCTGAGGCGGTTGCCGACCCGGAACTTGCTGCTGATGTTGCGATCGAGGTTCAGGCGGAAGGACCCGCGGCTCAAGTCGGAGCCGATGACCACGCCGTCGTTCTGCAGGAGGCCGCCCGAGACGTAGTACTTGGTGTTGGCGTCGCCGCCCGACATCGAGAGGTCGTAGCTGCGCATCGGCGCCGTCCGGAAAATCGCGCCCTGCCAATCCGTGCCCTGCCCGAAGCCGGCAATCTCGGCGGGCGTGTAGAATGCAGGCTGGCCCGCATTGAGGTACGCGGCGTTCACCATCTGGGCGAATTGCGCCGCATCGAGCACGGGGAGGGTGCGTCGCACCTGCTGGATGCCGTAGTACGAGCCGAACGACACGGAGTTCTGGCCCGCGCGTCCGTGCTTCGTGGTGATCAAGACCACGCCATTCGCGGCGCGCGCGCCGTAAATCGCCCCCGCCGACGCGTCCTTCAGGACCTCGATCGACGCGATGTCGTCCGGGTTCAGAGCGGAGATCGGGTTCAAGCCCCGCATCCCTTCCCCGAGCAGCGTGCCCGGCGTGCCGTCCTCGAGGTTGGTGGTGAGAGGCACACCATCGACGACATACAGCGGATCGTTACCGGCGGAGATGGAGTTCCCGCCCCGGATTCGGACCATCGCCCCCGCCCCGGGCTGCCCGCTCGACGTGACGACCTGAACACCGGCGGCACGGCCCAGCAACGCCTGATCGACCGACGTCACCGGTGCCGAAGCGATCTGTTCGCCCGTGACGGACGAAACCGCCCCGGTGAGCTCCCGGCGCTCCGTCGTGCCGTAGCCGATCGCCACGACTTCCTCGAGCTGTGTGGCCCGCGGGGTCAACGCGAAATCGACCGTGGCCTCCTGGTCTGGGACTACCGTGACCGGCTTCGTCACTGAGGAGTACCCGATGCGCACGACTCTGACGGTGTGCTCGCCGACCGGGACGTCGCTGATCCGATACCTGCCGTCGTCGGCGGACCGCGCGCTGAGCCCGGTGCCTACCACCGTGACGGTCGCGACGGCAATTCCCTGCCCGCTGAGGGAGTCGGTGACCCGCCCGGTCACCGTGCCCCCCTGAAATCCCTCCAGCGCGCCGCGCCTGACGAGCGCGGCCTGTCCGCGCGACGTCAGCAGCACATCCACGCCGACGTCGTACAGCACGGCGCTCAACACGGCGCCCACCGTCAAGTTCGACGCGCTGAACGTCACCCGGGCGTCCAGCGGGACGACGGCCGCGCTGTAGGTGAGCCGGAGGCCGGCACGCTCGGCGATGGCGGACAGGGCTTCTGCCAGGGACACGTCCTTCAGCTCGAGCGAGATCAGCCGCCGGAACACGGCCGCGTTGCTCGCATCCGTCCAGTGTGGAGACGCGGCCCCGTCGCGCGACCGTGGACTCGCCGCCGCGAGGAAACGTGGACCGGAGGCGGCCAGCTCCATTCCCTGAGCGGGGTCCTGCCCCCGCGCGACTCCGACGCCGGCATCGGCCACCAGCGCGGCGACCGCGATAGCAGCGCTCCACAAGCTCCGTGCGTTCGCTCCGATGTACATACTCGACCTCCCGTTCTCGCTAGCGTGCCTGTCGAGTCGTTGAAATGGTCACCGATCGACCCTGCCACTCATAGCGGGCGCCGACGGCGGCGGTGATGAGTGTGAGAACCTGCGCGACCGGCTCGTCCCGATACGACCCTGTCACCGGCCGGCCGGCGAGCTCCTGATCTGCCACCCGGACGTCGAGATCGTACCAGCGGCTGAGCGCCTGGGCGGCCTCCCCGAGCGGCACGCTCGCGAAGACCAGACGCCCGCGCGTCCACGCAACCTCGTCGGATACGCTGGCCCCGCGCAGCACGCGCACGCTGCCCGTCCGCCATCGGGTCGCGACCTGACCCGCGCGGAGCGCGGTCGCGGCCAGCGCGACCGATCCCTCGACCACCGCGACACGCTCGTGCGCCACGTCACGGTACGCCCGCACGCTGAACGCCGTGCCGATGTCGCGGATCGTGCCTGCTGCGGTGTGCACGACAAAGGGTCGAGCGGTGTCGTGGACGACCCGGAAGTACGCTTCCCCTTCCAGATACACGTCGCGCTCGCGCGCCGCGAATGGGATGGGCGCCCGCAGCCTCGAGTCCGCGTTGAGGATGATTTCCGTGCCGTCGAGCAGCCGGAGGATGGCGCGCCGGCCGCGAGGAGTGGCGTATTCCCGCATGGCAGGGACCTGGGCGACCTTTTGTGCATCGCGACCGAGCCACCAGGCGGCGCCGCCGCCGATCACGGCGGCGACGATCGCAGCCGCAATCGCGCCGTGCCACCGGCCCCGTCGCCTGGGCGAGCCCCACCGGGTCACGAAGCGGGTCCAGGCTGCGTCCGTATCGTAGGGCGCAGCGAGGCGGCGCTCGTCCGCGCCCCAAGCCGCTTGCAGTGCTCCGACCGCCGCCCGGCGGGCAGGATCCGCGCCGATCCACGCTTCGACCAGGGCCCGATCTGCGGGTAAGGCGCTCCCATCGAGGTAGCGGCCCAGCGCGGGGAGGTCGACGGACGAAGGGGGCGTCATCAGTCTGATGACGCCCGAGGGGGAGGGGTTACTTACTCGTGAGCGCGCTCAAGTCCGGAGTCCTCCCCTACCCGCCCGTCCTCTCGTACACCCGCACGTAGTCCACCCGCATAGTCTGCGGGAACACCGTCGTAGAGTCGGGAGTGCCGGGCCAGTACCCACCGACCGCAACATTCAGAATGATGAAAAACGGATGATCGTACACCCACCGCCCCGGCAGATCCTTCGGAGTAACGGTCCGATAGAGCGTGTCGTCGACGTACCAGCGAATCGCATCCGACTCCCATTCGACGGCATAGACGTGAAAGCTGTCGGCGAAGCTGCCCGCGCTCAGCTGATACGTGCTGGTGACGCCCTGTGCACCCGAATAACCGGGCCCATGCACCGTGCCGTGCACCCGGTTGGGCTCCCTCCCGATGTTCTCCATGATGTCGATCTCGCCACACCCGGGCCAGCCGACCTGCTCGCAATTCTCGGCGAGCATCCAGAACGCGGGCCAGAGGCCCTGCCCGCGCGGGATTTGAATCCGCGCCTCGATGCGGCCGTACCACCACGCGCCCAAGCCTTGCGTCTTCAAGCGCGCCGACGTGTAGTCACGGTTCCCGAACCTCTCACGGCGAGCCTCCATGATCAAGCTGCCGTCGGAGGTATGCGCATTCTCGCTCCGGTCGGTGTAGAACTCGAGCTCGCCGTTACCCCAGCCGTCCCCGCCCGTCTCCCGCACCCATCTCCGGGCATCGAGGGCCCGGCCGTCGAATTCGTCGTGCCACACGAGCCGCCAAGCGGTGCGTGAGCGTGCGGGAGTGCCTGCGATGAGCGAGGACACACCGACGACGAGTGCAATCCAGGTGTGGCGAGGGGTCAGCATCATCTATGACGTCCCACAGAGGCGGCGTACGTACCTACGAGGGCAGCAGCGCTTTTCGCAGCACGGTGAGCGCTCTGCTGATGTGCACGCCGATGGTCTTCGGCGAGATGGCCATCCGTGACGCCACCTCGGCGTAGCTCAAGCCCTCGCGGCGGCTCAGGACAAATGCCGTGCGGGTACGGGGAGGAAGGGTGCTGAGCGCCCGCTCGAGTCGCCGCCGCAGTTCTTCCGCCTCGAACTCGGCGTCGGGCGGCGGCGCGAAGGCGCCACCGGCCCCGTCGAGCGCGAGCAACGGGCCAGCCCGCCGTCGTACCGCGGCGCGCCGGAACTGGCTCATCGCGCGGCGGCGCACGGCCGCGTAGAGATAGTGCTCCGCGTCCTGCGCGAT
>QHUD01000173.1 GCA_003221085.1 Gemmatimonadota bacterium
CGTAGGGGGACGGTTCCACGGGTGTCGAGGGCTCAGGATGACTCACTGGACGGACTCCTGTGGACGGCGCTGGAGCGGGAGCGTGAGCAACGCGGCGGCAACCTCCGTCAGGGTCAGGAGCACACGCGACGCGACGCTCACGGCGACGGCGCCGCCGCTCCCCAGGAACGGGGCGAGCAGGCCGACGAGCACCAGCTCGCGGACCCCGACGCCGCCGGGTGCAAACAGGGCCAGCAGGCCGAGAATGTAGCCCAGCGTGAACGCACCGATAGCCGTGGTGAGCGGCAAGGGGACTGGGGCCTCGTGCAGGAGCCCCCGCGCCAGCATCCACAGCGCGGCTCCGTACGTGCCCCAGCTGAGCACCGTGAGGATTATCGCTGCGAACACCGCCGACGGGGCGAGGGGCTCCAATGGCGCCATGGCGCTCACCACGCGGCCCAGCCAGAGAGCCGTCGGACGCCACACGAGCACCAGGATGGTGGCGACGGCCGCGAGCCCGGCGAGCGCGAGACGGAGCGGCGACGCGCTGTGGGGGGTCATGGCCGCGACCACCGCCACGCCGCTGCCGAGGGACACGGCTTGGATGACGAAGGCGGATGCCGCTGCCGGGCCTGGGTCGACGCCGGCGCGTTGGGCGAGGACCACAAGACCAGCTACGCTCCAGACCTTCCCTGGGACGTAGCGGCCGAGGTTGGCGACGCTCCAGATGCGGGCCGCCAGGCCGAACGCCAGGCGCTGCCCCCAGCCGGCCAGGATGCGGCGCCAGGACTCGATCTGCATGACGTAGGTCAGGAACACCATGCCGACGGATCCCGCGATCCAGGCCGGCGCGACGGCGAGGGTGACCTGGAGCGAGCGAAACTCCGACCAGTTCCGTGCGATCGACCGACCGACGAAGGCCAGGACCGCCAGTGTGACGAGGCCCTGGACCGCCCAGAGCCAGCGTCGGGCGATCAAGTCTTCACGAACTTGTAGGCGACCGACCGCGCGAGCAGCCACGGCGCGGGGATGGGAGGGTAGAAATAGGTGCCGCCCCAGTCCGCGAGCCGAAAGCCGTTCATTTCGCCGAGACGGGTGATGGTTTGACGGGTCCAGCTGTAGATGTGGCCCTGCCGATCGGGCACCCGCAGGAGATTCCAGATGATCTCCTTCACGTGGTACGGATTGGGGACCGAGACCATCCAGACGCCGCCGGGCCGCAGCACACGATGGATCTGGCCGGCAGTGTTGTACGCGGTGGGCGTGTGCTCCAGCACCTCGATCATGAAGACGTAGTCGAACGACGCGTCCGGAAACGGGAGGCCGGAGGTGATGTCATGGATCAAGATTTGGGGCGCCGCGAACTCCGGCGCGATGTCGAGTCCCTGATATTTCACGTCGCTGGGCAGATACTTCCGGAGGTCGCCATTGCGAGATCCGATGTCCAGCACGGCGCTTCCGGGACGGACTTGGGCGAGCTTGGTCGCCTTGCGGAAGCGCATCCGCTCTTCGCCGGCGTTCCGCCAGTTGAAGCGCTCGCGATAGAACTTGGTGAGCTCGGGTGACGACGGCGCGATCGGAGTGTTCATGGGTTCGAAAAATACCATGCCCGGAAACCCCAGGAAAGTCGTAGCTTTGTGAAGCTGCCATGCGCATCCTCCACGTGGTCACCGCCTTCCCGCGCACGCCGGACGACGTGATCGTGCCGTGGCTCGTGGAGCTCTTGAAACGGCTGCAGGTGGCCGGTCACGACGTGGAAGTGTTCACGTCGTCGTATCGCGGCGCGCCCGATCAGGTGTTCGCGGGGATCCCGGTGCATCGCTTCCGATATTTTCCTCGCCGCTGGGAGAACCTGACCCACGAAGAAGCGGCGCCGGACCGAATGAAGCGCTCATGGCTGTACCGGCTCATGCCTGCGTGCTTCGTGGGTGCCGGCATGGCGGCGATCTGGCGGCTGTGCCGCCGCAACCGGTACGACGTCATTCACGTGCACTGGCCGCTGCCGCTGGCGCTGTTCGGGTGGGCGGCACAGTGCGCCCGTCCTGCGCGCCTGGTGACGACGTTCTA
The DNA here is from genome assembly GCA_003221085.1 of Gemmatimonadota bacterium. GTDB lineage: Bacteria > Gemmatimonadota > Gemmatimonadetes > Gemmatimonadales > GWC2-71-9 > AG41. The sequence goes on from QHUD01000173.1 coordinate 2,047, forward strand.
CGGCGTAGAGCTGCGGTGGGTGAAGGGCGCCCTGCCCTTTCTGAAGGGCTTTCTCGCGTGGGCGGCACGACGCTCGGACCGCGTGGTCGCGATCTCCAACTACACGGCCGGCGAGCTGCGAGAGCTCGCCGACGTGTCCATCGAGGTCATCCCGTACACCACCTCGCTTCCCGAGGTAGCCCCCGCCCCCGCCCCTACCCTGTCGGAGGCCCGGGACGGCACCGGTCCGGTGTTGTTCGTGGGCCGGCTGGTGGAGCGGAAGGGCGTGGCGCACCTCCTCGCGGCGATCGCGCGCTTGGCTGCCAGTGGAGGGCGGCCGCGACTCGAAATCGTGGGCGACGGGCCCGAGCGCCCCGCCTTGGAGGCGCTGGCCGAGCGGCTCGGCGTGGCCGGTCGGGTGGTGTTTCGAGGGCAGATCCCGCCCGCCGAGCTGCAGGCGAGCTACGCGCGTGCCGCGGTGTGCGTGCTACCGTCGGTGCTCGACGCCCGCGGGGACACTGAAGGGCTCGGCGTCGTGCTGCTCGAGGCGATGAATCACGGGACACCCGTCGTCGCGAGCCGGGTCGGCGGCATTCCGGACATCGTGGAGGACGGCGTGTCGGGGCTGCTGGTGCCACCCGGAGACGCGGATGCGCTGGCGGCGGCGCTGCAACGGCTGCGGGACGACCCTGCCCTGGCGCGCCGCCTCGGGGAGGCCGGCCGGCACCGGCTGCACGCGCAGTTCAGCTGGCCGGCGATCGTGCAACGGTGGCTGGATCTCTACACGGGGCTCGTGACCCGACCCCGCTAGGCGCCGCCGCGGCTCACCGCAGGAGGGGAGGGGGCGACCTCGTCGGGTGCGCGGAGCCGCAGCTGGTCCATCTCGCGCTGCAGTGCTCGCATCTCCTCGCGCATCCCCGCCACCATCTCCCCCACGAAGCCGAAACCGAAGAGCGCGATACCCGATATCACGAGGACCATGATGAGGTCGAGGAGCGGTCGGAACCCCACGTGGGCCGGCCCGAACCGCAGCCAGAGCGCCACGACGCCCACCAGAAAGCCCAGCAGGAACAGCACCGCGCCGGCCACGCCGAAAAACAGCATCGGCTTGCGACCGAACCGCAGCTGGAACCAGACGGAGACGAGGTCCAGCACGCCCACGGGAATCCGCCCGATCCCGAACTTCGACTTGCCCGCCCGCCGCGGCTGGAGCGGGACCGGGCGCTCGGCCAGCCGAAAGCCCTGCGTGGCGGCGATCACCACCATAAAGCGATGCCAGTCCGGGCGCCTCGTCAGGCCGTCCATCACCTCGCGCCGGTACGCCTTCACCGAATTCAAATCGGTGACTCGGACGCCGAACAACCAGCGGCACAGCCCGTTGTACACCCACGACACGAACCGTTTGTCGTAGTGCCCCTGTTTGGTGCCGGTGACGATGTCGGCCGTATCGTCGAGGATGGGCTGTACGAGGCTGGGGATGTCGCTGGGCCGATACTGCAGGTCGGCGGGATAGAAGACCAGGATGCGGCCGCGAGCGAGGTCGGCGCCCGACGCGAGGGCGTCGGCAATGCCACGCTGGCTGCGGTGCGTCACGACCCGCACGAAGGGATGCCTGGCCGCGAGGTCCCGCAAGACGTCCGCCGTGCCGTCGCGGCTGCCGTCGTTGATCACGACGACTTCGCACGAATAGGGCAGCGGCAGTAGCGCCTCACGCGCCTGGCGCACGAATTCCGGCAGGTTTTCGGCCTCGTCCTTCGCCGGCACCAGGACGCTCACTTCCGGGAGGGCCGCGCCGGTGGCGAGGCTCACAGCCGCTTGCGCATGCGGGCCGGGAGGATGCTCAGCTGGTCGCGGTACTTTGCCACGGTCCGGCGCGCGATCTTGACGCCCTTCTGCGCGAACATCTCGACGATCTGCTGGTCGGTGAGCGGGTTCTTGGGATCCTCGTCGGCGACCATCTTCTGAATTTGCGCGCGGATGGCGCGGGCGCTGGCGTCCTCCCCCGTGGTGGTCGAGAGGCCGCTTGAGAAGAAGAACTTGAGCGGCAGGAGACCCCGGGGTGTCTGGACGTACTTCTCGTTCGTGACACGACTCACGGTGCTCTCGTGCATGCTGATGACGTCCGCGACCTCACGTAACGTGAGCGGCTTCAAGTATTCGACGCCCTTCTCGAAGAACTCGCGTTGCCGATCGACGATGAAGTTCATGACCTTGAGCATCGTCTGGCGGCGCTGCTCGATCGCCTGGATCATCCAGTGCGCGCTGTTCATGCGCTGGTTGATGAAGTCCTTGTTCTCACCCTGGAATTTTTTCTTGTCGCGTGCGATGTCCTGGTAGGTCTTCGAGATCCGCAGCCGGGGCAGTCCGGAGTCGTTCAGGAACACCTTGTATTCCCCGTCGATCTTTTCGACGACCAGATCGGGAATGATGTACGCCTCGTTGCCGGACGAGTGTTGCAGGCCGGGCTTGGGATCAAGCTTGGCGAGGTCGTCGGCCACGTTCTGCACCTCGGCCGCGTCGAGGCCGAAGCGCTTGCCGAGGTCGCTCCGCATCATCCAAAAGCTCGACCCTCCCGGGGTGGGCGCCCGGGACCTGCGCGAGTGCCTGCTGCTGCAGCTCGAGGCGCGGGCGCGACGTCGTGCTCCGATGCGTCGGCGTGAGCCTGGAGCACCTGGTTCACGCCGGTGACGATCTCCTCGAGGGTCGCGCCGAGGTACCCGTCTTCCGCGATGTTGCCGATGAACTCTTCGGCGAGGAGCTGTTGTCGCGGTGTGAGGTCGAGCAGGCGCATCTGCTCGCGCAGGTGATCGGTCAGGTCTTTGGTCTCGACCGGCACCGGCTCGACGTACTCGCGCGCTTCGCTCATGTCCCGCGGCGGGGCGCCCTGATCGCCGCCGTCGTCGAGGAGGATCTCCTCCCAGTTAGGCTCGTCGTTCTTCTCCGCCTCCTTCTTGTCCTCTTTGGCCTCCTCTGCCAACGGGACTTCCGTCTCCTCCTCCGGCTCGACCAGCTCGAGGAATGGATTGCCCAGCAGCTCCTGCTTCAAGTGCTGCTGCAGGTCGAGCAGCGGCATGTACAGCAGGTCCATCGCCTGGTACAGCCGCGGATTGATCCGCAGCTGCTGCGACAGCGCCGCGTGCTGCTGCAGGCCGGTCTTCATGCCGCTTGCGTGAGGCGGGCGCGCAGCCGCGCCGTGAGGGTTGGCCCGAGGTACAGGTGCGCCACCCG
>QHUD01000174.1 GCA_003221085.1 Gemmatimonadota bacterium
CTCCTTTAGGGCTCCCCGCTCCCTGCGCCGGGTGGGGAGGCGGGGCCGTCGGGGGCGCGGGGGTCGGCGGGAGGAGCAAGTCCAGCAGCCGCTCCTCGGCGCGCGCTTCGGCCTGGGGATAGACGTCGTCCTCGCGCTCGGTGCGCACCATGTTGATCGCCACGTCCACGAGCTCGCGCACCATCGACTCGACGTCGCGGCCCACGTAGCCGACCTCGGTGAACTTGGACGCTTCGACCTTCAGGAACGGCGCGCCGGCGAGGCGGGCCAGCCGCCGCGCGATTTCCGTCTTCCCCACGCCGGTGGGGCCGATCATGATGATGTTGTTCGGCAGGATCTCGTCGCGAATGTCCTCCGGCGCCTGGGAGCGCCGCCAGCGGTTGCGCACGGCGATCGCGACCGCCTTCTTCGCCACCTCCTGGCCCACGATATAGCGGTCCAGCTCGGCCACGATCTTGCGGGGCGGGAGCTCCTCGAGCCACGGCAGCGTCTCCTCCGGAGCGGCGGGAGCGGGCAGCTTGTCTTCGGGTGTGCGGGTCGGCTCGGCCATCAAAGCTCCAGAATCGTGATGTGCGTGTTGGTGTACACGCAGATTTCCGCGGCGATCTCGAGCGAGCGCTGCACGATGTCCTTGGCGGGGAGCTCCGACGACGTGAGCAGCGCGCGCGCGGACGCGAGCGCGTAGCTCCCCCCCGACCCGATGGCCAGGACGCCGTCGTCCGGCTCGATCAGCTCCCCAGAGCCCGAGATGATGTACCCGTGCTCCCGGTCCGACACCACGAGCAGCGCCTCCAGCCGCCGGAGCACGCGATCCGACCGCCAGTCCTTCGCGAGCTCGACCGCCGCCCGGGGGAGGTTGCCGGGGTAGCGCTCCAGCTTCTCCTCGAACTTCTCGAACAGCGTGAACGCATCCGCCGCGGCGCCGGCGAACCCGGCGAGGATCTTTCCGCCCTTGAGCGCGCGCACCTTATTGGCGTTGGCCTTCATCACGGTGTCGCCGATCGTGACCTGGCCGTCGCCGCCCAGGGCCACGTGGCCGTTACGCCGGACACACAAGATGGTCGTGCTGTGGATTCGTCGCTGCAACTCTGCCTCCAACACTATCCCTCCCCCGTATCGTCCTCACCCCTTCGATCCCCTCTCCCTCCGGGAGAGGGGAAACTCGGGCCTGGCATCGTCCCCCCCTCTCCCGCAGGGAGAGGGGACAGGGGGTGAGGACCCCGTGGGGACAGAGGGCGAGGACCTATGCCCGCGGATGTGCCTGGTGATACACCTTCTTGAGTCGTTCCACGGATGTATGAGTATACACTTGCGTGGTCGAGAGCGACGCGTGCCCCAGCAGCTCCTGCACCGCCCGCAGGTCGGCGCCGGCATCGAGCAGGTGCGTGGCGAACGAGTGGCGCAGCGAGTGCACGTGCAGGTCCCGGCCCCGTGCCAGCGTGCCCAGCAGTCGCTTGATCGCGAGCTGCACGCCCCTCGCCGACAGCCGCTGGCCGCGCCGACCCACAAACACCGCCCGGCCAACGCGCGTTCCTGTGCGCGCCAACGCATCGCGCTGGCGGTAATAGCGCCGCAGCGCGTGTCCCGCATGGCTCCCGACCGGCACGAGCCGCTCCTTTTTCCCCTTGCCGCGCACCTTGACCTGGTCCGAGATCAGATCCACGTCCTGCTCGTTTAGCCCCGCCAGCTCGGCCAGCCGTATTCCCGTGGAGTAGAACAGCTCGAGCATGGCGAGGTCCCGCGCCTCCGTGAATCCGCCCGCCTTGGCGCGGCGCTCCGCTTCGGTGAACAGCTGCCCGATTTCCACGCGGTCCAGGTGCTGGGGCAGCGTGCGCTCGACCTTAGGCGTGCGCGCTGCCTTCGCGGGATTCACGTCCACTCCGCGCGTCACACTCAGGAAGCGGTAGAACGTCCGCAGCGCCGAGAGCGCGCGCGCCGCGGATCGTTTGGCCATGCCGCGCTGCTGCAGCGCCCCCAGCCAGCCGCGGATCGCGAGGCGATCCACGCCCGCGAAGGTCCACCCGCCTCCGTAGTAGCGCGTGCAAAACGCGGCGAAGTCCGCTATGTCGCGGGCATACGCCTTCACGGTGTGCGGGGAGTCGTTCCGCTCCTTCGAGAGGAAGTCCACGAACTCGCCGATCTCGGGAAGCGGGGCGGAGCTCACGCCCGCGTCTCGCGGCTGAAGCCGCGGCTCGGCGGTACCGCTGAAGCGGCAATGCCACGCCCGTGTACGGGCAAGCGCCGAGCCGCGAGTTCACTCGCGACCCTCAAGCCGACACCTCCACCCCAACCCCGTGCGCAAACGCATCCATGTCCGCAAGCGCCCGTTCGACCAGCCGCTCCCGCTTTTTCTGTTTGTCCTTCACCGTCCGCTCCAGCGGCTCAAGCAGGCCGAAGTTCGCGTTCATCGGCTGGAAGTGCGCGGGGTCGGCGGTGTGCACGTAGCGGTACAACGCGCCGAGCATCGTGGTGGGCGGCGGCACGACGGGCGCCTCGGCGGCGAGCAGCCGCGCCAGATTGACACCGGCGAGGATCCCCGTGGCGGCGGACTCGGTGTAACCCTCCACGCCCGTGAGCTGGCCGGCGAAGAGCAGCCGCGGATCATCTTTGGCCGACAGGTGCGCCGTGAGCGCGCGCGGCGAGTTGATGTACGCGTTCCGGTGGATGCTTCCGAACCGTAGGAACTCCGCGTGCTCGATCCCTGGAATCATCCGGAACACCCGCTGCTGCTCCGGCACTTTGAGCCGGGTCTGAAAGCCGACGAGGTTCCACATCTGCCCCGCCCGGTCTTCTTGCCGCAGCTGAACCACGGCGAACGCGTTGGTTCCCAGGCCCACTGGCTTCATCGGGCCGAACCGCAGCACGTCGCGCCCGCGCGCGGCCATCTCCTCCACCGGCAGGCACCCCTCGAAGTAGGGCGTGCGGTCGAACTCGTGATGTGGCTGGTACTGCTCGCCGGTGCGGAGCGCCGTGACGAACTCATCATACTGGGCTTCGGTGAGCGGGGCGTTCCAGTAGTCGTCGCCCGAGCCCTTGCCGTAGCGCGACGCACGGAACAGGCCCGTGGTGTCGAGCGAGTCGGCCGAGACGATGGGCGCGATGGCGTCGAAGAAGGCGAGCGAGGTGGCGTCGAGCCGGCGAGCGATCGCGGCGGCGAGCGCCTCGGAGGTGAGCGGGCCCGTCGCCACGACGCCGGGGGACTCGAGCTCGGTCACCTCGCCCCGGACGACCGTGATCCCGGGATGGCTCGTGAGCCGATCGTGTACGGCTTGCGAGAACGCCACGCGATCCACGGCGAGCGCCGCGCCGCCGGGCACGCGGGCCTGATCGGCGGCCTCGAGCACCACGCTCCCGAGCCGGCGCATTTCGGCCTTGAGCAGCCCGTGGGCGTTGCTGGGCTCGACCGATTTGAAGGAGTTGGAGCAGACGAGCTCGGCCAGCCGGTCGGTCTGGTGCGCCGCGGTGGTCTTCACGGGGCGCATCTCGTGCAACGTGACCGCGATTCCCCGCTCGGCGAGCGCCCAGGCGGCCTCGCTGCCGGCGAGCCCACCCCCCACCACTGCCGCCCCGCCCGTCAGCTCGCCACCGTCTCCGCGGGCGCCGCTTCTTCCACTATGATCTCGTGTCCGCACTTCAGACACTTGCGGGAGACCCCTTTGGTCTTGGTCTGCTTCTCTTCCATCCCGACGAACCCGCAGCTCGGACAGGCGACCGCCACCGGGCGATTCCACGTCGAGTAGTCGCACTCCGGGTAGCGCAGGCACCCGAAGAAGTTCCGTCCCTTCCTGGTGCGGCGCTCCGCCAGGTCGCCTACGGCGCACTTCGGGCACTTCACGCCCAGCGGCACGGGCCGGGTGTGCTTGCATGCGGGGAACTTGGTACAGGCGAGGAACTCGCCGTAGCGCCCGGTCTTGATCACCATCGGCGCGCCGCACTCCTGGCAGATCTCGTCGGTGGGCTTGTCGGGCACCTTGTCGCGCCGCAGCGGCCGCGTGAAGCGGCACTCGTCGGGGTAGCGAGCGCACGCAATGAACGGACCGAACCGCCCGCTCCGCACCACCAGCCCGCTGCCGCACGTCGGGCACTTCTCCTTGGGCAAGTTGGAGAGGTCGTGCACGTCGTGGATCAGCTTCTGCACGTCCACGGCTTCCAGCGCCTTCGCGAACGGCCCCCAGAAGTCCCCCAGCACCTGCTGCCACGCGAGATCGCCTTCCTCGACCTTGTCGAGCTCGTCCTCCATCTGCGCCGTGAACCCGACCTCGAATACGTCGGGGAACGAGCGCTTCATCACCTGCCACACCGTCTCGCCCAGCGGCGTGGGCGCGAAGCGGCGGTCCTTGGCCGTGGCGTACCACCGCGTCTTGAGCGTGGAGATGATGCTCGCGTAGGTGGACGGGCGCCCGATCCCCAGGCGCTCGAGCTCCTTTACCAAACTGGCCTCGCTGAAGCGCGGCGGGGGCTCGGTGAAGTGCTGGTTCGGCATGATCTGTTTCAC
>QHUD01000175.1 GCA_003221085.1 Gemmatimonadota bacterium
CCTCGCGACCGGCGTCGAGGCGGAGGCGGTGAGCAAGCCCTACCAGTACGGCGACACGCTCAACCTCGACGTGAACGCGACGCTCACGAACGCGCTGCAGCGGGAAGGGCTGGGCGTGCCGATCAACCTCGAGTACGACGACCTCATGGTGCACCAGGCCGAGTACCGCTCGTCCTCGGCCACGGTGCTGATGCTCGACTGCTCGCACTCCATGATCCTGTACGGCGAGGACCGCTTCACGCCGGCCAAGAAAGTGGCGCTCGCGCTTACCCACCTGATCCGCACCCAGTTCCCCGGCGACACGCTACGCGTGGTCTTGTTTCACGACACAGCCGAGGAGATCCCGCTGGCCCAGCTGGCGCGCGCCCAGGTGGGGCCGTACCACACGAACACCGCGGAGGGACTCAAGCTGTCGCGTCGCATGCTGTTGTCGCAGCGCAAGGACATGCGTCAGATCATCATGATCACCGATGGCAAGCCGTCGGCGCTTACGCTCCCCGACGGCCGGATCTACGTGAACTCGATGGGGCTCGACCCGCAGATCCTCCAGGCCACTTATCGGGAGGTGGCGCTGTGCCGGCGCTCGGGGATCCTGATCAACACCTTCATGCTGGCGCGGGATCGGAGTCTCGTGGAATTCGTGAAAAAGGTCTCGGCGATCTGCCGCGGGAAAGCGTACTTCACGAACACGATGACCCTCGGGCAGTTCATCCTGATGGATTTCATGCGGCGGAAGACGCGGCGAGTGTCATAGCGTATCGGAGGTCGACACCGGTGTCACCTCCCCTACCGCTGGCGGCCCTCGTACACGAGTCGCGACAGGTCCGCCACAAGGTTGTGCGCGACACTATCCTCCTTGATGCCTCCGGTCAGCACGACGAGCACGTAACTCCCTCCGTCGGGCGGATACACGACGCCCGCGTCGTGGTAGACCACCTCGCCGATCCACCCCGTCTTGTGGGCGACGCGCGTCCCCGGCGGGACGCCGACCGGAATGCCCTCGTTGAACTCCTGGCGACCGAGGATCGCAAGCATCGAGTCGCAGGCGGCGCGGCTGGCGGCGCGTCCCGCGGCGATCGCGGCGAGCAGCACGCCCAGGTCGCGGGCGGTGGTCGTATTGCTCAACCCGGCCCGGTACGCCGCGCCGTCCTCCACGCCCCGCAGTACCTGGATCGACCACGCGCCAAGGGAGCGCGCCGACGCCTGGGCGCGTGAGGCGCCCACGCGCTCGATCAGGATGTTGGTCGCGAGATTACTGGAGCGCGTGATCATGAGCTCGAGTAACTCACGCACCGACCGGTTCCGCCCCACCACCGCATACAGCGCCGAGTCCGAGTCGTCTTCCCGGCCCACCGTGAACGCCGCGCCGGGAACGAGCGAGGGGAAGGCGGTGTGTACGGTGAGCGAGTCGTCGAGCCGGAGCAGCCCGGCGTCCGCGTCCCGGAAGATCTGGATCATCACCGGGACCTTCATCGTGCTCGCGGCGTGCAGCCGGAGGTTCGCGCCGATCAGGACCGAATCGGGACGCGTGAGACTCCGATAGTACAGGCCGACGGCCTGGGCCGGTGCGCGTGCGATCCGCACCTCCAGCCGATCGCGCAGCGTGTCCGCGTGCTGACCCGCCGCCGGGGCCGAGGCTCCAAGCACCACGCCGAGCGCAAGCAGGCAGCGTCGGAACATGGACCGAAGATACGCGCTAAATTGCTCTGCGTGATGGCCTCCCCGCCTGCCATCTTCGGTACGCACGAAGCGAACACGTTGGCCCAGCTGCGCGACGTGGCGACGCGGGCGGAGCGCGTGGCGCTCATGGCCGATGGCCACCTGGGCTACGTGATGCCCATCGGGGGCGTGGCGGCGTACCGCAACAAGGTGAGCGTCGTGGGCGTGGGCTTCGACATCGCCTGCGGCAACGCGGCGATTCGCACCGACCGCCGGGCCGACGACTTCCCCCAGCCCGAGCTCGAGCGCCTGGCGGACGAGATTCAGCGCACCATCTCGTTCGGCGTAGGCCGCACCAACCGCGCCGATGATGCACCGACCGACCATCCGCTGTTCGAGCATCCGGCCTGGGACGCCGTCCCGGGCCGCCACGAGCGCGACGGCCTCCGCGCCAAAGCGCGAAACCAGCTCGGCACCGTCGGCGGCGGCAATCATTACGTGGACGTGTTCGCCGATGAAACCGGAGCAATCTGGGTGGGTGTGCACTTCGGCAGCCGCGGGCTCGGCCACACCGTCGCCTCAGGCTTCCTGTCGCTGTCGCAAGGGAAGCGATGGGGCGAGCGCGTGCCGGAGGCGGAGGCACTGTTCGCGCTCGACCAGCCGCTCGGGCACGACTACTGGCAGCTCATGACGCTGGCGGGCGAGTATGCCTACGCGGGGCGCGAGTGGGTGGCGCGTAAGGTCGTGTCCCTGCTCGGCGGCCGGGAGCTCGAGCTGGTGCACAATCATCACAACTTCGCGTGGCAGGAGACGCACAACGGCACGGAGTACGTCGTGGTACGAAAGGGCGCCACGCCGGCGTTCCCGGGACAAAAAGGCTTCGTGGGTGGCTCCATGGGAGACGACGCGGTCATCATCGAGGGCGCGCGACACGACTCGGCGTTGCAGCGCGCGTCGCTCTACTCCACGGTGCACGGCGCGGGTCGCGTGATGTCGCGCACCGAGGCGCGCGGCAAGATCAACCGCCGCACCGGCGAGCTAATCCGGCCCGGCCGGGTCACGTGGGACATGCTGCGCTCATGGGTCGGTGAGAAGGGGGTGATTCTGCGCGGCGGGGGGCTCGACGAATCGCCGCACGCGTATCGCCGACTGCCCGACGTGCTCGCCGCGCAAGGCGACACGGTGACGGTGTTGCATACGCTCACGCCGCTGATCGTGGTGATGGCGGGTGAGAGGGAGTTCGATCCTTACAGGGACTAGGGACTGCGCGCGCGTCACACGTGCGCATGGAGGGGATTGGGATGTACGTGCCAATCGCGATCGCCGCATTAATCCTTCAGGCCGGCATGCAGGGAAGTGGGGCCGCATCGGAGTCGGTGCAGAGCGGCTACCTGGTCGTGTATGGTGTGAAAACGGTCACCCCGACTCTGACACTAGAGGAAGGAAGGAAACGCGGCCGCGCGTCCGGCGACATACCTAAGGTTCACGTAACCCGTCTCTTCTCAGTCGACCCGTCGAGTGGAAAGGAGACGTTGATTTTTTCGGACGAGACGTTGCCGCTCATGATCCTGAATCGGGATGGCGGCGGGGAAACGGCGCTCTACGGTATCGTCGCCACAGATCCGTCCCGGCGCAAAGCCATCGCTCTAGCGGGTGTTCGACCAGCCGCGGGCGAAGGGCCAAATCCCGCCCCGTCCCTGTATGAGCTCTCGTTGGACGGGAGCAACGCGGCGCGAAAAATCTCGGATGTTGAAGCCCTGGTTGTGTTCGCCGTTTCGCGCGACGGCGAAGAGATCGCATACTTTCGATACCGTCCCAACAGGGTCGTCGTCCGAAGCACACGCTTCGGGAAAATCTCGAGGGAGATAAACCTAGAGGGGCGTGAATTTGCCGGCCTCCCACGTCTCAGCTGGTCACCCGATGGGAGTGCTGTCCTGATTCCACGGTGGCCAGGTCCGGGGCACGAAACGGAGTACGATCTCGCCCATATTCCGGAGGCGCGCATCGAAAAGACCGAAATTCGTGGTAACGTATACTCGTTCCTTCCCAAGAGCGATCGCGTTCTAGGCGTTCGCTTGACGTACGACAAGTCCAATGCCTCACCTCTCCGGCAGTTCTTCTCGATGGCGCTGTCGGGGCGCGACGCCGTCAACCTCTTGCTCCCACAATGCAGAGAATCATGGCACGCGGAGGTATCACCGGATGAGAGACTGATCGCCTTTCCCTGTAATCAGGGTATCGTGATCGGCGCGTTGGCAACAGGTGATGAGAAGAAAAGCGAGAGGGAAGTCCCCGTCGGACGAGCGGAGGTGATCGGCTGGATCGCCAGATGACGTTGGGGCCCCGGCACCCATGACCACGTACATCGCCCTCCTCCGAGGCATCAATGTCGGCGGCCGCAAGCAGGTCGCCATAGCCGACCTGCGTGACCTCCTCACGCAGCTCGGCTTCTCCAACGTCCGGTCGCTGCTCCAAACTGGGAATCTCGTTTTTGGTGCGAACGCGCGCACGCCCGCGCAGCTGGAGCGCTTACTCGAGGAAAAGGCCGCGGAGCGTCTCGGCCTTCAAACGGATTTCCTCGTCCGCGCGGCGAAGGAATGGAAGGGGGTCGTCGCGCACAATCCCTTCCGCAAGGAAGCCGCGCGCGATCCTGGCCATCTGCTTGTGATGTTTCTCAAGGACGCCCCCAGCGTCACAGAGGTTGAGGCCCTCGAGGAGGCCATCACGGGCCCCGAAGTCGTCGCCGCTGCCGGCAAACAGCTCTACATCG
>QHUD01000100.1 GCA_003221085.1 Gemmatimonadota bacterium
CCGTCCACAAGGACGGCGCCGTTCGCGTTTCAGGACCCGCGCCGCCGATTAAATCGACAAGGCGCGCTTCTGCCGCGGCGCGATCTCCTGGCTCCGCAGCACGATGCGCATCGCCCGCGTCTCCAGGTCGATGTCCCAGAACCCGATCCGCGGCCGCAGGAAGTCTTCGAAATCCTTCGGAGTCAAAGCGTCGGGCGGCAGGTCGAGGAACTCCATCAACTTCATCCGGACCGCGAGGAACGTGACCCCATCCCGGCTGGCCGTGACCCGCAGTCCGACTTCGTCGTCCAACTGGCGGCGCACGAAACTCTGCGCCACCTCGAGCAGCCGCTGGCCGACGAGCCGCTCCAGCTCGACGCCGCTCTTGGCGGCGAACCGGCGCATCAAGGTGCGTGCCTTGGTAGGCTCGCACAAGTCGAGCAGCCGCTTCCGCACGTCGGGATCCAGCCGCCGCTTGCTGGCGACCGAGCCGTCCAGCTCCACCTTGGCGCAGGTCGGTAGATCATTGCGGTGGAGCTTCAGGAACTTCGTCATCGGGGCGTAGATGTCGCTCCGCGACGGCGCCGGGGGCCGGCGCCGGCCGGTAACCAGCTCGGCGATAAAGCCTTCCGAGACCTGGACTGCTTCGGCCAGCTCTCGGGAGGTTCGCTTCAACTCTTTCAGGCGACGACGGACCAGCTGACCAACTTTGACGGGACGCTTGAGGGGCAACGCAGCCGACATGAGGACTCCTTCGAGGCGCGAAAAAGGCCCGCGGGCGCATCGCCGTAGACGCACACCGGGGGCTGATCGAGTAGCTAATATCGCTATTTCGACCCTCGAATGGTAGTCCGGAGCAGAAACCCAGTGCCGATCAGGGTGATCAGGGCGAAGCTGAACCACTGGATGGCGTAGGACAGGTGCGGGCCCTCAGAGGGTTCGGGGATCGGCCACCGGGTGAGACCCGCCGGTAGTGCGCGGTAGGGGACGGTAGAGGGCGGTAGCTGCTGGAGGACGAAGGGCAGGAGCGGGTACGGAACCGAGTCCCGGAGCGCCGCCGGATTCACGTCCCCCCGAGCGCGGGGCGCGAGCATCCCGATGCCCGCAACCTCGGCGCTGTCCCCTTCCGTATACGCCCTCTGATCAATGTGATACGCGTCCGGCGAGGGCGCCCAGCCTCGATCCACCAGCACCGCCGCGCCGTCTACGAGCCGCAGCGGCGTCACGAGGTCTACGCCGGGCACGCCCTGGTAGCTCCGGGGGCGCCACAGCCGCTCGTGTCCATAATCGTACACACCACGGGCCTCGAGACGGCGGTCGCGGGCCGAGTCGGCCGGGAGTGCTCCGCTCACCTCGAGCGGGGGACGCCCCCGGGCGGCGAGCAGGAGGGCGTTGCGCTCGCGCCGTCCGTGCAGCCGATCGAGCTGCCACACCCCGGCCCCGACACACATCGCCGCGACGAGGAACGCGACGCCGAGGCCGGCCAGGTCGCGCCGGTCCAGCTTCATGTTACGCTCCGTACGAGCGCGAGCTTCTCGACGCGCGACAACCGTCGCAGCGCGGCCTCGCGCCGCAGGGCAGCCGAGCGGTCCGGCTGGCGCTCCTGGAACACCAGGCGCACGGGGCGGCGCGCGCGGGTGTACGCACTCGCCGTCCCCGCCCTGTGTCGCACCAAGCGCCTCGGGAGGTCGTTGGTGATGCCTGTGTACAGGGAGCCGTCACGACAGCGCAGCATGTACACCGTCCACACCCGTCTACTCCAACTTCGCGTCGAGCGTGATCTGCGGGATACCGGCGAGCGCTTTCGACACCGGGCACCCGCGCTTTGCCTCCTCGGCGGCCTTCTGGAACGCGGCTTGGTCCAGGCCCGGCACTCGTCCCCGCACTTTGAGCTCCATTTTGGTGATCTTGGGCGCCCCGTCGACCATGTCCAGCGTACAGGCCGCCGTGGTCTCGACGCTGGTGACAGGCTTTCCGGCCTTTTCGAGCCCGGCCGACAGGGCCATACTGAAGCACGCGGCGTGTGCCGCGGCAATGAGCTCTTCGGGGTTCGTGCCCTTCTTGCCCTCGAACCGGGTGGCAAACGTATAGGGGCCGCTGAACGAGCTGCTCCCGGCCTTGAAGTTCCCCTTCCCGTCTTTGAGCTTGCCTTCCCAGACCGCACTCGCTTGACTCGTGGGCATCGTCTCGACTCCGCTGAAGGTGAGAGTGGGAAATCTGGCGGAACCGCCGAGGGGACGCTACGCTTCGAGCGGTCGCCCGCGACAGAGAGGAAAACCGACGATGGCCACGAAGAAGAAGAAAGCCCCGCGTCCCGCTAAGAAACGCCAGGCGCCCCGCCCCCAGCGGCAGCAGCCCGAGTCGCTGCGGCTCCGCTCCATGGCCGCGTCCTTCACCGTCAACAACCTGGACAAGAGCGTCGCGTGGTATCGCGATGTGCTGGGGTTCGTCGTGGGGGAGCGCTGGGAGGACGGGGGAAAGGTCCGGGGCATCCAGATGAAGGCCGGCAGCTGCGACATCATGCTCGGCCAGGACGACTTCGCGAAGGGACGGGATCGCAAGAAGGGCGACGGCTTCCGCTTGTGGGTAGCGACAGTCCAGGACATCACGGCCGTGGCGGCGCGGATCAAGGAGAGAGGGTGGGCGCTCGACCGCGAGCCATCCGAGACGCCGTGGGGTGACTGGGTGTTCGCCGTGACCGACCCCGACGGGTTCAAGATCACGGTCGTCCAAGAGTAAGCGTGCGGATTGCGCTCCTCACGTCGAGCCGGTTCTGGCGCGGCTCGAGCAGCGTCTTCGCCGTGCTCGGACGCGGGCTCGCCGCACGGGGACACACCACGACCGCTCTCGCGGCCTATGAGCCGGTCGCCGCTGGATTCCGGAGCCACCAGCTCGCCGTACGGACGCTTCCGGTGGGTCACACCAATCTCAAGGCCGCGCGAGCGTTACGACGGACGCTGCACGATCTCGCGGCCGATGTCGTACTCGTGGACAGACCGCGTGATATTCGACACGCGGCGTTCGCGTCGCTCGGCGGGCCCCTCGCCGTGGTCTACTGCATCAGCACGCCCCGACCGCCCCGAGACCTCCTCACCCGGCTGGCGTTCCGCCGGGTGCGGTTGACCGTATTCCTGACCGAGCAGCTCGCGCGGCGAGCGCTCACCGAGGCGCCGTTCATGCGTCGGGCCGCCGTTCGGGTCATTCCCAACGGCGTGGATTGCGAGCTGTTCCGGCCAGACTCCGCAGCGGGGCGCGCCTTCCGGCAGCGTCATCAGCTGGACGACCGACCGTTGCTGGTCGCCGTGGGTGCGCTCGAGATCGAGAAGCGCTGGGACCTGTTGCTCGAGAGCCTTGCGCTGCTCGCGCCGCCCGTGCCACCGCTCGTGCTGTGCGGCTCCGGCGCGCTCGAGGACGCGCTGCGAGCCCAGGCGCAGCGGCTTGGCGTGGACGCTCGCTTCGTGGGCGCGGTCGAGCCGACCCAACTCGTCGGGGCCTACAACGCTGCCACCTGCGTCGTGCACACGCGCCCGGACGAGGTATTCGCGCTTGCGTTGATCGAGGCGCTCGCATGCGGGCGACCGGTCCTGGCCGCCGCGGGTGGCGGGACGCCCGAGCTGTTGGGCGATGCCGGCGTCCTGGCCCCCGCGGAGGACCCGCGAACGTTCGCGCACCTGCTCCAGGGCTTGCTAAACGACTCGTCCCGCCGTGCGGCGCTCGAGGCGGCCGCACGCCAACGTGCGGTCGAGCACTTCTCCATCGACCGGATGATCGAGGAATTCGGGGAGGTGTTGGAAACGCTCGTCGCCCCAGGCGCGACGGCGAGTGATGCGCGGGCTAGTGCAGCCCGCTCCCGCCCGCCAGCTGCTTGACCAGGTCGCCGATCACCGCCTTGGCGTCACCGAACAGCATCCAGGTGTTGTCCTGCACGTACAGCTCGTTGTCGATGCCGGCGAAGCCCGGGTTCTTGCTGCGCTTGATGGCGAGGACGGTCTTGGCTTTGTCCGCATCGATGATCGGCATGCCGTAGATGGGACTCCCCTTGGCATAGCGGGCGGCCGGGTTCACGACGTCGTTCGCGCCGATCACGAGCGCCACGTCGCACTGCGGCATATCGGGATTGATCTCGTCCATCTCGACCAGCGCGGTGTACGGGATGTTCGCTTCC
Source organism: Gemmatimonadota bacterium (assembly GCA_003221085.1). Classification (GTDB taxonomy): domain Bacteria; phylum Gemmatimonadota; class Gemmatimonadetes; order Gemmatimonadales; family GWC2-71-9; genus AG41. The sequence goes on from QHUD01000100.1 coordinate 4,145, forward strand.
GCAAGCAACACGTTCATGTGGCCCGGCATACGCCCGGCGACCGGATGAATGGCGAACTTGACCGTGATCCCCCGCTTGGTCAGCTGGTCGTACAGCTCGCGTACCTTGTGCTGCGCCTGGGCGACGGCCATGCCGTACCCGGGGATGACCACCACAAGGCTCGCCTGCTCGAGCAGCTGGGCCGCGCCTTCGACCGTTTCCTGCTTCCACGCCTTCTGCTCGCCGATCGCAACCGTCTTCTGCACGGTGCCGAACGCGCCGAACAGGACGTTGGTGAACGATCGGTTCATCGCGCGGCACATGATGATCGACAGGATCAAGCCGCTCGACCCGTCGAGCGCTCCGGCGGTCACCAGGAGCTTGTTGTTGAGGACAAACCCCATCGCGACGGCCGAGAGACCGGCGTAGGAGTTCAGGATGGAAATGACGGTGGGCATGTCCGCGCCGCCGATCGGGATGATGAGCAGCACGCCGAACAGCACGGCGAGCCCGACGATCGCGTAGAACACCTGCCCCGACCACGCGGCCGTGGGGTGCATGACGACCACCACGCCTAACGCTACGGCCGCGACGAGCACCCCGATGTTGACGACGTTTTGGCCCGGGTACGTCACGGGTCGCTGCGGGATCCATTTGACTTCCTGCAGCTTGCCGGCCGCCATCAGGCTGCCCGTGAAGGTCAGGAAGCCGAGGATCACCTCGGCCACGATGGCGCTCACCCGGAACGCGGTGAGCTGCGCCGGGTTCTCGGTCAACCCGAGGAAGTATTCCGCGGTCCCGACCAGCCCGGCGGCGAGCCCGCCGAACGCATGCGAGAGGGCCGTTCGTTGCGGTACCGCGGTGAGCGGCACGAGGGAGAGCGGCACGCCGACGATGAACCCGGCGAGGATCGCCAGCACGATCCAGCCGTGGTGCACGATCTCGGGCTGGAACCAGGTTGCGAGCACGGCCACGAGCATGCCCGTAACGCCCGCGACCACGGCGTGGCGGGCGGTTTTCGGATCGTTCATCCAATACAGCGAGAAGATGAACAGCGCCGTCGCGAGGATGGCGGCGACCTGGGCGACGGCGTACGTCATTGCTTCTTGAACATCTTGAGCATGCGATCGGTGATGAGAAATCCGCTGACGATGTTCGTCATGGAGGCGAAGAGGGCGATCGCCCCGAGGACGCGAATGGTCACCGGGTACTCGGCGCCCGTCACCGCGATGGATCCGACCACGGCAATCGCCGAGATCGCATTGGTCAGCGACATGAGCGGCGTGTAGAGCAGGCGGGACACGCGGCGGATCACGCCCAGGCCGATGAACGTCGCGAGAACGAACACGAACAGCATGGACCAGTAGTCGGGCGGTGCGGGCTGAGCCGTTGCCGTCATGGAGGGATCGATCACGTTTTGCGCACCTCCCCAGCGTGGGTCACGCAGGTCTCACGAATGATTTCGTCCTCGAAATCCACGACGAGCTTGCCATCTCGTGTCACGTGCAGCACGAAGCTGGACACGTTCCTCGCATACATCTGGCTCGCATCGAGCGGCAGGGTGCTGGGCAGGTTGAGCGGGCCGAGCACGAGGACGCCGCCCTGGCGCACTTCGGCCCCGGGCTGTGTCACCTCGCAGTTCCCGCCGGTTTCCGCGGCCAGATCCACGATCACCGCGCCCGGCTTCATCCCCCGCACGGCCTCGGCGGTGATCAGGACCGGCGCGCGTTTGCCGGGAATCGCTGCGGTGGTGATCACGACGTCGGCGTCCCTCACGTGCTCGGCGATGAATGCCAGCTCGCGGCGGTGTGTGTCCTCGGACAGCTGCTTCGCGTACCCGCCAGCCGCCTCCGCCTGCTCGCCGAGCTGCATCTCGAGAAACTTCGCGCCCAGGCTCTCGACCTGCTCCTTCGCCGCCGCGCGGACGTCGAACGCGGTGACCACGGCGCCGAGGCGGCGCGCGGTCGCGATGGCCTGGAGCCCCGCCACACCAGCGCCCAGCACCAGCACGCGGGCCGGCGGCAGCGTTCCAGCGGCGGTGACGAGCATCGGGAAGAGCCGGCCGGTAGCGGTGGCGGCAAGCAGCACCGCCTTGTATCCGGCTACCGTCGCCTGGGACGACAGGACATCCATCGGCTGCGCCCGTGTGATTCGGGGAAGCAGCGCCAGGCTGAAGGCGGTGACCTGGCGAGCCGCGAGCTGGGATACCGCCTCCCGTTCGGCCGACGGCTGAAACAGCGCGACCAGGGCACTCCCTTCGCGGCACAGCCGCGCTTCCTGTGCCGTAGGCGGCTGCACCTTCACCACGATGTCGCTCTGCCCGAAGACCTCGGCGGCCGTCGCGACCGGCGTGGCCCCGGCGGCGCCGTACGCGTCGTCACCAAACGACGCAGCCTCCCCCGCGCCCCGCTCGACGACGACCGACATGCCGGCCTTCACGAGCCGGCCGGCGACGTCGGGCGTCAAGGCCACACGGCACTCGTTGGCCGCGGTCTCTTTCGGGACCCCGATCTTCATGAATCCTCGAGATGGTATCGGTGAAGCAGCAACCAACGTCTCAGCTCTTTGGCAGCGATCCGCGCTCCCGCGCCTGCGCCAGCAGGCGTTCCGCGAAGTCGAGCCGCTCCGCCAGCTCGCCGACCTGCGACTCCAGCCCGAGCATGCGGTCTTCGAGGTCCGACACGCGCCGCTCCGGCGCACTGGGCCCGGTCACGGCATCGGAGACTTCCCATCGCGCGACGCGCCGCCCATCGCCATCACGGAAATCGCCCGCGGCCACCACGATGATGTCGTACAGGTACCAGATCCCCATCCCGCCAAGCGTGAGGCACATCCAGATGCCGCTCTGAGTCCGCCCGGCGTAGAAGCGGTGCAGCCCGAACGGGCCGCCCAGGACCGCGAGCCCGAGCGCCACGCCGCGCGAGCGCTCGGACACGGGGGCCCGCCCCGCGTACAGCTCGGGCGGCTCCACGGGCTCGTAGCGCGACGGCGAGCCGGAGGTCACCTGACAGGCGCCGACAGGCCGGCGAGGGCCTCGAGCTGCTGCCGCGGGATCACACCCGCCTGCCGGCCCACCTCCTGACCCTGCCGGAACACGAGCAGCGTCGGAATCGCGCGGATGCCGAACCGATGCGTGGTCGCCGGATTGCGGTCGGTGTCGAGCTTCAGCACCAGTACCTCGCCCTGACGCTCGCGCGCGAAGTCGTCGAGGATTGGCGCCATGATCTTGCACGGACCGCACCAGTCGGCGTAGCCGTCGAGCACGACCGGTACCTCTGTGCCCTTGAGCACGGCGTCGAGCGTCGCGTCCGTGACCGCCATGGGGCGATCGAGCAAGATCGGGCGGGCGCAGCTGCCGCATTTCGGACGGTCCGCGAGGCGGGTGAGATCCACCCGGTTCAGCGTGCCGCAGAACGGGCAGGCGACCGTCGCGCGTTTACTGACCTCTGTGACCGACACGGCTCACCTCCGTCTGGAATCTACTCGTCGCGGGCCACGATCGCTTCCGCTTCGATTTCCACCAGCATCTCGGGCGTCACAAGGCGGCTGACGGCCACGAGGGTGCTCGCGGGCCGGATGTCCCGGAACACCTCGCCATGCGCCCGCCCCACCCGCTCCCAGTCGGCGATGTCGGTCAGGTACATGCGGGTCCGCACCACGTCGCGGAGCGATGCGCCGGCCTGGACCAGCGCCCGCTCGATGTTCTTGAGTGCCTGAACCGCCTGCAGGTACGCGTCCCCGATCCCGACGATCGCGCCGTCGGGCCCAGTCGCCGTCGTGCCCGACACGTGCACCGTGGACCCGACGCGGACCGCGCGCGAATAACCGACGATCGGCTCCCACGGCGCCCCGCTCGAGATGTTTTGACGCGCCATACCTGAACCTACGCACTGGCGTGACGGTTCGCGCGGGCAGACCAGCGCTAACACAGGGCGATCTGGTCGGGCGGCCCGGCGGGATAGCGCAGCCGTCCCCCCGGAAGCACTTCAGCGTGTGTCGAGAGGTGATGCGGGTCCACCCGGGTGGCGCCGAGGATGTGGCCCACCTCTTCCCCCCGGGCCGCCAGCGCGTCGGCGATCAGCTGGCGGTGGCAGCGCCACGGCACGGCTTCGGCGCACAGGATCGCGGTCGGCCGGGCCTGCGCGAGCTCGCGCAGCCGCGCCAGGGCACCCTCGAATGCCGGCGTCTCCATGTAGTCGGCGTAGCCGCGGAAGGCGGCGCTGCGCCACGCCATGTTGGCCGAGTCCCGGCGGGCCGTCCGGCGCCCGCCGAGATCGGGCTCATGATGGTAGCGGACGCTCGCTTGCTCGAGCGCGGTGGCCAGCGCCTCTCGGGCGAATTGTGGGTGGCGGCGCGACGCCGGATAGCGGCGCACGTCCACCACTTGGGTGACCCGATGGGCTGCGAGCAGACCGAGGAACTCGGCGAGCTCCCGAGTCGAGTGCCCGATGGTGTAGATCACCCCCGGAAGCAAGCGCCGCCCCGGTCCCGGTGGAAGTCCCGGGCCACTTGACACGGCGTGCCACCCCTCTATAGTTAACCATATGGTTAAGTATGACGAACCCGCACTCGACGCCACGTTCGCCGCGCTCGCCGACCCCACGCGCCGGGCGATCCTCGCCCGGCTGGCCACGCGCGAATCGTCGCTCACGGATCTGGCGCGTCCGTTTCGCATGTCCCTCCCCGGCGTCCACAAGCATCTGCGCGTGCTCGAGCGCGCTGGCCTGGTGGCGCATGCGAAGCAGGGCCGCATTCGCCGCTGCCGGCTCGTCGCGCGCCCAATGAAGGACGTCGCGCGCTGGATCGAGCCGTACCGCCGATTGTGGGAGGCGCAGTTCGACGCTTTGGCCGCCTATCTCGCTCAGCCCCACGCACAGGAGTCATCCGCATGGCCACCCGACAAGAGCAGCAATCGACCGTCACCCTCCGGCTCCGGCGCACGTTCCCGGCGCGGCCGGAGCGCGTCTTCCGTGCGTGGACGACGCCCGCGGAAATGAAGCAATGGAAGGCCCCGGGGCCGCTCACCACGCCGGTCGCCGAAGTAGACCTCCGACCCGGCGGCGCGTACCGCATTCACATGCAAGCGCCCGACGGCGCGCTGCACCGGCTGGTCGGCGTCTACCGCATCGTGGACCCTCCGAAGAAGCTGGTGTATACCTGGCGGTGGGAGAGCGAGCCGGATTCCCCGGAAACCCTGGTGACCGTCGAGTTCCTGGACCGCGGTAACGTGACCGAGCTGGTGCTTACGCAGGAGCTGTTCCCGTCCGAGGATGCAAAACAGAAGCACGAGACCGGATGGACCGGGTGCTTCGAGAAGCTCGCCCTCCTGGTCCAGGCCCGCTGAAAAGGAGAATGGAACATGAGCGAGAAGCAGCAGTTTCTGACCCAGCTCGAGAAAGAGCTATCCACGACCATGCGGGTACTCAAGGCCTACCCGGGCACGAAGGCGGATCTGAAGCCGCACGCCAAGTGCAAGGCGGCAAAAGATCTCGCGTGGATGTTCGTGACGGAGCAGAACGCCAGTCAGCAGGCTCTGGACGGTGGAATCGAGTTCGGCAAGATGCCGAAGGCGCCGGACACCCTGGCGGATGTGATCGCCACGTACGAGAAGTCGTCCCAGGCGTTCGTGGAGCGCATCCGGAAGACTCCCGACGCCGAGCTCAACAAGACGGTGAAGTTTTTCGTGGCGCCGAAGCAGATGGGCGATCTGCGGAAGATGGACGTGCTGTGGTTCATGCTCATGGACCAGGTGCATCACCGCGGCCAGTTCTCCGTCTATCTCCGCATGGCTGACGGCAAGGTCCCGTCGATCTACGGGCCGTCCGCGGACGAGCCTTGGATGTAGCCCTGTCGGCGGCCGGGGGCCCGCTACGCGACAAAAAAGACGCAGTCGCTTCGCGGGCCCCCGGCCACCGACGATCATAGATTCGGTCGTAAGAACCGGATAGATGACGGCACGGCAAAACGCTAAGTTCTCTAGCGTGAGCCGTGCCGCTGTCGCTTCCGACCTGACGCCCGAGCGTCGCTGGCGCATCGTGCTGGCGCGCGATCGGCGCTATGACGGCGCGTTCGTATACGCGGTGCAGTCGACGGGGATCTATTGCCGCCCGTCGTGTCCCAGCCGGCGCCCGCGGCGTGAACAGGTCGCCTTCTTCCCGGTGCCGGAGGCGGCGGAGCAGGCGGGCTTCCGCCCCTGCCGCCGCTGCCGACCGGCGGAAGCGTCCCTGCCCGACCCCGGGATGCCCCTCGTGCGGACCGTCTGCCGGCTGATCGATGCGCACCCGGACCGGCCCGCGGGTCTCGCCGCCCTGAGCGCGCGAGCCGGCGTGACGTCCCATCGGCTGCTGCGCACCTTTCAGCGGGTACTCGGCATCAGCCCGCGCCAATACCGCGACGCGCGCCGCTTGGACCGGTTCAAGACGGAGCTGCGCTCCCGGGGCCGCGTGAGCCCGGCTTTGTACGAAGCGGGGTACGGCTCGACCAGTCGCGTGTACGAGCAGACACACACCCGGCTGGGGATGACGCCCGCCGCGTACAGCCGCGGCGCGCCGGGCCTCCGCATCACCTTCACGATCGCGCCTTGCGCGCTCGGCCGGCTGCTCGTGGCGACGACCGCGCGCGGCATTTGCCGCGTGAGTCTGGGGAGTGGGGCGGAACAGCTCGAGAAGGGGTTGCGGGCCGAGTTCCCCGCCGCCGAGCTGCACCGCGACCGTGGCGCCCTGGCGACGGCGATCGGCGCGCTCCTGCGCTACCTGGACGGGGCTATGGAGCCGCTCGATCTCCCGTTGGACGTGCGCGCGACAGCGTTTCAGCGGCGCGTGTGGGAGGCCCTGCGGCGCATTCCCTACGGCACCACCCGCACCTATGCCGAGATCGCCCGAGCGATCGGCACCCCGTCCGCCACGCGGGCGGTGGCGCGCGCGTGCGCGACGAACCCGGCGGCGCTCGTGATCCCCTGCCACCGGGTCGTGCGAGCAGACGGCGGGCTCGGCGGCTACCGCTGGGGCATCGCGCGCAAGCGCGCATTGTTGGAGCAGGAGGAGACACCACAGCCGGGTCGCGCGGCTCGCGGCCCGGCTGATCGTGGAGAGCGGAAGGCCCGCTAGGGCGTTTCGAACTTCACATCCAGCGCGGTCAGTGCGCGTGGAGGACCGGCCGACGTCACGGTGGCGCGCCCTTCGGCCCGCACCGCATGGTGAGCGGTGAGCGCGTCGGCGGCCGCCTGCAGCGTGTGGATGTCACCTTCCGCGTCGATCCGCGTCTCGCTCGTCACCGCGACCACGGTGCCGTCGTCGAGGGTGAACTTCGAGCCCGCCACGTCAACGCTCGCCACGGTGCCCTCGAACTCCACCATCATGACGGGCGGCGGCGGCTCTTCGCCCCGCACCTCGAACTCGATGCGGATGGCGTCGAGCGTCAGTGGATTCGCGCTGTCTACCAGTCCACGGCCCTCCGCCTGGACCGTCTTGCCGGCGGTGAGCGCGTCCTTGACCGCGGGGAGCCCTGTGAGATGATCGTCACCGTCGCCTTCACGCGCCTCGAACTCCGTCCCGGCGACGATGCGGATGATGGTGCCGTCCTTGAGAGTCACGGTCTGCGCGGTCACGTCCACCGATTGGACCAATCCCTCGAACTCGCGCACGCCCTCGACCTCGGGGTTCTCCTGTTTGAGCGTCGTCGTGCCGTCGCTCAAACGCAGCTCCAGGCTCAGACCCAACACCTTGAGGAATCCGTCGGGGGGCGGGGTCGGGTTCGTGACCAGATTGGCCGCCGCAATGTTGAGCTGGAGGACCGAATGGTTGTTTCCCTCATCGATCTTCAGGTCGGCCGCAAGGAAGGCGCCATCGCCCGGCGCCTGGGGGGCGGTCGGCGGCTGCCGCGACGCCGTCAGCGTCGGGTTGTGCCCGGCGGCGATGTCCGCCTGGACCAGCGCGACGAAATCTGCGAGCGTCGGCGTGCCGCTTGAGGCGTCGTCGTCATCGTGACGGATCTGTGAAGACCCGTTGGCGGCGATCTTCAGGCCGCCGACTTCGAGGGTGAAGGTCGCGGTGTCGGTCCCGGCCGTGACGGCGGTGACGCGACTGCGAACCCGCTCCGGGCGCGTCATCTCCTGCGATTCCTCGAGCTCGACGCGGCGCGCGAGCAGTGTGCCGGGAATCACCCGCACCTCGACGCGAGTCGGGCCGGTCTGCAAGAGACTCTGGGCATCGGGGAGTGAGACCGTACGGGAGAACTGGATCGGGTTGGAGCCGGGGCCGCCGGGCGAGTGATCGCAGGCGGCGGCGAACAGAGTCAGCAAGAGCGTGGCGGGTACTCCGATCGCCGACCTGGGGCGGCGAAAGCTCGGGAGCGGCATAGGGCGTCTCCTCATTGGGGATCGAGCGGCTGATCCTAAAGACTGCGGAGCAGTCGTCGCGGTAACGAGCAGGCAGCGTGCCATGACCTACGATCAGCCGTGAGGAGGCGAAACAGTTGCGAGGTGAGACGTGCTGGTCCGAAACGGGACGGCCTGGCGCGAAATGATGCGGTTACATTCCTGACATTCCGTCATGAGCAATCCCCAGCCTGACGACCGGCTCGGCGACTACACCACCGACGCGCGCCTCATCACGCTCAGCGTCATGGCGGCGCTGGTCGGCGTGATCAGCGCTTTCGTCGCCCTGGCGCTGGTCCGGCTGATTGGCCTGTTCACGCACCTCGCCTACTTCCACCGTTTCGATACAAGCCTCGTCTCCCCCGCGGCGAGCGGGCCCGGACTCTGGTCACTCCCCATCCCGGTGGTAGGCGGGCTGATCGTGGGGCTCTTGGCGCGGTACGGATCCGAAAGGATCCGGGGCCACGGCATTCCCGAAGCCATGGAAGCGATCCTGATCGGCCGCAGTCGCATCGAAGCGAAGGTGGCGCTGCTCAAGCCGCTCTCCTCCGCGATCGCGATCGGCACGGGCGGTCCGTTCGGCGCGGAAGGACCGATCATCGCGACCGGCGGGGCGTTCGGGTCGGTGTTCGCGCAGGCGTTCCATCTGTCGCCGGTGGAGCGCAAGACGCTGCTCGTCGCCGGCGCCGCAGGCGGGATGGCGGCGATCTTCGCGGCGCCGCTGGCGGCCGTCCTCCTCGCCGTCGAGCTCCTGCTGTTCGAGTGGAAGCCCCGCAGTTTCATCCCCGTGGCCTGCGCGGCGACGGTCGCCGCGGCGCTCCGTGTCCCGTTGCTCGGCGCCGGTCCGGACTTCGCGATCCGTCCGCACCAGCTCCTCCCCGCGACGACGCTCGCCGAGTGCCTCGTCGTCGGGCTGGTCGCGGGCGTCGCCGCCACGCTGATCACCAATCTGCTGTACGCGGTCGAGGACCGATTCGCGCGACTGCCGATCCATTGGATGTGGTGGCCCGCCATCGCCGGCGTCGCGGTGGGCCTCGGCGGATTGCTCGCGCCGCGGGCGCTCGGCGTCGGTTACGACGTGATCAACGATCTCGTGGCCGGCCGGCTCGTGGGCACGGTGCTCCTCGTGCTGCTGGTCGTGAAGGCGCTGATCTGGGCGATCGGCCTCGGCTCGGGCACGTCGGGCGGGGTGCTCGCGCCGCTCCTCGTCATGGGCGGGTCGATGGGTGCGTTGGGGGCATCCGCCCTGCACCGTCCGGATCCCGGGCTGTGGGCCATGGTCGGGATGGCAGCGCTCATGGGCGGCACAATGCAGGTGCCCCTGACCGCGGTGATCTTCGTGCTGGAGCTCACGGGGGATTTCGCCGCGCTTCCCGGTCTGCTGATCGGCAGTGTCGCCGCCGCGGGTGTGACGGTGCTGTTGATGCGGCGCTCCATCCTCACGGAGAAGCTCGCGCGCCGGGGGCGGCACGTGACGCGCGAGTACGGCGTCAACCCGTTGCATGTGCTGCGCGTCGAGGACGTGATGGAGCCGCCGATCGCGCCCCTCGCGGCAGCGGTTGCGCCGCCGGTCATCTACCCTGACGAGCTGCTCGAGACGGCGATGCGAAAGCTGCTCGAGCACGAGGTGGACGTGCTCCCCGTCGCCAGTCCCGACGACCCCACTCGCGTCGTGGGCTACGTGGGGCGCTCCGCGATTCTCGGCGCGTGGGTCCAGCTCACCCGCGACGAGCACACCAGAGAAGAGGGCTGGCTCCGCCGGCTGCGCCGAGCGGCGGGCTAGCGGTTGCCCGCCCCGGTCGCCGGCTCGCTCGCCGGCCGGCGGTACTTCTGGAACCAGCTCATCATGTAGAGCTGGGTGCGCATGAAATTGGACGGCTTCGATCCCGTTCCGTGGAATTCCCCGTTGAAGCGCAGCATCACCGTCGGGACGCCCCGCAGCTTGAGTGCGGCGTAATACTCCTCGGTTTGCGGAATCGGCGTGCGCCGGTCGAGCTCACCCGTCATCAGGAGCGTCGGCGTCGTGACGCGCCCGACGTGCATCAGGGAGGAGTGGGCCAGCCACTCGTCGGGCTTGTCCCAGAAGGCCTGGTGGAAGAAGCTGAACGTGAAGAGCGGGATATCCGTCTGCCCTGCCATGCTGATCCAGTCGATCACGGGACAGCGCACCGCGGCCGCTGCGAAGCGGTTGGTGTGCCCGATCACCCAGCTCGAGAGCACGCCGCCGCCCGAGCACCCCGACACGTACATGCGCGTCGTATCCACGTAACTGCGTCCGATCACCGCGTCCACGCCGGCCATGAGGTCGTCGTAGTCGGGGCCGGGGTAGTTGTGATCGATCCCGTTCGAGACCGCGTCGCCGTAGCCGGTCGAGCCGCGCGGATTCGTGTAGAGCACGACGTAGCCGTTCGCGGCGAAGTTCTGGAACATGTAGCTGAACCCCACGTTGTACATCGCAAACGGGCCGCCGTGGATCTCGAGAATCAGCGGGTACTTCTTCCCCGGATCGAACCCCGGCGGCTTGACGATCCACCCCTGCACGTGCGTCCCGCCGCTCGACGTGTACCACACCTCCTCGACGCGGGCCAGCCGCTTGTTCGCCAGCACGTCGTCGTTCACGGCGGTGATGCGTGTCGGGGGCTGCCCGCGTCGCAGGTCGATGCGCACGACGTCGGGGGCATGCTCCGGGTCACTCCGGACGCCCACGCCCACGAGCGTGCGCGCCAGGGACGTGAGGGAAACCACCTGCGCCCCCTGGGTGACGTCCCGGACGCCGCCCGAGAGCTCGGCGTAGCGGACGTTGATCGAGCCGCGGTCCGGGGCCGTGAAGTAGACGCCCTTGCCGTCCGGGGACCAGCGGAGGTTGTCGGGATCGCGGTCCAGGGTGCGGGACACGTCGCGCAGGCCGGAGCCGTCGAGTCCCACCGTCCACAGATCCGAGGTGCGGTGCGTGTGATCCGAGGAGTCGGACCCGGTGAACGCCACCGTCCGCCCGTCCGGCGACACCGCCGGGGCGGCCCAGAACCCGGGCCGGGAGACGAGCGACCGGATCGCGCCGCTCGCCACGTCCAGCGCGTAGATGCGCGACACCTGGTATTGGCGGTCCCAGGTCGAGTCCCGCAGGCCGTCGAACACGATCGTGCGCCCGTCGGGCGTCCAGTCGTAGCCCGCACCGAACACGAGCCCGTCGAACCGGGCGCCCACGTGCCAGCGCCCGCTCGTGAGGGCCCGGGCCGTCCCGCCGTCGGCGGGCACGAGGAAGAGGTGCGTGAACCCCTGCTGCATGAACCCGACCCTGTCCTGGCGATAGTGCAGGTCGCCCACCACCCGCGGGGCCGGCGTCCAATTCGCGCCCGCGGGCGGCTTGGGAAGCGAGATGCTCCAGGGCGTCGAATCGGGCACGAGCATGACGAAGGCGATCGCCTTGCCGTCGGGCGCCCACTTCGCATCCGTCGGCGTCTCCGTCAGACGCGTCACCTGGGACGACGCGCCTTCGGCGTCCATCCAGCGCACGAACACTTGCGTGCCTTTGGGCTCGCCGTCGGCGAGGTACAGGATGCGCGTGCCGTCCGGCGACCAGCGCGCGTCCGATCCCTTCACGAGGAAGCGGTGGTGCGTCCCGTCGGCGCTCATGATCCAGAGCGCGGACTCCCACTTGTCGTCGATCTTGTTCACCCAGCGCCGGGTGTACACGATCTGCGACCCGTCGGGTGAGATCTGCGGATCGGCGACCTGCTCCCAGTCGAGGTAGTGCTCGACCGTGAGCAGGGTGTCCGAGGCGCTTTCCTGCGCGCGGGCGGACCGGACTCCGACCGCGGCCGCGCATACGAGCAACGAACCACGAAGCAGTGTGTGCATTAGCGAGCCGCTTTCGCGCCTCCCGTCAGACTGTCCTTGACGACCTGACCGCCCTTCATCACGAACGCCACGTGCTCGAGCACCGTCACGTCCTGCAACGGATCGCCCACGACGGCGATCACGTCGGCGAATTTTCCCGGCTCGAGCGCACCCACTCTGTCCGCCCAACCGATCAGGTCCGCCGCGTTGACGGTGGCCGCCTGGATCGCCTGGATCGGCGTCGTCCCCCACCGCACCATGTGGGCGAACTGCTTCGCGTTCCACCCGTGCGGGTACACGCCCGCGTCCGTGCCGAACGCGATCTTTACACCCGCCTGTACCGCCTTCTTGAAGTTCTCGCGCTGCTGGCGCCCGACCAGGCGTTCCTTCTCGATGATCTTCTGCGGAAACCCCAGCCGCGTGTACTCGGCGATGATGTAGTCATCGTTGTAGATGTCCGCAACCAGGTAGGTGCCGCGCTCCCTCATGAGGCGGATGCCTTCGTCATCGATCAGGCTGCCGTGCTCGACCGACGCGACGCCGGCGCGCACGGCGCGTTTGATCGCCTCCGCCCCGTGCGCGTGTGCGGCCACCTTCCGGCCCCACATGGCCGCCTCCTCCACCACCGCGTTGAGCTCCTCCTGGCTGTACTGCGGGGCACCGACCGATTCCTCTTCGGACAGGACCCCGGCGCTGGCGAGCACCTTGATGAGATCCGCGCCGTACTTCACTGCGAAACGGATCTTTTCCCGGATCTGGTCCACGCCGTTGGCGATCCCCGAGAAGCCCTCGAACCGGAGGTACGGAGACATGCCGTTCATGTCGCCGTGCCCCCCGGTGGCGGAAAGGGGCATGGTCGACACGAGCATGCGTGGTCCGGGGACCGCGCCGTCGTTGATCGCGTTGCGCAGCGCTACGTCGATGAACTCGCCGGCCCCGACATTTCGAACGGTGGTGAATCCCGCGTCGAGCGTCCGCTTCGCGTAGAGGTGCGCCCGGACGGCTTCGTCGATCGCACTCATGCGGAACAGCTGCTTGTAGTAGTCGCCGGGCTCGGAGGTGATGTGGGTGTGGCAGTCGATCAGCCCGGGCAGCACGGTGGCGTTGCGCAGGTCGATCAGGCGCGCATCGCGCGGCGCGTGCCCGGCCACGGCGTCCGCCGCCCCGACCTCCTTGATGCGGTCGCCTTCGATCAGAATCGCCTGGTTCGTGAGCACCGTGCCCGTGCGTACGGCGATGAGCCGCCCGGCGCGCACCAGCACGCTGGGCCGGGCGGCCGCGCCACCGGAGTCCGCCTGGGCGGCCACGGCGCCTGCGGCCAGCACCCCCGCGAGCAGGACCAGGCCCGCCCGCCCGATCATCGCGCACCGCCGATCGTCTTCTCGATGCGTTGCGCGAACACGTGCGCCCCGGCCGGCGCCATCCGGGCGGCGTCTCCTTTGATCTCGTAGCTGTCCGCCAATACGGGCTTGCCGCTGGTGGCGTCGAACAGCTCCGCCGTGAGGAGCCACACGAGATTCGACAGGTTCGAGATGGTGCCCTTCGCCACCCATCGCGCGCCGAGCTGCCGGGCGACGGCGACGGCGCAAGCGTTGTCGCAGGCGTTGCCACCGGCCTCGGCGGCGGCCACGGCCGCCGCCACGGCAGTGGAATCGATCAGCGTCACCACCGCGGACGCCCGCAGCGTCGCGAGCAGCTTGCTCGTGGCGGCCGCCACGATCGCCGTGTCGCCCGGTGAGAGGACGTTGGCGTGCTCGCCGTCGAACCGCAGGTTCAGCACCACGATCGCCGGACGCGAGCCGCCACTCTGGGCCACCAAGCGTGCGCCCACCAGGAGCAGGGTGAAGCCGAGGGCAAGACGTCCTGTGCGCACGCGCATCCTCCGGGTCGTGGGATGGGACGAACGGGTGTAATCTAGAGGTCCCCCGACCGGGACACCAATGACCTCGATCCGCCCCGCCCCGAGCGATCAGCGCGCCGCCGTCACCGCCGGATTCCTCGGCTGGACGCTCGACGCGTTCGATTTCTTCCTGGTCGTCATGACGCTAACGGCGATCGGGAAAGAATTCGGCAAGCCGGACGCCGCCATTGCGCTGTCCCTCACGCTCACGCTCCTGTTCCGGCCGGTAGGCGCGTTCATCTTCGGCCTGCTCGCCGACCGTTACGGCCGGCGCGTACCGCTGATGATCGACCTGGTGTTCTATTCCGTTATCGAGGTGCTGACGGGCCTGGCGCCGAACTACGCCACGTTCCTGGTGCTACGCGCGCTGTTCGGCATCGGTATGGGCGCGGAATGGGGTGTGGGCGCGTCGCTGGTGATGGAGAAGATCTCGCCGCGCTACCGCGGCGTCGTGTCGGGGTTGCTGCAGCAGGGGTACGCGTTGGGCTACCTGCTGGCGGCGCTGTGCTACCTGTTCGTGTTTCCGCACTGGGGATGGCGTCCCCTGTTTTTCATCGGAGGCCTGCCCGCGCTGCTCGCCCTGTTCGTCCGGGCGCGCGTCAAGGAATCCGAGGTGTGGCGGGAGACGCGGCACGACAGCTGGCGCGGCCTGGGTCGGGCGATCGCGTCGAACTGGAAGCTGTTCCTCTACCTGACGATGCTCATGGCGATGATGAACATGGTGTCGCATGGCACGCAGGACATGTACCCCACCTTCCTCGAGCGCGACCGGCACTTCGGGCCTATGGGCCGGGCGGCGCTCACCGCGTTCTCCCAGGTGGGCGCGCTGGTGGGCGGGGTGTTGTGCGGCCTCTACTCAGACCGGCTGGGACGGCGGCGTACCATCGGGCTGGCGCTGGCGGGCGCGGTCGTGACCATCCCCATCTGGGCATTCGCGCCCGCGCTCCCGCTCCTCGTGGCGGGCGCGTTCATCATGCAGTTCTTCGTCCAGGGCGCCTGGGGCGTGATCCCCGCGCACCTGAACGAACTCTCATCGGATGCAGTGCGGGGCTTCCTGCCAGGCTTCGCCTACCAATGCGGCGTGGCGATCGCGAGCCAGATCCCGCACGTGCAGGCGCTGTTCGCCCCGCACACGAGCTACGCGACGGCCATGGCGCTCTCCGCCACGACCGTGTTCATCCTCGGCGCCGTGGTCGCCGGAATCGGACCCGAGCGCCGGGGAGTGGCATTCGGGCGCGGGGCTCCGTAGCGTTAGTCGACATGGCCACGTTCGTCAAAGCCACTCAGGCCTACCAGCAGGGACAGCGTACCCTGCCCCGCCGCTACTACGTGGACCCCGCGATCTATTCCGAGGAACAGGAGCGGATCTTCGCACAACGCTGGGTGTGCGTCGGGCGTGCCGCCGAGCTCGCGGCGCCCGGGGATTACGTGGTAAGGCCGATCGCCGGCGAAAGCGTCATCGTGGTGCGCGGGCAAGACGGCGCGGTGCGCGCGTTCTACAACGTGTGCCGCCACCGCGGCACCCGGCTGTGCGACACCGAGCGCGGGCGCCTGTCCGAAACGATCCAGTGTCCCTACCACGCGTGGACCTACACGCTGGACGGGGCCCTGATCGGCGCGCCGCACATGAACGAGGTGGCGGGCTTCGACAAGCGGGACTATCCGCTGCACCCGGTCGCGCTCGCGGCGTGGGAAGGATTCCTCTTCATCAATCTGGCGCGCGACCCCGAGCCGTTCGCGCGCGCGTTCGCCCCGCTCGAGCGCCGGTTCAGCCGGTTCAACATCGAGCGGCTCCGCTCCGGCGCCCGCGTCGACTACGATGTCCGCGCCAACTGGAAGCTCATCTTCCAGAATTTCTCCGAATGCCTCCATTGCCCGGTGATCCATCCGGGGCTCGCGAAGCTCACGCCGTACACGAGCGGTGAGAACGACCTGTTCGAAGGACCCTATCTCGGCGGGTACATGGTGATCACCGCCCCAGGCGGGAGCCTCACGCTGAGCGGCCGGGCGTGCGGGCCGGCGGTAGGCGATCTGCCGGCCGTGGACCGTAACCGGGTCTACTTCTACACGATCTTTCCGAACCTGCTGCTCTCGCTGCATCCCGACTACGTGATGTTCCACACGCTCTCGCCCGAGGCGCCCGACCGCACGCACATTACCTGCGAGTGGCTGTTCCACGCCGACGCGTTCGGGCAGCCGGAGTTCGACCCGCACGACGCCGTCGGCTTCTGGGACGAGACCAACCGTCAGGACTGGAACATCTGCGAGCGCTCGCAGCTGGGCGTGTCATCGCGCGCCTACGAGCCCGGACCCTATTCACCGCGCGAAGGCATCTCGGCGGCGTGGGACCGGGAATTTCTCCGAGCGATCGGGCATTCACACTGAGCATCGTCCCCCCTCTCCCCAAGGGAGAGGGAGACAGGGGGTGAGGACCGCCCCTACTTTTGTCGGAGGTACGCGTCCGTCTTGTTGAGCCAATCCTCGCGCGGCGGGTAGAACACGTCCAGGTCGAGCGTATCCTCGAGCGC
>QHUD01000101.1 GCA_003221085.1 Gemmatimonadota bacterium
CAAGGCGCTCGTGGTCGAGCTAGTCGTGTTCGTCCTCTTCATCGCGTCCGTATGGCCGATCCGGCAGGTGTGGGTGAGCTTCTGGGGGCTGGTGCTGCTGGTGGGGGTCGGACTCGGAATCCTCGCACCGCTCCGGCTGCACGCAACGGGACGCCCGATGGCCAGCGCCGCAAAGCTGGTGTTGCTCGGGGGCTTCCTGTTGCGACTCGCCACGATATTCGCCTCCGAGGGAGTCGAGCACTATCGAGTGGCGGCAGGGATGTAGGATGGCCACGACACGCGCCTGGTGGCTCACATTGATCCTGACCGGCCTCGCCGGCTGCGCCAGCCCGGAGGCCTCGCGCGTGCGGGGGGGCGGGCCCGGCGCCGATGTAGGCAACCACGGCGCCGTCACCGTATTGCACCAGGGCGCGAGGATGTACTATCGAACGCCCTGCCGCACCGTGAAGGTGAAATGCTCTGGCCCAATGCCCGCATTCGGCACCCGCGGAACGTAGAGATCCAGAAGCAGGTAGCCGCGGTTCGCCGCGACAACCCCGAGTCCGCAGCGTGGCTCGGCCTCTTGGACGCGGCGCTGGGCGAGAGTGAAAACGGCGCTATGTGGGACGCCGCCGTGCCCACACCCGCGAGCGAGCGACCCATCAAGGCGCCAGTGTTGTCTCAGACCGAGATCACCATCGACGCGCGCGCGGCCCGGAGCTGGGTCCGCCGCCTCCTGACGCTCATCCCCACCGTCAACCCGCGGCGCATCGACGGGCTGGCCCTGCTCGAAGCCGCCGTGTGCCACGACGACGTGCGTATCGACGCCCTGGCCGCCGCGGGCGGCGTGGAGCCGCACGCCCTTCGTGTCCTCGGACAGATGGCGGCTCTCCCGCTGCTCCAGGCGTGCGCCCGCGGCTTGGCGAGCGCGTTGCCCGCCACCTGGTGGGAGGGCTACTGTCCGGTTTGCGGGGCGTGGCCCGTGGTGGCCGAGTACACCGGGCTCGAGCGCAAACGCCAGTTGCGCTGCGGGCGCTGCGGCACGGGATGGGCGATCCCGCTCCTGCGCTGCGTATTCTGTGATGAGACCGACCACGACAAGCTCGGCTACCTCACGCCCGAGGCGGGCGAGCAGACGCGCAAGATCGAGGTCTGCCACAGCTGCAAGGGGTACGTGAAGGGCTTCACGACGGTGCGCGCGCTCGCCCCGTGGGCAATTCTGCTCGACGATCTGACGACGGTCCCGCTGGACGTCGCGGCACTCGAGCGCGGATACCACAGGCCCCCCCGGCCCGGGTACGCGCTCGAGGCCAGCATCACGGAGCGGGGCCCTGTGGGAGGTTGGTGGAGGCTATGGAGGATGGTGGAGGTTGTGACGAAGCAACCTCCGCCAACCTCCACCAACCTCCAAAACCTCCGCCAACCTCCGCCAGGTGGCGCAGCGTGAACGGCGACGCGCCGGCCCGTCCCGGCGAGATCTGCCGCGAGCTCCTCGCTACCATCGACGCGTCGGAGGGGCGACGGCGCCGCCGCAGGCGCGACACGACCCCCGACGCGATCGGCCTGACGATCAAGCGGGACCTGCTCGAGCGAGCCATCGCGGCCGACCCTGAGCCCGACGAATTCGAGGCGTGGCTGCACGAGCAGTGCCTGGCCGCCGGCGGGAGCGAAGGTGGCGTGCGGGCTATGGCCCTGTCGATCTTCGAAGAGTGGCGCCTGGCCCACGACGCGGACGCGTTCCGCGAATGGCTGGCGCGTGGAGCACCGTCGGACGACGCACGTTCTGAGTGAAGCATCCAACACCGGTCGCTTGCAAGGGGAAACCGATGCACGTCGCGCTGCACATGCGGGTTGCGGTTCTCAGTGGCATGCTCCTCACGATAGTGGGTTGCGGTGGCGGCAACCGCGGGCGGGCATGGCCTCCCGCCGGTCCGCCCCCGGCGGTGGTGAAGGACCTCCAGGTGCCCGAGAACCCGTACCGCATCATCTACACCCCGCCCGTGGACCTGGCGAAGGCGCCGGACACGACGGCCCACGGGCGGAAGCCTCGGAGTTAGCGCGGCGACGGTGGCTGGTATCGAAATCCGAAGCCTTCGTAAGCACTTCGGGGATCTCCACGCCGTCGACGGGGTCGACCTGTCGATCCGCGACGGGGAATTCCTCGTGCTGCTGGGCTCCTCCGGCTCTGGGAAGACGACCCTGCTGCGGATGATTGCCGGGCTCGAGCGACCCACGTCGGGCGAGATCCACATCGGCGACCAGCGCGTGGACGGCGACGTGCCCCCGCGGGCCCGCGGGATCGCCATGGTGTTCCAGAGCTACGCTCTGTACCCGCACCGCACGGTGTTCCAGAACATCGCGTTCCCGCTCGAGGCGAGCCGGACGCCCCGGAAACAGATCGAGGAGAAGGTGCGGTGGGCCGCCGACATGTTCAGCATCACCCGCTACCTCGATCGCTACCCGCGTCAGCTGTCCGGCGGGGAGCGCCAGCGCGTCGCCCTGTGCCGCGCCTTGGTGCGGGATCCCAAGGTCTTTCTGCTCGATGAGCCCCTGGCCAACCTCGACGCCAAGCTGCGCAACACCGCCCGGGACGACCTGAAGCGGTTCCAGCGCCAGATCCAGACCACCACGGTGTACGTGACGCACGACCAAGTGGAGGCGATGGGACTCGGCGATCGCATCGTGGTCATGGAGCGCGGAAAGGTGCGACAGATCGGAACCCCCCAGGAGGTGTATGAGGATCCGGTCGACACGTTCGTGGCGACGTTCGTCGGCCAACCGCCCATGAACCTGCTCGACACGGGCGACCCTTCCCTTCCCCCGCGCACGCTGACCGGCTTTCGCCCCGAGCATTTTCTCCCGAAGAGCGTCTTCGGGGCGGCCGAGGACCTGCGCACGTTTCGCTTCGCCGTGCGACGGGTGGAGTACCTGGGCTCCGATCGCTACGTGTACGGCTCGGTCGCCGGGAGCGGCGCGCCTGCAGCCGATGCCACGATCATCGCGAAGCTGCCCGCGACCATCGCCCTCGCTATTCCGGAAGGCGAGACCCACGAGTTCGCCGTGCCCCGGCGCGCGCTGCGGTACTTCGACCTCGACACGGGGTTGAGGCGCAAGACGTGACGTCCCCTCCCCCGCCCCGGCGGACGTTCGCCGACCGCGAGGATCTCCTGGGCGCGGTGATGCTCGGCCCGGCCCTCGCCTATGTGATCCTGCTGGTCGGCGTCCCGTTCGCGTTCGCGATCGCACTCGGCTTCAGCAATGCGACCGCCGGGAGCCTCAGCTTCGGGTGGGTCGGCCTCAGCAACTACGTCGCGATTCTCGGCGATCCGATCTTCTTACGGGCCCTCCGCAACAGCGTGGTCGTGACCGTCGGCTCCCAGGTCCTCGTGGTCGTGCTCGCGACCGCCGCGGCCCAGGTGTTCCGCGCCACGTTTCGGGGGAAGCGTTTCGCGCGGTTCGTACTGCTTTTGCCGTGGGCCGTGCCGGTGTCGCTCGCGGCGATTGCCTGGACGTGGATCTTCGATTCTACGTTCAGCGTGATCAACTGGACGCTCAAGGCCGCGGGCCTGTTGCACGGCTGGCTGTACTGGCTGGGCGACCCTGCACTCGCACTGCTCGCCATCATCATCGTGCAGGCGTGGCGCATTTTCCCCTTCGCCACCGTGATCGTGCTGGCGGGTTTGTCGTCCATCCCGCAGGAGATCGTCGAGGCGGCGATCGTGGACGGCGCCGGGTTCTGGCGGCGGTTGTTCCGAGTGGAGTTGCCGCTCCTCTTGCCGGTCGTGGCCGTGGCGGTGCTGTTCGGCGTGGTGTACACGGCGACCGACCTGGGCGTCGTCTACATCCTCACGGGCGGCGGGCCGGCCAACACGACGCACGTGTTGCCCACGCTTGCCTTCCAACGGGGCATCCTGGGCGCCGACCTGGGACAGGGCGCGGCGATCGCCGTGTTCCTCCTCCCCTTCCTGATCGTCGTCGCCATCGGAATGCTGCGGCTGGCTCATCGCACCGAAGTGGGGGGGGCGCGATGAAGCGCGTGGCGCTGTACGCCGCGGCGCTGGGCATCATCGCCTTCGCCGGGTTCCCGTTCTACTGGATGCTCATCACCGCGTTCAAGCAGAACCGGGACCTATACGTGGGCGCGTCCGATCTGAGCCACATCCCCTGGATCTTCAACGACCCGCCCACGCTCGATCACGTGAAGCTGCTCTTCGGCCAAACGGATTTCCCGCGCTGGGTCCTGAATACCCTCGTGGTCGTTGTCGCCGTTGGCGTGATCACCGTGGCGGTGGCCGTGCCGGCGGGTTACAGCCTGGCCCGGCTGGTGGGCCGCTGGGGCGAGCGGATGGGGATCGGAATTTTCTTCACCTACCTCATCCCACCGACGCTGCTGTTCGTGCCATTCTCACGGCTCATCTCTCTCCTCGGTCTGCAGGATTCACTGGGGGCGCTGATCCTGATCTATCCGACGATGACCATTCCATTTTGCACCTGGCTGGTGATGGGTTTTCTGCGGTCGGTCCCCTGGGAGATCGAGGAGCAGGCGATGATCGACGGGTACAGCCGCCTGGAGGTGATCCTGAAAGTGGCGCCGCGACTGATCGTTCCGGGGATCTTGACGGTCGTCGTGTTCAGCTTCACGCTGGTACTACAGGAATTCGTGTACGCCCTGACGTTCATCAGCTCGGTGAACAAGATGACCGTGAGTCTGGGAGTGCCCATCGCGCTGGTGCGGGGGGACGTGTACCACTGGGGGGCGCTCATGGCGGCAGCGCTGTTCACGAGCATCCCGCTGGCGATTGTCTACAACGCGTTTATCGACCGCTTCATCCAGGGCTTCACCATGGGAGCGGTGAAGGGATAGTCGACGCGGTACGCACCTTTTTTACGGAGGGGGTGTCATGCGAACGCGAATCCACTTGTTGCCTGTACTCGCCATCGGAGCGGCCGTGATGCTGGGAGGGGCGCGGGCCGTCTCAGCGCAGCAGGTAGTAAAGCTGGGGGAGGGCGAGACGCTCACGATAAGCGGCTTTATCAACGCGACCCTGTTTAACGACCGTGGGCTGTTTAGCTCGTTCGGGCAGGGGCAGAATGCCGAGATTGCCGCCGCGCCCGCGAACCAGCCGGGCGTCAATCAGGGGATCTTCGACGGCGACGTCCGGAACACCCGCCTGAACTTCACCTTCAACGCCCCGGCGGTGCTCGGGAAGTGGGCCCCACGAGCCACGATCGAGGCCGACTTCACCTCTCGAACGGCCGCACCACTCTCCGCATCGGACAGTATTGGGCGCCGCTGTTCGGCGAAACCGCCGCGTTCATTCCCGTCTCGTTGACGCACATAGCCTTTCCGGTGGGTCTTGGCGCGAGCATGATCGGGTGGCGGTTCCCGGGCGTCTTTCTCTTTCACGACCTGACACCCACCAGCCCGCTCAAGCTCCAGCTCGAGGTTGCGGCCCTGAAGGGCTCGGGGGTCGCTGCCTCGGGCAGGGACACGGCCAACGTCATCGGCAGCGGGGAGGCGTCGGGGTTGCCGCAGGTCGAGACACGGCTCAACGCGGCGAGAAAATTCGGCACTGCGAGCTGGAGCGGCTTCGTCGCGTATCACCTCGACTGGAAGGACCCGAACGGCACCGGTGTCCCTGGGTCGAAAATCACGAACTGGGGAGTCGAGACAGGCCAGTACATCGCCGTCAGCAGTTTCACCCTGCACGGCAGCTTCTACTACGGGAAGGGGCTGGGATCGCAGTTCGGCATGATCACGCAGTTTCAGCCGCAGATTCGAGGCTGGGGCGCGTGGGCCCAGGCGGGCTACGACTTCACGTCCCACTGGAGCGTTTGGGCCGACTACGGCTTGGACCAGCCGGACTACAAGCGGTACAATACCGAGACGGGCCTGACCCTCCTGCGTCAGTTGAGCCACACCGGCTCGGCGCTGCTGCGGTTCCGCGCCGGGCGCTATGCCGCCGGCTTGGAGTATTTCCGGAACGTGACCCGGTGGAGCACCGGCGTCACCAGCGCTGATCAGTTCGCGCTCAGCGCGCTGTACACGCTCTGAGGAGACCGGGCTCGCAGCGGAGCGAATCGCGCTCCGCTGCCAGCCCCGGTAGCGGTATGGACATCGCCTGGCGTCCGACCGAGCGGTATCTCGCCCGCAGCCGGCTGCGGCGCTTCGCCGAGGAGCACGGCCACCGCGACTTCGGGTCACTGTATCGCTGGTCGGTCGAAGATCTCGATGGCTTCTGGCGCGCCGTCGACCGCGATCTCGGGCTCGTGTGGCAGGCGCCGTACGAGCGTGTGCTCGACTCGTCGCGCGGCGTCCCCTGGACCACGTGGTGGGTGGGCGGCCGCCTGAACTACGTCGCCACGGCCCTGCGCCACGATCCGTCCCGGACCGCGCTCGTCTTTGAGGGTGAGGACGGCACGACCCGCCGGCTTACCTACGGTGACCTCGCGTCGGCGGTGCGGCGGTTCGCGGCTGGCCTGCGCGCGCTCGGCGTCCGTGCCGGAGACCGAGTGGGCATCTTCCTTCCGATGATCCCCGAATGCGCGATCGCGACGCTCGCCGTCTCGGCGATCGGCGCGATCTACACCCCGATCTTCTCGGGCTACGCCGCGGAGGCGGTCGCGGGTCGGCTGCGCGACTGCGAGGCGAGCGTGCTCATCACCGCCGACGGTTTCCGCCGGCGCGGTCAGATGGTGCGCATGAAGGAGACGGCCGATGCCGCCGCCGACGGAGCAAGCGTGCGCGCGGTGATCGTTGTCAGGCGGCTCGGCTGCGAGGTGCGCCTGGGCGCGCGCGACGTGTGGTGGGATGACGTCGCCGCGAGCGGCGGCGGCGGAGACGACACGTTCGCCGACGTGCCGGCGGAGCAGCCGTACATGATCATCTACACGTCCGGCACCACCGGCCGCCCGAAGGGCGCCGTGCACGTGCACGGCGGCTTCCCCGTGAAAGCGGCGCAGGACCTGGCGCACTGCTTCGACCTGCAGCCGCGCGATCTCATGTGGTGGTTCACCGATCTCGGCTGGATGATGGGGCCCTGGCTCATCGCCGGCGGGTTGATCCTCGGCGCGTCCATCCTGCTGTACGACGGCGCGCCAGATTTCCCCGATGCGGGCCGCGTCTGGTCGATCGTGGAGCGACATCGCGTGACCCACCTCGGGATCTCGCCCACGGCGATCCGCGGGCTGATGCGCGCCGGGGAGGAGCCGGTGCGCGCGCACGACCGCTCGTCGCTGTTGGTGCTCGGCTCGACCGGCGAGCCCTGGAATCCCGAGCCGTGGTGGTGGTACTTCGGCGTCGCGGGCGAGCGGCGCGCGCCGCTCGTGAATTACTCCGGCGGGACCGAGGTGTCCGGCGGCCTGCTCGGCTGTACGACCTGGACGCCGATCAAGCCAACGTCGTTCTCCGGCCCCGTGCCCGGCATCGCCGGGGATGTGGTCGACGAGACGGGTCGCCCGGTGCGCGGCGCGGTGGGCGAGCTCGTTGTCCGGAAGCCGTGGCCGGGGATGACGCGCGGTTTCTGGCACGCGCCCGAGCACTACCTGGCGACGTACTGGCGCCGCTTCCCCGACGTCTGGGTCCACGGCGACTGGGCCCGGATCGACGCCGACGGGTTCTGGTACATCGACGGCAGGAGCGACGACACGTTGAAGGTAGCCGGAAAGCGGGTAGGTCCCGCAGAGGTCGAGTCGGCGGCCACAGCGCACCCGGCGGTGCTCGAGGCCGCGGCGATCGGCGTCCCGCACGAGCTCAAAGGCGAGGTGGTAATCGTGTTCGCTGTGCTGCGCCCCGGCCGCGAGTCATCGGACGCCCTGGCGCGCGAAATCGCGGACAAGGTCATGGAGCTGCTCGGCCGGCCGCTGCGCCCCGACGCGGTGCGCTTCGTGGCCGACCTGCCGAAGACGCGGAACGCCAAGGTCCTCCGCCGGGTGATTCGCGCCGCGTACCTCGGCAACGCCGATCTCGGGGATCTGTCGGCGCTCGAGAACCCCGCGGCGGTGGATCGGATCAGGGAGCTCGTTTCGGAAAACGTGTCCTGAGGGGAGACCCGCACATGGTCGACACGTCCGCTGTGAAACGCCCGCGCGAGCCTGCGGCGATCCGGCTCGGTCTCGCGATCTCCGACTGGACCGAGCGCTGGTTCCCGGATGCGTTCGTCTTCGCCCTCGTGGGGATCGTGGTTGTGTTCGTCACCGGCCTGCTGCTCGGGCGGGGCCCCGCGCAGATGACGCGCGACTTCGGCGGCGGCTTCTGGTCGCGCATTCCCTTCACGATGCAGATGGCGCTCATCGTCATCTTTGGCTACGTCGTGGCGTCCTCACCGCCCGTCTATCGTCTCGTGCAGTGGCTCGCCACAATCCCGAAGACACCGCGGACCGCGGTCGCGTGGATCGCCCTGTTTGCAACCGTCTCGTCGCTCCTGTCGTGGGGGTTCAGCCTCGTGTTCAGCGGGCTCCTGGTCCGCGAGGTGGTGCGGCGCGTCCCGCAAACCGACTACCGCGCCGCAGGGGCCGCCGGCTACCTCGGTCTCGGCAGCGTGTGGGCGCTTGGCCTCTCGTCGTCCGCAGCGCTGCTCATGGCCACCAAGGGATCGATCCCCGCTTCGCTGCTGCCGATCTCGGGCGTGCTGCCGCTTTCGCGGACGATTTTCCTCTGGCAGAGCATCGTCACGGCGATCGTCCTCATAGCGGTCTCCGTCCTCGTTGCCTATTTGACGGCGCCGGACGGGCAGAGGGCGCGCACCGCGGAGAGCTACGGTATGCGCCCCGAGCCCCTGGAGATCCGCACCCCCGCGCGGCAGCACCCCGGCGAATGGCTGGAACACAGCCCCCTGCTGACGATTCTCATCGTGATCGTGGGGGTCGCCTACCTAGTGCAGCTGTTCGCCTCGAAGGGCGGCGGGATCGCGGCGGGGATCGCGCAGGCGCTCGACCTGAACACCTACAACTTCATCTTCATGCTCGCCGGCCTGCTGCTGCACTGGCGGCCGCGGCGGTTCCTCGAGGCCGTCACGCGATCCGTCCCCGCGACCGCGGGCGTGCTCATCCAGTTCCCGTTCTATGCGGGGATCTTCGGCATGATCACCGGCACCGCGAGCGACCCGTCGCCGATCTCACAGTGGCTCGCCGGGCTGTTCGTCCGCGTCGCGGACGCCAACGGGTATCCGATCCTGGTGTCGATCTACTCGGCCGTGCTCGGCCTGTTCGTGCCCTCAGGCGGGAGCAAGTGGGTGATCGAAGCGCCATATCTGCTACAGGCCGCGAACACCCTGAACGTGAACCTCGGCTGGGTGGTGCAGATTTACAACGCCGCGGAGGCCCTGCCGAACCTCATCAACCCGTTCTGGATGCTGCCGCTCCTCGGGCTCCTGGGCGTGCGCGCACGCGACCTCGTCGGCTACGCGGCCGTGCAGCTCCTCGTGCACCTGCCGGTGGTGTTGTTTCTGATGTGGCTCTTCGCGCGCACGCTGCCATACGTCGCCCCGGCGGTGCCGCCGTGACGCCTTGCGGCGACGGAGCCACGAAGCGACTTTGTCCCGCCACCAGCGGCCGCACATACGGAGGCAGGTCCATGACCAAGCGGAAGACAATCAATCGACGCGACTTCGTGACCACCACGACCGGGGTCGCCCTGGGCGCCGCGCTCGGCCCGACTATCCGGATCAGGCGCCCCGAGAAGACCCTCAAGATCCTCCAGTGGAGTCATTTCGTCCCGTCCTACGACGTCTGGTTCGACAAGTACGCCAAGGAGTGGGGCACGGCCAAAGGGGTCGAAGTCACCGTCGACCACATCTCCCTCGCCGACCTGGGCACTCGGGCGAATGCCGAAGTCGCCGCCCAGCAAGGGCACGATCTGTTCCAGTTCCTGTCGCCGCCGGGCGCCTTCGAGCCACAGGTACTCGACATGGCCGACGTGGTCAAGGAAGCCGAACGACAAAACGGGCCCTTGCTCGACCTGTGCAAGCGCAGCACCTACAACCCGGTAACGCACAAATGGTTTGGCTTCACCGATAACTACGTCCCGGACCCCGGCGATTACCTGAAGAGCATTTGGACCGAAATCGGGATGCCGGAGGGCCCGGTCACGTGGGAGGACCTGGTCAAAGCCGCCCCGCTGATCAAGGCCAAGCATCCCGAGATCCAGATCCCGATCGGGATCGGCATGTCGCAGGAGCTCGACTCCAACATGGCCGCCCGCGCCATGTTGTGGTCGTACGATGGGTCCATCCAGGACGCGAACGAGAACGTGGTCCTCAAGTCGGATCACAATCTCGAGGCACTGGAGTTCGGCGTGCGCCTCTTCAAGGCAGGGATGAACCTGTCGGTCATGAGCTGGAACGCGGCGTCCAACAACCAGGCCCTCAATTCCCGTCAGACGGGCTACATCCTGAACTCCATCTCCGCTTACCGCACGGCGCAGGACAACAAGCTCCCGGTGGCTGACGATACCTTCTTCGTGCCGGCGCTCAAGGGGCCGCGCGGCACCGGGTGGGCGAGCGAGCACGTGATGGGCATCTACGTGATCTGGAAGTTCGCGCAGAGCCCGGACCTGGCGAAGCAGTTCCTCCTCGACTTGCTCGGGCACTACCGCGACGCGGTCCTGGGAAGCAAGCTGTACAACTTCCCCTCGTACACCGGGTCGGTCGCTGACCCGGGCATCCCAGTCGCACAGAAGGTCGCCTCGGGCAACAAGTGGCTCGAGCAGGTCACGGCGAACGATCCGTTCGGCTCGACCCCGCCCTCGAAGCTCAAGCCGATCAGCACCGCCCTGCAGTGGGCGACCAACATCGGACACCCGGGACCCGCCAATCCAGCGGAGAGCGAGATCTTCGACACCTTCGTCCTGCCGACCATGTTCGCCAACGCGGCGACGGGACGGATGAGCGCGAAGCAGGCCCTGGACGAGGCACACCAGCAAGCCAAGAAGATTTTCGAGAAGTGGCGGGCCAAGGGCCTCGTGGCGGGGGGCTCGGGCGATCGCTGAGCCTAGCGGACCTGGACGGCGGCGGGGTGGCGCACGCTGCCGTCCACGGCCTTCGTGGCCACGTCGAGCGAATCCAGGTCCCACATCACCACCGTGACCAGGTCGGGCGCGGCGGCGAACGTTTTGAGGTCCAGCGCGGATAGGCCGCGCTCCTTGAGCGCGTGGCCCGCCGCATCGGCGCGGTAGGGGTGGGTGTGGAACGAGCCCACCAGCCCCTCCACCCCCTCGCAATCGCCCGCAACGGCGAATTGCAGCTGCTTCAAATGCCTGGCGTCCACGAGCTGGCGCACGAACAGCGTGTCACCCGCCACGTCCCCCACGAGGCAGCCGAGGTACTCCCGTTGCGTCGGCTTTCCGGTGCCAAGCAGCTGGGTCAGGGTGTTCTGGTCGGCCAGCTCGTCCCAATGGCGGTTGTTTTCGACCCAGAGGGCGCTCATGAGGCCGCGGGTCTGGGCGGGGAGGACGACGACGGAGAACTTGGGGGAGCTGCTCCCAAGCATCGCACCCACCACCCCCAGCGTCACCAGCAGTCTCATCGTTTCGATCTCGCGTACGTCCCCATGAGCTGTGCCGTGGCGAGCACGTGGCCTTCCATGGCGGCTTCCACGTCTTTTTTTTGCGCACCCGCCTTGAGCTTCAGCGGCGCGTCAAGCGCGTACAGCTTGAAGAAGTAGCGGTGCGCGGGTCCTGGCGGCGGGCAGGGGCCGCCGTAGCCCGGGCGACGGAAGTCATTCCGCCCCTGGCGTGCCCCAGGCAGGTCTAGCGATTCCACCTTTGCGACGTTCTCCGGAAGGTCGGAGACGGTAGCCGGCAGACTGTAGAGCACCCAGTGAACCCAAGTCCCGGCCGGCGCGTCCGGGTCATCGGCGATGAGGGCGAAGCTCTTCGTCCCCGGCGGCGCGCCGCTCCAGGCGAGCGGCGGGGACACGTCTGCTCCGTCGCACGTGTGTTTGGTGGGGATCGCGGCCCCGTCCTGGAAGGCCGTGCTGGTGAGTGAGAACGCCATAATCGCCTCTCGCGCGTCGGTGACCGGAAAAGTGGTAGCCAGGATCAGGAAGTAATACGCGGCCGGGCTGCCCATGGTCCAATTTTAACGGCGTGGTGGGGAGGGTGTCAGAGAACGGTCAACGCACCTTGAAACTCCCCGACATCCAGTGCATCTCTCCCGAGCATCCATGAGGACCTCCTCCCGTCCACCGCGTCCGCGCGCCCTGTTTGTCGCCGCGCTGCTGCTGCTCACGCTCGCGCTGGCAGGCGCGATTTCCTGGCAGGCGTATCGCAACTTCCTCGGTCACAAGGCGACCGCCGAGCGCGTGTTGCGTGACTACGCGCGGCTCGCGGCCGCCCGCTTCGCCAACCGCACCGAGATGGCCTTGTACTACCACGCTTTCTGGCCGGCGCTGGACGCGCTCTCGCGGGCAAAGGCCGGTCAACCGGAGACCGAGCTCCCGAGCCCGAGCCAACTGCCGGTGAGCAACGAGCCCCACGCAGCCGAGTTTCGCAAGCTCGCCCGCTACACGTTCCGGTACGACCTGCTGGGCGGGCGGCTGGAAACGGCGGGTGGGACTCCGTCGCCTGCCGTGCGACGGTGGCTGCGGGATACGCTACCCGTTCACAGCCGCACGGTCTACGATCCGAAGGAGCGCCTCGGCGCGATCGTGCGCACGGTGGACGGCGTGTCGCGCGCGATCGTCTACACCATGGTGAGCGACAAGTCCGGGGCCCCGCGTACGCTGGTCGGCGTCGAGGAAGACCCCCGTGGCTTCGAGCCGCTGTACACGGCGGACGAGGACAAGTTTCCGTTGTTGCCACGCCCCTTGACAGGGGGCGTGAGCTACGATTCGCTGGGCTCGGCGATCGTTACCGGGGCGGATGGCGTAGAGCTGTACCGTTCTCCCGTACAATACGCGCCGTTGTTCGCCGCCCGGGACTCGTTTCAGGAACCAATGATGGGCAGGTTGCAGGTTCAGGTCGCGCTGCGACCCGATATGGCGCCAAACCTCGTGATCGGCGGCATGCCCCGATCGAACCTGCCGATGCTGCTCTCGTTGTTCGCGCTGACGGCGGGCTTCGTCGTCGCCGCACTGCTGCAGCTGCGACGCGAGTATGACCTGTCGCGACTGCGCGCCGACTTCGTCTCGGGCGTGTCCCACGAGCTACGCACCCCGCTCGCGCAAATCCGCATGTTCTCGGAGACCTTGTTGCTGGGCCGTGTCCGCTCCGACGAGGAGCGCGACCGCTCGCTCGAGATCATCGACCAGGAAGCGCGCCGGCTCACCCACCTCGTGGAAAATCTGCTGCACTTCTCGCGCTCGGAGCGGCGGCTCACCCGACTCTCCCCGTCCCCGGCGCCGCTCGCACCACTCGTGAGCGAAGCGGCCGAAGGGTTTGCGCCGCTCGCCGCCGCGCGCGGGGTCGCCTTGCGCACCGACCTCGCCGATGGCGTGGTGGCACCGGTCGACGCCGACGCCCTGCGTCAGATGCTCCTCAACCTGCTCGACAACGCGGTGAAGTACGGGCCCGCCGGCCAAACCGTCACGCTCGGTCTCAGCGTGGGCGACGGCCGGGCGCGCATCTGTGTGGACGACCAGGGACCAGGCATTCCGGCGGCCGACCGCGAGCGCATCTGGGATCAGTTCTGGC
This sequence comes from Gemmatimonadota bacterium, assembly GCA_003221085.1. Lineage (GTDB taxonomy): Bacteria > Gemmatimonadota > Gemmatimonadetes > Gemmatimonadales > GWC2-71-9 > AG41. The sequence goes on from QHUD01000101.1 coordinate 13,610, forward strand.
GGCTCGAGCGCGACCGTGGCTCGGCCGTCGCGGGCACGGGCATCGGCCTGTCCGTCGTCCGCGAGCTGGTGGCGCTGCACGGCGGTCGCGCATGGGCCGAAGACGCGCCCGGCTCCGGTGGCCGCTTCGTGATCGAGCTACCGCTCGAGCCCCCGCCCCACCCCGCGCGGCGGGCCGGGTCGCTGCAGACCGATGCAGGAGCGACCGCATGACGCGAATCCTCGTGGTCGAGGACAATGCCGATCTCGCCTACGGCCTGCGCAACAACCTCGAGATCGAGGGCTACGACGTCGTCGTGGTCGAGGACGGGACCCAGGGGCTGGCCCGTGCCCGGGACGCCGGGCCCGACCTGATCATTCTCGATTTGATGCTGCCGGGTCTGGACGGCTACCGGGTCCTCCGCGCGCTGCGCGACGAGGGGCGGCGGATGCCGATCCTCATCCTCACCGCGCGCGGCGAGGAGGCCGACAAGGTTCGCGGGCTGCGTCTGGGGGCGGACGACTACGTGACGAAGCCGTTCGGCGTGCTCGAGCTCCTGGCGCGCGTCGAGGCGCTGTTGCGGCGGACGGCTCCGCCAGGAGACGGCGCCGGAGAGCCCGAGCAGTTCGGCGCCGTGGAAGTCATCCCCGCCTCCCGCACCGTGCTGCGGAGCGGCCGGCCGGTGGCGCTGACGCCGAAGGAGTTCGACCTGCTGCTCGCGCTGCTGCGACGCGGCGGAGCCGTGGTGAGCCGCATGGAGCTGCTCACGGAGGTGTGGGGGTACAGCGCCGCCGTGCTCAGCCGCACCGTGGACACCCATGTGGCCGAGCTGCGCCGCAAGCTCGAGAGCGATCCCGCGGCGCCGCAGCACATTCTCACCGTCCGCAAGGCCGGCTACCGACTCGAGAAGTAGCGCCGCCCTAGCGCCCCACCACCAGAATCACAAACGTCCCCGGAACGACGACGGGCCGTGGGCGCGGCTGCTCCGGCGTCGGCGCCGGCGCGGGACCGAAGTCTGCCGTCGCGAGGAACACCGCGTGGGTCCGCGGATCGAGCGCCAGGGTGCGCGCGCCGCGCTGCGTTGGGACGGTGTCGACGACGGCAAAACTATCGGGACTCACCTCCCGGACGACCGTGAGCGTGCCCTCGCCGTTCGAGCTGAACGCGAGCCCGGTCCCGGGATCGAACGCCGTGCCGTCCACGGCGCCGCCGATCGGGAGCTTCGCGACGACGCGCCCACTCCCGGGATCGACCACGACCATCAGGCGGTTCGAGCAGCCGACGAACAATCGCGCGTGCGCCGCGTCGAGCGAGAGGCCGGTGGGCTCTTCGCACGGCGCGAGCGGCCAGCGAGCCGCGACGGCGAGGCGGCGGGCATCGAGCACCACCAGCTCGGCGGTGTTCTCGATGTTCACGAAGATCCGGCCGTCGCCCGGCGCGACCGCGAACTCGGGCTTGCCGCCAAGGGCGACCGTGCCGGCCACGGCACCGGCCATCAGGTCGATCGCGGTGGCGTTCTGCCCAGCCCCGTTGAACGTGAATACGCGATGCGTCGCCGGCTCGTAGACGATGGCGTCCGGATTGCCTCCGGTGGTGCGCACGCGCCCGAGGGCCTGGAGTGACTGCACGTCGAATATCGTGACCGAGCCGTCGCGTCCGTTGCTGGTCGCTCCGCGTCCCACATCGGGTGCCAACGCCACGCCGTGGACTCCCGGCGTGTTGGGGATCTCACCCCGCCGAACGCCCGAGTCGGCGTCGATCACGACGACGTGGGTGCCGCGCGAGACGTACAGCCGGCGGGAGCCGGGGTCGAGCAGCAGATAGTCCCAGCCGCCGTCCCCGCCGAGCGGATAGCGACGCACGACATGGTAGCCGCTCGATTGGCGGGCCGGCGCGATGGCGGTCGCACAGACGGCCACGACGACGATCATGAACCAGCGCAGCATGGGTGAAATCGACGCCGCGCCGGGCGACTTGTAAAGGTGCATTCACGACCGGAACGGTGTAGTGTTCTCCCCCATGACCGATCTCCGGCCTCCCGCGCGTTACCAAGTCGGCCTGGTCCAGATGGCGATGTCAGCGGACCCCAACGCGAACGTGCGGCGAGCGGTCGCAAAAGTGGCGGAGGCCGCGGCGGCCGGCGCGCAGCTCGTTTGCCTTCCGGAACTGTTCCGGTCGCAGTACTTCGCGCAGCGGGAGGACCCCGCGCTGTTCGATCTGGCCGAGCCCATCCCGGGCCCGAGCACGGAGGCACTGGGGAAGGCGGCGAAGCAGGCCGGGGTCGTCGTGATCGCGCCCGTGTTCGAGCGCCGCGCCGCGGGTCTCTACCACAACAGCGCCGCGACGATCGACGCCGACGGGCGCGTCGTGGGGATCTACCGCAAGATGCACATCCCCGACGATCCGGCTTATTACGAGAAGTTCTACTTCACGCCCGGCGACCTGGGCTTTCGGGCGTTCGATACGCGCGTGGGACGGATCGGCACGCTCGTATGCTGGGATCAGTGGTATCCCGAAGGCGCGCGCCTCACGGCGCTGCAGGGCGCCAACGTGCTCTTTTACCCGACGGCGATCGGCTGGCATCCGAAGGAGAAGGCGACCCAGGGCGCCCAGCAGCTCGATGCCTGGCGCACGATCCAGCGCAGCCACGCGATCGCTAACGGCTGTTACGTCGCTGCGGTGAACCGGGTCGGCCTCGAGCGCCCCGCCAGCGGAGAAGGCGATGGGATCGAGTTCTGGGGCTCCTCCTTTCTGTCGGATCCGTTCGGCGCCGTCGTGGCCGAGGCGCCCACGGACCGCGAGGCGATCCTGGTGGGCGAAATCGACCTTGCGCGCATCGAGGAAGTGCGGCGCGGCTGGCCCTTCCTGCGAGACCGCCGGGTCGACGCCTATGCGGGCATCGGCAGTCGTTTCCTCGACGACCATCCGTAGTGCCCCCTCCGTCCCCTCGCGCCGACACTACGGCCGCGCTCGGCTTCCGTACGCCCGCCGAGTGGGAGCCGCATCGCGCGACGTGGCTCGGGTGGCCGCATAACGCCAGCGACTGGCCCGGGAAGTTCGCTCCGATCCCCTGGGTGTACGGCGAGATCGTGCGCGCCCTCGCCCCCGGTGAAATCGCCCGTATCCTCGTGAACTCCGCCGCCCACGAGCGGCAGGCACGTCGCGTGCTCGAGCGCGTGGGCGTCGATCTCGGACGAGTGGAGTTTTTCCGGTTTCCGACGAACCGCGGTTGGACTCGCGATTTCGGGCCCCTGTTCGTGCGTCGAGCCGAGCCTCGCCGCGACGTCGCCATCGTCCGGTTCCAGTTCAACGCCTGGGCCAAGTACCGCGACTGGCAGAAAGACGCCCGCATTCCGGAGCGCGCGGCTGCCATGCTTAGAATGCGCCTATTCCGCGCGCGTGCCGGCGCGCGCGATGTGGTGCTCGAGGGCGGCAGCATCGATGTGAACGGTCGCGGCACCCTGCTCACGACCGAGGAGTGCCTCCTCGATCCCACCGTACAGGTCCGGAACCCCGGGCTCGGGCGCGGTGCGATCGAAACGGTACTGCGCGACCAGCTCGGCGTGACCAACGTCCTATGGCTCGGCAAGGGGATTGGGGGCGACGACACGCACGGCCATGTCGACGACCTGTGCCGTTTCGTCAATCCCCGTACCGTCGTGCTGTGCCGTGAGACGGACTCCCGGGATGCGAACTATCGGGCTCTCGAGGAGAACCGCGAGCGACTTCAGGGGATGCGACTGGAGGATGGGTCCAACATCGAGGTGGTCGATTTACCGATGCCCGCGCCGCTCACGTTCGACGGCCAGCGCCTCCCGGCAAGCTACGCGAACTTTTACATCGCGAACGGGGCCGTTCTGGTGCCGACGTTCAACCATCCCAAGGATCGCGTGGCGCTCGGGGTTCTGGCGGAGCTGATCAAGGACCGGCCGGTCGTAGGAATCCACGCGGTGGATCTGGTGTGGGGACTGGGAACGATCCACTGTCTGACACAACAGGAGCCAGCAGCATGACCGCTGCCACCCCGCAATTCGGTCTCACCGCGATCGGCCAAATCTTCGTAAGAGCCCGCGACCTCGATCGCGCCGTCCGCTTCTACCGCGACACCCTCGGTATGCCGTTTCTCTTCCAAGCGCCGCCGCAAATGGCGTTTTTTCAGTGCGGCGCGACCACCGTCTTGGTCGGGGTCCCGGAAGCGCCGGAGTTCGACCATCCCGCATCCACCATCTATTATCTCGTGCCCGACATCGCCGCCGCACACGCGACGCTGCGCGGGCGCGCCGTGGAGTTCATTACCGAGCCGCACCTCGTGCACCGGGCGGCCGACTACGAGCTCTGGCTGGCCGAGTTCCGCGACTCCGAGGGGAACGTGCTGGCGCTGATGGATCGGAAACGGCGCGCCTAGCCCCCGCCTGGCTCGGGGCTTCCTGCCCTGAGTATCGTTCGACAGCCCCTCCGGGAGCCCGAGGCCAGTGATTCCCCAACACCGCTCCGTCATCTTGGTCGGTCTCGTCGCGGCAGCCTGCCGCGCGGGTGCGCCCCGCGCGGAGCTGCCTCTCGCGCCGCCCGCTCCGGCCCCCGGCGACACGACGTGCACTATCGCGGTCGGGCGGGCGACGGTTCGCGACACGGTCAGGCTCGCCGTCACCGACCCCATCGAGCTGAAACACGCTCCCCTGCCGCGCAACGACGGGGAGCGACTCGTGTTCGGCCAGCTCTATGAGTCGTTGATCCGGGTGGACTGCCAGGGACGTGCGCTCCCCGGCCTGGCGGCGGCCTGGGAGCAGGCACCGGAAGACCGTTGGGCCTTCACGCTGCGCGAAAACGCACGATTCTGGGACGGGGCACCGGTCACGCCGCGCGACGTCTTGGCCTCGTGGCGCTCACGCGACGCGACGCTCGCGGCCAGCCTCACTGTCACCGGCGACCGCAGCTTCACCATACCGGCGTCCGCGGCGCCGTTCCAGCGGCTGGCAGACCAGGCGCTGGCGGTCACGAAGCCTGCGCCCGGCGGTGGCTGGCCGATCGGGACCGGCCGCTACTGGATGACGAGCGGCGATCCCGCCTCGCCAGACGTGCTCGTGATGCAGCCGATGGCGCGCACCGGGCAACCGGTGGTGAAAGTCGCCGCCATGCCGGCGAGCGCCGCCCGAGATGCGCTCGATGGCGAAGCGGGAGTGCTCATGACGGACGACCCGGCGGCGCTCGAGTACGCGAGGACGCTGTCCGGGTACGTCGACGTCCCCCTCGAATGGAACCGCACGTACGTCCTGCTCGCACCAGGGCGAGACAAGCCGGTGCTCGGTGACCTCCGGCTGGAGAGCCTCCGCGAAGCCGTGCACGGGGACGCGCGCCCGGCCGAATGGTCCGGTCCCGGCCGCTTCTGGTTCACCGACCTCCAGGCGTGTGGCATTCCCGCGGAGCGCGACACGCTCGGGACCGCCGGACGGCGGCGCCGCATCGTTTACAATCAGAGCGATCGGAGCACCGCCGATCTTGCAGCTCGCCTCGTGGGCCTGGGCGCGCTGGACCGGGGCGCCGTCGCGGGAGGCGTGCCGGCGACCGCCTTCGAGTCCTCGCTGCGGGCGGGCAGCGATGCCGCGTACGTGGTCCAGGTGCGGCGGCGCGTCTATGATGTGTGCCGTGCGGCGCTCGAGCTGCCGCCCTGGATCTCGGGCGCCACTATCGAGCCGTTGCTCGACATCCGCTCGCATGCCGTTGTCCGGCGCGGGCTCCCACGAATGACGCTCGACTGGGACGGCACGCTCCGCCTCGCCCCGCCATGACGTTTCGCGCCCGTCTCCTTCTCGGATTCGGCGCGGTGGTGCTCGTCCCCCTGACCGTATTCGGCTTGCGGATTCGCGCGGTGATGGCGGACCGTCTGACCGCGGAATATCAGCAGCGCGTGTCCGCGCTCGTCCGGGTTATCCGTGCCGACCTGGACCAGCGAAGCGGGGGGATCGCGCTCCGGCTCGCCGCCCTGCGGGACGCCATCGCTCAGGACAACCGGTTCCGCAGCGCCGTGCTGCAGGGGGGCGAGCGCACCTACCTGCTCGACTACGCCGGCGATGCCATGCGGCTCGCAGGACTGTCGCTGCTGCAAATCCAGGACGAGACGGGCCGTATCGTGAGCTCCGGGCATTTCCGCAACGAGTACGATCAGTCCGACCCCGCGCTGCCGCGCCTCCTGGCGGCGGCTCCGGCGGGCACCGCGCTCGTGGAAGCGCGCGGTGCCGAGGCGCCGTTCCTGGCGCTCGCGCGGGTGGATTCGCTCCGGCTCGGGCCCGGAGGCCGGCGATTCACCCTCGTGGGCGGCATCGCGGTGGATTCGACCTTTCTGGCGCGGCTGACGCCCGACTCCGAGCTCAGCGTGGCGGTGCGACTCCCGCCCGATACGGCCTCAGGGACCGATCCGGCGACACAAGTCGTGAACGCCGTGGCGGTGCCGTTCGTGACAGCCGGCGATTCCGCCCGGCTCGTCCCTGCGCGGATCGTCGTCTCGCACTCGCTCGCCTCGCTCGTGGCGCTGCGCCGCGGCGTCGCGGTGTCGTTCTTCGTCGCGGTGCTCGTCACCGGGCTGATCGCGCTGCTCCTGGCCTCGTGGCTGTCGACGCGGATCAGCCGGCCGCTGACCGCGCTCGCGGCGAAGACCGCCGACGTGGACATGGACCGGTTGGACGTAGCGTTCGACAGCGACCGGTCGGACGAAATCGGTGCGCTCAGCCACCTGCTTGCAGCCATGACCGAGCGGCTGCGCGCCGGCGCGGCGCGCCTGCGCGAGGCCGAGCGACGGCTGGCGATGGGTGACCTCGCCCGCCAGGTGAACCACGACATCAAGAACGGCCTCATTCCGATCCGGAACGTATTCCGGCATCTCGGCCAGGCCGCCGGCGAGAGCCCGGACCGGCTCGCTGCCGCCTTCCGGGATCGTCAGGCGACGGTCGAGTCGAGCATCTCCTATCTCGAGAACCTGGCGAGCAACTACGCTCGCCTCTACCCCCAGCCCGCCCGCGAGTCATGCGACGTGAACGCAGTGGTGCGCGAGACTATCAGCCGGGTCAGCAACACCGGCCAGGCGGAGCTGCGACTAGAGCTCGCCGACGGTCTGGCGCCGGCGCGCACCGACGCGCTGGTGCTGCGGCGTATCCTCGACAACCTGATCGGAAACGCTGTCGACAGCCTGGCGGCGCGAGCCGGCCGGATCACCGTGTCCACCGGAGTGAACCGAGAAGGCGGCGTGCGTATTACCGTCGCCGACACCGGCACCGGGATGACCAAAGAGGAGCTGAATCGTGCCTTCGACGACTTCTACACGACAAAGCCGGGCGGTACCGGCCTCGGCCTATCGATCGTGAGACGCCTCGTGCTCGATGCCAATGGCGCGCTGCGCGTGGAGACCGAGCCCGGCACGGGCAGCACGTTCATCGTCGAGCTGCCAGGCGAGGGCGCGTGAGCGCGATTCTGGTCGTCGACGATGTGCCCGCCATGGCGGAGCAATATGCGTACGACCTGAAGCGCGTGGGCGGTTACGACGCACTCGTCGCGCATAGCGGCCGGGAGGCGCTGGACCTGCTCGAGCGCGAGGTGGTGGACTGCGTCATCCTCGACCTGGAGATGCCGGGGATGGACGGCTTCGAAGTGCTGCGCGCCATGCAGCGGCGCGGGTTCCAGGTTCCAGTACTCGTGTACACCGGGACGGGCAACTACGCCCGCTGCACCGAAGCCATCCGCCTGGGTGCCCGCAGTTTCATCGACAAGGCCGAGCCGATGGAGCGGGTGGTACAGGAGGTGGAGCACGCGCTGGAGCAGCAGCGCCTCACAGGGCAGCTCGCCGTCCTGCGGGATCGCCTCGAGTCGGAGGCGCCCCTCGTGGGTGCGAGCCCCGCCATGCAGCACCTCAAGGACGCAATCGGGCGCGTCGCCAAGATCCCGAGCCCGGTCCTGGTCGTGGGCGAGAGCGGTTCCGGGAAGGAGCTGGTCGCCCGCGAGCTGCACCGGCGGGGCGCAACCCCGACCGGGCCGTTCATCGCCCTCAATGCCGCGGCGATTCCGGAAAACCTCGTGGAAGACGAGCTGTTCGGCCACGAGCGTGGCGCGTTCACGGGCGCCGCCACGCTCCGCACGGGCGCATTCGAAGCCGCCTCCGGCGGCACGCTGTTCCTCGACGAGATCGGCGAGCTGCCCCTCGCGGCGCAGGCGAAGCTGCTGCGGGTCATCGAGCAGCGCCAGATCACCCGACTCGGCGGGAACCGTACGGTCGCCGTGAGCGCGCGCGTCGTGGCCGCCACCAACCGTGACCTCGAGGCTGAAGTGCGGGCCGGCCGGTTCCGCGAGGACGTCTATTATCGTCTCAACGTGCACGTGGTTCGCGTCCCCGCGCTCCGCGAGCGGCTCTCGGACGTTCCAGCCCTCGTCGAACACCTGTTGGCATCGACGTGTGCTCGCTTCGGCGTGCGACCCAAGACGGTCGACCCGGGGGCGCTCGATTGTCTGATGCGATACGACTGGACGCGGAACAACGTCCGCGAGCTGCGGAACGTGGTCGAGCGAATGATCATCGCGACCGACAGCGAGGCAATCGGTGTGGAGGACATCCCCGCCGACATCCGGGAAGGAGCGGGTCCTCAGAGGACTCCCACCGGTACTGTGCCCAGCACGTTCCAGGCCCTCAAGGCCGAGGCCGAGCGCCAGATCATCGTCGCGGCTCTGGAGCAGAACAACTGGCACATCACGCGCACGGCGCAGGCGCTCGGCCTCGCTGATCACGCCAGCCTCTTGAAGATCATGCGCCGGCATAACATCAGCCGGGGGTAGGGCGCTCTTTCCCCTCATCCCCGGTCTTCTACCAACCGTACGGCGCTGTCGTCCTGAGCGAGCGCGCGGCACGCGCGCGGGCGAAGGATCCGCTGCTGCACCTGCGCACCGGCGGTGCCTAGGAGATCCTTCGCGCCTGCGGCGCTCAGGATAACAGGCTCGTTCATTTTCGGGCTGAGAGGACGAGGGAGACCACCCTCCGAGGCGAGACTAAAGGCCTGCCTCCCGAGCCGCGGCTTCAGCCGCGCCTCGTGTCCCCACGAACCCAGGGGCGCCGGGAAACCCGTGTCCGTCCGGACACTCGACGTGTTTCTCGCCGATGCAAATCGTTGATCTGACGGCTGATGACTGACGACTGACGACTGGCCTCCCTCCTGCCTTACAGCGGGTGTCCACCGCTGTTCGACCGGCGCTCTGGCGAGCGCCCCACCAGAAGGAGGATCCCATGCGGAAGCTCACCATCATCCCGTGCGTCATCGCGGCGTTCGTCGCCGGCGCGTGCGGGGACAAGCACTCCCAGTCGAGCGATGCGAACGCGGCCGAAGTGACGACGGTGTCGCCCGAGACTCCGAACGCTTCGACTCCGACCAGTGGCGTCACCACCGGGACCGCGTCCTTCGACGGCGCCCAGACCGCGTATACCGAGAAGCGCTACGACGAAGCGCTGCGGTTGTTCACGAGCTACACGAGCGAGCACCCGAACAACGTCTGGGGCTTCTACATGCTCGGGCTCTCGGCTTGGAAGACGGGCGACCGCGACGGCGCGGTGCGGGCGTTCACGCAGGCGCTCGAGAAGGACTCGACCCATGTGAAGAGCCGCCTGAACCTGAGCCGGGTGCTGCTGGAGCAGGGCAAGGCTCAGGAGGCGCTCCCGTACATCGAGGGCGTGGTGACGGTCGATTCAACGTCGAACGAGGGGTACCGCCTGCTCGGCCGGGTGAAGGCCGAGCTCGGCGACTCGAGTGGCGCGATCGAGGCGCTCAAGCGGGCGATCGTGCTCGACGGGCGTGACGCGCGGTCGATGAACAACTTGGCGCGGGTGTACATCGGGCAAGGTCGGTTCGAGGACGCGCTCGGGCCGCTCGCGCGGGCAATCGAGATCGATTCGACGGTCGCAGCGTTCCATACCAATCTGGGACGCGCGCTGGAGCACACCGCCGACCGGAGCCGTCTCGCGGAGGCCTTCGTGGAGCAGGTGAAGACCTGGCGGTAGGGACCTGCGGGATTTGGATCGGGTCAGTAGGGGCGCAGCATGCTGCGCCCCTACTCTATTCCGCGCCCCTACGACGTTTCGACCGCCCGCCCGAGCGCCACGATCTCCTCCCGGATCGCATGGCGCTCGGCCAAGAGCCGCAGAAACGCCCATCGCCGGAACACGAAGAGACTGAGCGCCCGCGCCCCGCCGATGATCCGGTCGAGCCGCTCGAAGAACAGCAGGGCCGCATACGCGGTGAGCGGCGCGATCGCCAAGGCAAGCAGACCATCCTCGAGACCGCGCCCTAGCCACACCACGGCCGCCACGCCGATCCACGTGAGGGGAAACAGGAGCATCGCGGCGAGCACTTTGATGCTCGCGAGCGCGTCCTCCGCTCCCTTGGCCATTCCGGTCGCGACGAACCCGACCGCGCGGTAGGCCGGATAGTGCACCACGACGCCGACCAGCGCGGCGGGCAACAGCAGCACCAGCACGAGCACCGCCTTGCCGACGTACCGGGCCACGCGGCCCGGCGTGAAGCGGCCGGGCGCGAGCTGCTGCGGATCGAGCCCCGCCACCGCAAGCGCGGCTTCGTAGCGATCGATTCGCGTCGCCAGGGCTGCGAAGCGCTCTGGCCACTGCTCCCGCACGACATCGTACCCTGCCAGCAAGCGGCGGCGGAGCGCGAACTCGTCCGCAAGAGACGGCGGACTCGGCGGCGCCTCGTCCTCGGTGCTGACGATGCGCTGCGCCCGCTCGACCAGCGAGTGCGCCTCCGCCTGCTCCGCCTGCAGGGTCACGGCGGCAAGCGCCCGCTCGATCCGCGCGGTCAGCTCACGGACCGGCCCCGCCGGTGGCTCTTCACCCGGCTCGAGCGCCACCGGTGCTACCACGAACGGCTCCCCGAAGTACAGCAGGGCAACACTCCGAAAGGTGCGCTTCGCCCGGTAGTACAAGCCCGCCGGCACGATCCGGAGCGGTGCCGACTGCGAAAGTCCACGCGCCACGCCGAACGCGATCCGCGCCGCGCCCGTCTTCAGGGGCCGCAGCTTGGGATCCGAGTGCGATACGCCTTCCGGGAAGATCGCTATCGCCCCGCCGCGCGCGAGCACGCCCCGCGCCGTGTCGAACGTCTCGCGGTTCTGCGAGGAGTCGGAGCCCGCGTCTTGACGGCGGTGTACGGGAATCGCCTCGAACGCGCGACAGAAGAATCCGATCACCGGCATCCGAAACAACGGCGCCTTGGCAAGGAGCGAGATGCGCCGGGGGGCGAGGCACAGGAGGAACGCGGGATCGATCAGCCCGCTCGGATGGTTGAGGACGAAGATCACGGGACCGCTCTCGGGGACGCGCTCGATACCCGAGACTTCGATGCGGCGAAAGAAGACGCGCAGGATCAGACCGAACAGCGCCCGGAAGAACGTCCTCACGGCGACGGCTCGCCGCCGGCGCGTCCTCCCCGCGACGCGGCGTAGATCCAGATCATGCCTCCCACGAGCACGGCCAACGGAATGATCAGCACGGCCTCGCCCAGCGAGCGTGCGTCGGACAGGAGCCCAACGAGGGACGGGGAGGGAACGTCGCCCAGGAGATGAATCGTGAAGATGCTCAAGGCCACCGCCGTGGCCCGCATGTGCGGTGAAACCAAGTTGACGATCGCGGAGTTGATAGGGCCGGTTGAGGCGAACAGACACAATTCCGCTGCCACGATGGCCGGCCAATAGACCGCGGGCCGGGGGGCGGCGAGCGCGACGAGCGTGAGCGGCGCCGCGAGGAGCGTGACGAGCCCCGAGACCCAGAGGTACGCCTGCCGCGAGACACGAAGGAAGTAATCGCCGATCCATCCTCCGGCGTACGTGCCGATGAATCCCGTCACCACCACGATCGCCCCGAACTGCACGGTCGCCTGCGCTTTGGGAATGCCGCGCGTGCGCTCGAGGAACGCCGGCGTCCAGAACGCCAGCGCACCGATGGCGAACGTGTAGGCGGCATAGCCCAAGACCGTGAGGACGTAGGGGCGGTTGCGGACCAGCGCGGCGTACGCCGCACGGGCGGCACCGCCGAGCGATGCGCCGTGGGCGCCGGAGGCGGGGCCGTCAGCTGAGTCTTGGGCGCCGCGGGGCGGATCGTACAGCCGCAGTGCCAACGCCGCGAGCACAAGCCCGGGCACGCCGGCGACGAAGAATGCCTGGCGCCACCCGAAGTAGTGATCGACCAGACCGCCCACGATGTATCCGAGAGCTGAGCCGATGGGGATCGCGGCGAAGAAGACGGCGAACACCCGGCCACGCCGCTCGCGCGGGAAGTAGTCCGCCAGGAGCGCCGGTGAGATCGTGCCGTAAGCGGCCTCACCGACCCCTACCGCCGCTCGCGCGGCGAACAACGACGCGTAGCTCGTCGCCAGGCCGGCGAGCGCCGTCGCCACGCTCCAGATGGCGACGCCGAGCCCGAGGAGACGCGTGCGGGATCGCGCGTCGCCCAGCGAGCCGAACAGCGGCGCGGCGATCATGTACACGATAATGAAGCCCGTCATGAGGTTGATCAGCGTGAGGACGGCCAGCGCCCTCCGGCCGAGGCGAATGAACTCGCGACCTACAGGTGGGCCTTCAGCCACGCCGTGAACAACCCATACAGGTTCTCCCGCGTGGTACCACCGGCGATCGAGTGGGTCTTGTTCGGGTAAATCCGCATGTCGAACTGCTTGTTCGCCGCCTCGAGACGCTCCACCAGGCGCTCACTGTTCTGGACGTGCACGTTGTCGTCGCCCGTGCCATGCACCAGGAGGAAGCTGCTCTTGAGGCTATCGGCGTAGGTCAGCGACGCGCTCTCGTCATAGCCCGTCGCGTTCTCCTGCGGCGTGCGCATGTAGCGCTCGGTGTAGATCGTGTCGTAAAAGTGCCAGTCGGTGACGGGCGCGACGGCGATCGCGGCCTTGAACACGGCACCGCCCAGAAACACGGTGCGCGAGCTCATGTAGCCCCCGTAGCTCCATCCCCAGATCCCGATCCGATCCGCGCTGACAAAAGGCTGCCGGCCGAACCAGCGCGCCGCTGCGATTTGGTCGGCCGACTCGTACCGGCCCATGTGCAGATAGGTCAGCTTCCGGAACTTCGCACCGCGGGCGCCCGTGCCGCGGTTGTCAACGCTCGCGACCAGGTACCCCTCCTGCGCGAGCATCTGGTGCCAGAGATAGGACGCGCCGCCCCACGCGTCCGTGACTGTTTGCGAGCCGGGCCCGCCGTACACGACCAGCATGAGCGGGTAGCGTTTCGTGGGGTCGAAATCCCGCGGCTTGATGATCCAGGCGTTGAGCTCGACGCCGTCGGGCGTCGGGACCGTGAGAAACTCCGGCGGCCGGAGCCGCAGCGCGTCCACCTTCCCCACCAGCGCCAGGTTGCCCGCCAGGGGCCGAACGGGCGACCCGTCGGCGTGGCGCAGCGTTTCGACCGGAGGCACGCCGGCCCGCGAATAGGTGTCGACGTACAGGCGGTACGTTGGATCGAACCTCGCGGCATGCGAGCCCGGCTCGCTCGAAATCCGGCGCAGCCCCTTGCTGTCGAGCCCGATTCGCACGACCGACCGCCCGAGCGGCCCGTCGATCGCGCCGGAGAGGTACACGGCCCGCGCACGCTCGTCCACGCCGTACACCTCGAACACGTCCCAGCCCCCGGGCGTCACCCGACGCACGAGCGAGCCGTCCCGGTTGAAGAGGTACAGCTGCGCGTAGCCGTCCCGGTCCGAGAGCAGCAGGAACTGCTTCCCACCGTCGAACCACACCGGCTCGTGCGCGTCCACCCACGCCGAGTCACGATCGGTCGTGATCACGCGGGAGGCGCCGCTCGTTGCGTCCGCAAGCAGCACGTCGAGACGGTTCTGATGGCGGTTGAGCCGGGTAAGCCAAAGCTCGTTGGGCGAGTCGGCGAAGTCCATTGCCGCGACGTAGATATCCTGTTCGGTCCCGACGTCCACCCATGAGGTACGGCCGGTCGCGATCTCCGTCACACCGATTTTCACCGTGGAGTTCGGCGTGCCCGCTTTGGGGTAGCGCACCGGCACCAGCGCCGGGTAGAGGGAGTCCTCGTTGATCAGATAAAACGGCCGGATGGCCGCCTGGTCGAACCGCCAGAACGCGATCCGCCGGCCGTCCGGACTCCATCGGAAGGCGTCGCGCAGGTCGAGCTCCTCCTCGTACACCCAGTCAGACGTGCCGTTGATGATGGTCTCGCTTCCGTCGGTGGTGAGCGCTGTCTCGGCCCCCGTGGCGAGGTCGGTCACGTAGACGTTGTTGTCGCGCACGAAGCCGACCATGCGCCCGTCGGGCGAGAACTTGGCGAACTGCTGATACCCGGCGCGGGCGCTCACCGGCGTGAGACGCCGGCCGGCGAGATCCCACACGAAGAAGGTCCCCTTGGTGTTCTGACGCCAGACGCGCGCCGAGTTCGTGAACAGGAGGAGCTTCGAGCCGTCGGCCGAAAAGTGGTATTCCTCGATCACGATCGGCTTTCCGCCCCCCTCCCCGCCCCCCGGCGGGACCAGGTCGGCGCCGCGTACCAGCAGCTGCTTCGCCCCCGTGAGCGCATCGACCCGGTACAAATCGGAATGGCCCGCGGCGTTTTCCTCGAGGGTCGTGTACGCCTTGCCGTCCTTCAGCCACGTGACGTCTACCAGATCGCTCGCGTACTCGCGCGAGCCCCAAATGGCGTGGACGGTGAGCGCCGGAGCCTGAACGCCCTGCGCGGCCAGAGGCTCCGTGAGACCGATGACGACGCAAACGGCATGGGTGAAACGGCGACCTGCGGCTGACTGCATGATGGCGCTCGACGGGGGTTGGGGTGCCCCAAACCTACCCGCCGCCGCCCAGCGTGGAAGCTTCGTAGCGAAGCCAGCTTGGGAGCACGCTTCCTGCACAAACGCCCATGTTGCAATATTCACCGGTCCCGGCAGCCCGCACCGATGCTGCGGAGCTGCGACGCTGTTGTGGCCGTGCAACGATTCGCTTTCGGAGCCCGCATGCCACCGAGCCCCCCTTTCCCCAACGCGGCCACCGGGACGGTGCAGCCTAGCACAGCCGAACTCCCTCGCCTGAGTGCCGTGCATTGGCCGCCCGGCGCCTACCGCCGGGAGCACCTTCCGGAGCGGGTGCTGCAGTTCGGCACGGGCATGCTGCTGCGCGCCTTATGCGCGGCGTCCGTGGACGCCGCAAACTCGGCCGTCGCTTTTTCCGGCCGTATCGCCGTCATTCAAAGCACGCCACAAGGCCATGCGCGCGCCATCAACGCCCAAGACGGCCTGTTCACGCTGGTCGAGCGCGGGCTCGAGCGCGGAGCGCCGGTCGAGCGCACGCGGCTGGTCGGCGCGATTTCGCGTGCGCTGGTCGCCGACGCCGAATGGCCGGCCGTGCGCGATATCGTCGCTCGGCCGGAGCTGCAGGTGCTGGTGAGCAACGTGACCGAGGCGGGGTTTCGCGCGGACGGGAGCTTCCCCGCCAGGTTGACGGACCTGCTGCATACGCGGTTCGCGCGCCTGCCGGATGGCCCACCCCTGTTCGTCATCCCCACCGAGCTGGTGGACGACAACGGGCCGCGCCTCGCTGCGATGGTCGACGGCTTGGCCGGAGGACTCGAGCGCGGAGCCCAGTTCCGCCGGTGGCTCGAGCGGCGGGTGCGGTTCTGCTCCTCGCTCGTCGACCGGATCACGACGGGCACGCCCGCCCGGGATGTGCGCGCGACCCTCGAGCGGCGGCTCGGCTACGCCGATGCCCTCCTCACCGTCACGGAGCCGCACTCCCTGTGGGCGATCGAGGCCGATCCCGCCGAGCTGCGGGCGGCGTTCGCGATCGACGTCCTCCCCGAGTCCGTGATCATCGCTCCCGACATCGCGTTCTACCGGGAACGCAAGCTGCGGCTCCTGAACGGCGCGCACACGGCCACCGCGCCGCTCGCGCTCCTGGCGGGCGTGCGCACGGTGCGGGAGGCCGCGGAGCATCCGCGGCTGGGCGGCTTCCTTCGTCGCATTCTCTTCGAGGAGATCGCGCCCGCCACGGACCTGCCGGGCGACGCGGCCGCGGCGTTCGCCGGAACCGTGATCGAGCGGTTCCGCAACCCCTGGCTGGATCACGAGTGGCGTGTGATTGCCACGAACCAGACCGCCAAGCTGCGGGCCCGCGTGGCCCCTTCGCTCACGGGGTTCGCCCGAAAGCGGAGGATCGCGCCGCAGGGGTTGGCCCTGGGTCTTGCGGCTTACCTGCGTTGGGTCCGCACGCACCCCGCCGACGACCCAGATCTGCCGCTGATCGAGCGGCACTGGCGGACGGCTACCGCGCTGCCAGGACTCGCCGCCAGTGCGCTGGCCGACACGGATGCGTGGGGCGTCAATCTGGCCGAGCTGCCGGGACTGCTCGAGGCCACGACGCGCTGGCTCGTGCTGCTGGAGCACGACGGCGTGGCCGCGGCGCTCGAGGCTCTGCCCCGCACGCCGGAACACGCAGCTCCCGGACGCACCGGATCATGACCCTCACGGCGACGACCCTGCCGGGGCTCGACCCGCTGCTCCAGAGTGGTGTGATCGCTGTCGTTCGGGTGTCCGAGGCGGTTCGGCTCGGGACCGCCGCCCGCGCGCTGGCGGCAGGGGGCGTGACCGCGGTGGAGGTCACCCTGACGACGCCGGGCGCCATCGAGACGATCGCCGACCTGGCGTCCGATCCCGGTCTCGCAGGGTGCGTGATCGGGGCGGGCACCGTGCTCGACGAATCTGCGGCTCGCTACGTCATCGATGCCGGCGCGCGTTTCGTGGTGAGCCCCACACTCAATCCAGCGGTGATCCGCGCCTGCCGCGACCGCGGCATCCCCTGCATGCCGGGAGCGTTCACGCCGACCGAGCTGCTCGAGGGGTGGCGCGCGGGCGCGCCCGTGATGAAACTGTTCCCCGCCTCCGCCGTCGGTCCCGGCTACATCCGCGATGTGCTCGCGCCACTGCCATTCCTCCGGCTCGTGCCCTCGGGCGGCGTGTCGCTTGAAAACGCCGGCGAATGGATCCGCGCCGGAGTGAAGCGGGTGGTTACGTTCGGCGAGCTGCTCCTCCGACTCAGCCCGCCTGGTGAAGAACACCTGTTCGAATCTAGCGACCTGGTGACGTACTTCGGCGGCGCAGAGGCGAATGTCGCGGTCGCCCTCAGTCATTTCGGCGTGCGTTGCGACTACGTCACGCGCGCCCCCGACAATCCCATCGGGGACGCCGGCGTGGCGGCGCTCGCGCGCGAGGGCGTCGGCATGGAGTGGATCGTGCGCGGCGGCGAGCGCCTGGGGATCTACTTCGTCGAGCCGGGCGCGGACCTGCGCGCCATGCGCGTCGTGTACGACCGCGCGGGTTCGGCCTTCGCCCGGATCGAGCCGCGCGCGGTAGACTGGCCTCGCGTGCTCGCGGGCGCGGATTGGTTCCACTCGTCGGGGATCACCCCGGCCCTGGGCGACGGCCCGGCGGCCGCGCTCGCGGGCGCCATCACCTGTGCGCGCGCCCAAGGCACACCCGTCAGCTTCGACTTGAACTACCGCGAGGCGCTGTGGCGCGACCGAGACCCGCGGCCGCTCGTCGAGCCCCTGGCTCGACAGGCGACGGTCCTGATCGCCAATCCGACCGCCGTACGCGCGATGCTCGGGATCGACGCGGACGACGACTCCCTCGCGAGCCCCGGACCCGCCCGGGACCTCGCGAAGCGGGTCGCCGATCGGTGCGGCGTCGAGCGCGTCACGCTCACCCGACGCGAGATTCTCGGGCCCCGACGGCACGGCTGGAGCGCCGTGCTGTACGATAGGGACACCGGCTCGTTCGCACAGAGCCGGCGACACTGCGTGGAGGTCGTGGACCGGGTGGGCGGCGGCGACAGCTTCGCCGCGGCGCTCATCGCGCGCCTGGTCGGCGGAGATGCACCGGCTGATGCGCTCGAGTTCGCGGTGGCGGCAAGCGCGTTGAAGCTCACCGTGCCCGGCGACTTCAGCCGCTCCAGCGTGCGGGACGTCCAAGCGCTGCTCCGCGCATGATCCCGAGCTTTCGCTGGTTCGGCCCCGCCGACTCGATCCCGCTCGCATACATCCGGCAGATCCCCGGTGTCACGGGCGTGGTGAGCGCACTGTACGACGTGCCGGTGGGCGACGCGTGGAGCCGGGCGCGCCTCGGCACGCTCAAGGCCCAGATCGAAGACGCCGGACTCTGCTTTGCCGTGGTCGAGAGCATCCCGGTGCACGAGGACATCAAGCTGGGGCGCCCCGGGCGCGATCGCCTCATCGGCCACTATAGCGCCAGCATCGCGAGCATGGGCGAGCTCGGCATCCCGGTCCTGTGTTACAACTTCATGCCGGTCTTCGATTGGACACGCACCGACCTCGCCTTGCGCCTGCCTGACGGGTCCACGGCGCTCGCGTACGACGACCGGGCGCTCGCGGCCATCGATTTGTCGCGCGGCACCGGGGAGCTCCCGGGGTGGGCCACGGCCTACCGGCCCGCCGACCTACAAGCCCTGCTCGCCGCCTACCGCGACGTGGACGCGGAGCGGTTCTGGGACAATCTCGCGTACTTTCTGGAGCGCGTCGTGCCGGTCGCCGAGCAGGCCGGCGTGAGGCTGGCGATCCATCCCGATGATCCTCCCTGGCCGATCTTCGGACTGCCGCGGATCATCACCAATGCCCGAGCTCTCGAGCGCCTCGTGACGCTGGTGGACAGCGCGGCGAACGGCGTGACGTTCTGTACCGGGTCGCTCGGCGCGAGCCCCGAGAACGACCTGCCGGCCATGGTGCGGCGGCTCGGCGGGCTGGGGCGTATCCACTTTGCTCACTGTCGCAACGTCCGGATCACGGGGGAGCGGGGGTTTCACGAAACGGCCCATCCGTCGTCGTACGGCAGCGTGGACCTGTTCGAGGTGCTCCGCGCCCTGAGGGACGTGGGGTTCACGGGCCCCATGCGCCCCGACCACGGCCGCATGATCTGGGGTGAAACGGGGCGGCCGGGATACGGGCTGTACGATAGGGCGCTCGGTGTGACGTACCTGCAAGGTCTATGGGAAGCGCTCTCCCGGAGCGAAAGGTGAGCACGGCGGTCGCGCCCCCGCGGATCGGGTACCGGTGGACGGTATGCGCGCTGCTGTTCGCGGTCACCACCATCAACTATGTCGACCGCCAGGTGCTCGGGATCCTGGCGCCCACGCTGCAGCGCGAGCTCGGGTGGTCCGAGGCCGCCTACGGTGACGTGGTGTCGTGGTTCAGCCTGCCCTACGCCTTCGCGTTCCTCGCGGCGGGGCGGCTGTTCGACCGGATCGGGGTGCGGCGCGGGTTCGCGGCAGCCGTGGTCGCGTGGAGCCTCACTGCCATCGCGCACGCGTTCGCGCGCACGACGGCGATGTTTTCCGCCGCGCGCGCCCTGCTGGGCGTGGCCGAGTCGGCAAATTTCCCCGGCGCCATCAAGGCCGTCGCCGAGTGGTTCCCCAAGAAGGAGCGAGCGCTCGCGACCGGCATCTTCAACGCGGGAACGAACACCGGTGCGATTATCACACCCCTCCTCGTCCCCTGGATCGCGCTCACGTGGGGTTGGCAGTGGGCCTTCATCGTGACGGGCTCGCTCGGGTTCCTGTGGCTGGTCCTGTGGCTCGCCGTGTACCGCAGTCCCGAGTCAAACTCGCGCGTCTCGAGCGACGAGCTGGCCCATATCCGCAGCGATCCACCCGACCCCGCGAACGCGCGCGTGCCCTGGATCCGCCTGCTCGGGTTCAGGCAGACATGGGCGGTCGCGGCGGGGAAGCTGCTGGCCGATCCGATTTGGTGGTTCTACCTGTACTGGCTCCCCAAATTCCTGGACGCTCGGTACGGGATCAAGTTGGCGCAGGTGGCGCTCCCGCTCATCGTGATATACGTCGTGGCCGACGCCGGCTCGATCGGCGGAGGGTGGCTCTCGAGCACCCTGATCAAGCGCGGCTGGACGGTCAATCGGGCGCGCAAGACCGCGATGCTCGCCATGGCGCTGCTGATCGTGCCGACGGCATTGGCGCCACTGGCGGGGAGCATGTGGACCGCCGTCCTGATTGTCAGCGTCGCCGCGGCGGCGCACCAGGCGTGGTCTGCCAACGTGTATACGCTGGCGAGCGACATGTTCCCGCGTGCGGCGGTGGGTTCGGTGGTGGGGATCGGGGCGTTCGCCGGCGGCATCGGCGGCTGGGCGTTTCAGCGCGTGACCGGCCGGATCCTCCAGGGCAACGGGAACGACTACACGCCGATCTTCATCGTCTGCGGGCTGGCCTACGTCTCCGGGTGGGCGATCATTCACCTCCTCGCCCCGCGACTCGAGCCCGCAACTGTAGAAGCGTGCTCCCGCGCGTGAGGGTCGCGAGGTAGAGCGACAGCTACTGTACCCCCGCGCCGCGCAGATACTCGCCCGCCACCGTCGCGAACTGGGCGAACGCGATCTCGGGCTCCTCGATCTCCGGGTGCCAGCGCTTTTCCCACTCGAAGTTGTAGTATCCGCGGTAACCGAGCCTGACGAGCGCCTGGATCTGACGTTGGACGGGGACCTCGCCCCTGCCGGTGAGCACGTAGCGGCGTCCCCCCGCCGTGGCGGAGGACGGCACCGAGTCCTTGAGGTGCACGTGCCGGATATAGCGCCCGACCTGCCGCACCGTGTCCTCCGGCGCCTCTTTCCCTGAGACGAAGGTGTGGTGCGCGTCCCAGAGCAGGGCCACGGCCGGGGAGTCCGCCCGTTGGAGGATCTCGAGCAGCGTGGGCGAGTCCGTGAAATCGCCGTGGGATTCGATCAGGACCGTGACGCCCTGGGGCCGGGCGTAATCGCCCAGCTCGCGCAGGCCGCGGGCGATGTGCGCCAGCATCGCGTCGCGCGGCACGCCCTTCACGTAATTGTTGCCAAACACGCGTACGTACGGAGCGTGGAGCGCCACGGCCAGGTCGATGAAGCGGCGCGCCTCGTCGAGCTGCGCGGCGCGCTTCGTCGGGTCCTGCTCGTGCATCTGCGCCGAGGCGCCGAGGTCGGATACCCGCAGCCCGCGCTCGCGGACCTGCTCCTTCGCCGCATCCAGACGTCCTCCCTCGCGCGAGAACTCGGGGGCCTGGCTCAAGTCCATCGTCTTCTGGAGGCCCCGCAGCTCGACCGCGGCGAAGCCGTGCGATCGCGCAAAATCCAGGATCTCGGTCCACGTCCACGTCGGACAGCCGAGCGTGGAGAAGCCGAGTGGGAGTAGGTCTCCCGCGGCCGGCAGCCGCGCGTACGGGGCGGCGAGGACGGCGGCGGCAGTCTCAAGGAACTGGCGGCGGGTCGTCATGGATGAATCGCGATCTCAGGGCTGCACAGAGAACGTGTAGATGGTCCGGGAGCGGTACTCTCCCCCGGGACGCAGGATGGTCGATGGAAACCCGGGTTTGTTGGGCGAGTCGGGAAAATGCTGCGTCTCCATCGCGAAGCCATAACGGTGGCTGTACACTACACCCTTCTTGCCGCGCAGCGAGCCGTCCAGGAAGTTGCCTGAGTAG
>QHUD01000088.1 GCA_003221085.1 Gemmatimonadota bacterium
CAGATCAGCTGGTACAGCTTGAACTGCTTCGAGTCGAGATGCTGCTTCAGGTCGTCCGGGCGCCGCAATACGTCGGTCGGCCGGATTGCCTCGTGCGCATCCTGGACCCGCGAGCTGCCCTTCCCGCTCTTGTGGACCACGGGCTCGGCCGGCAGATAGGGCTTGCCGAATTCCTTCGCGATGTAGTCGCGCGCCTGGGCGATCGCCGAATCCGCCACGCGCACCGAGTCGGTGCGCATGTAGGTGATCAGCCCGATCGGGCCCTCGGCGCCGAGCTCGATGCCTTCGTACAGCTGCTGCGCGATCCGCATCGTGACCGCCGCGGAGAAGCCGAGCTGCTTGGCCGCTTCCTGCTGCAGCGTGCTGGTGCGGAACGGTGGAGGCGCCGCCCGCCGTCGCTCGCCCTTTTCGACCGCGGTGACTTTGAAAGGAATCTTGAGCGCGTCCGCGACGATGCCCCGCGCGGTCGCCTCGTCCTTGATCTCCGGCTTTTTCCCGTCGAGCTTGTGCAGCCGCGCCTGGAACGCCTGGCCGTCCTTCTCGAGGTCGGCCTCGATGGTCCAGTATTCCTGCGGTACGAACTTGCGGATCTCCTCTTCGCGCTCGCAGATCAGCCGCAGCGCGACCGTCTGCACCCGGCCCGCCGACAGGCCGGTCTTGATGCTCTTCCAGAGCAGCGGGGACGTCTTGTAGCCGACCAGCCGGTCCAGCACCCGGCGCGCCTGCTGCGCGTCCACCTTCCGCTGGTCGATGTCGAGGGGATGCGCCAGCGCCTGAGCCACCGCGTCCTTGGTGATCTCGTGGAACAGGACGCGACGGATCTTGCCGCCTTTCCCGTTGCCCAGCTGGCTCGCCACGTGCCAGGCGATCGCCTCGCCCTCCCGGTCCGGGTCGGTGGCGAGGAGCACGCGCTCCGACGCCTTCGCGGCCTTCTTGATCTCGGCGAGGGTCTTGGCCTTCTCCTTGATGGTGACGTACTCGGGCGTGAAGCCGTTCTCCACGTCCACGCCCAGCTTGCGCTGGGGCAGATCGCGCAGGTGCCCCACGGTCGCCTTGACCGTGTAGCCCGAGCCCAGGTACTTCCCGATCGTCTTCGCCTTGGTGGGCGACTCGACGATCACGAGCGAGCCCTTTCCGCCCCCGCCGGTGGCGGCCGACGCCTTCGGCTTCCGTACCCGCCGCCTGGGAGCGGCGGCCAAGGCCACGGCGGTTTCCGTCGGCTCAGCCGCGACGGCTTCGGTCTTCACGCTACGCTTCTTAGCAGCCACGCATCAATCCTTCGTCAAACGACACGAGAGCGCATCTTTACCATCCCGCACTCGATTGCGCAAGCCTAACGACCTCATTCGCCACCTGCGGCGGCGACTTCTTGTCCGTCTCAACTTGCGCGTGCGCGCCGCGATAGAACTCCTCGCGCTCCTTCTGCAAGAGCCGCATGCGCGACACCGGGTCCTCTCCCATTAACGCCGGCCGGGTTCCCTCGGGCGCCGCACGCTGCGCCGCGGTCTCGGGCCGCGTGTGCAGATAGATCACGAGCGCGTGCAATTTCGCGGCGTCGATCGCGCCGGGTTGCGCCGCCCAGCCGCCGCCGGGAGCGATCACCGCGGGCTCGCCCGCGAGCGCGGTCTCCATCTCCTTCCGCTCCATTTCGCGGAACGCCGCTTCGCCCTTCTCCGCGAAGATCATCGAGATCGGCCGCCCTTCGCGCCGCTCCACGATCGCGTCGATATCCACGAATCCCGCCTTCAACCGTTCCGACACGAGCCGGCCCACGGCGCTCTTGCCCGACCCCGGCAGGCCGATCAGCACGATGTGCCGTTTCACGATCACGAGGCGGCCCCCTTGGGCGTGCGCGCGCGCACCTGCGCGAGATACCCCTCGAAGTTCCGTCTGGTCTCGCTCAGCGCGTCGCCGCCGAACTTCTCGAGCAACGCCTGCGCCAGCACCAGCGCCAGCATCGCCTCGGCGATGACCCCCATGGCGGGCACGGCGGTCACGTCCGAGCGCTCGGACTGCGCCTGCGCTGGGCCGCCGGTCTTCAGGTCCACCGTGCGGAGCGGCGACATGAGCGTGGAGATCGGCTTCATGGCGACGCGGGCGACCAGCGGCTCGCCCGTGGTCATGCCGCCCTCGGTGCCGCCCGCGCGGTTCGTGGCGCGGGCCAGGCCGGGCAGGATCTCGTCGTGCACCTCGGAGCCCTTGCGCCGCGCCGCCTCGAAGCCGAGGCCCAGCTCCACGCCTTTGACGGCCGGAATGGACATGAGGGCCTGCGCGAGGCGCCCGTCCAGCTTCGCGTCCCACGAGACGTGGGAGCCGAGCCCGACGGGAAGGCCCAGCGCGATCACCTCGACCACGCCGCCCAGCGTGTCACCCGTTGCTTTGGCCGCGTCGATGCGGGCGATCATTTCCTTCTCCGCCTCGGCGTCGAGGCACCGCACCAGGCTGGCGTCGGAGGCCGGGTTGAGGGGCTGAGGGATCGGGACCGGGCATTTGGCCACCACCCCACCCAATTCGACCACATGCGACCCGATCTCCACGCCGAACTGCTCCAGCAGCACCTTGCACACCGCGCCGCAGGCCACCCGCGCCACCGTCTCGCGCGCGCTCGCCCGCTCCAGGATATCGCGCGCGTCCTGGCGGTCGTACTTGAGCGAGCCCGCGAGATCGGCGTGCCCGGGACGCGGGCGCGTCACCTGGCGGCGGCGCTCGGAGCCCCCCCCGGCCGCGTCGGCCTCGGGCGCCATCACGTCCTGCCAGTGCTCCCAGTCGCGGTTCCACACGAGCATGGCGATGGGGGAGCCGAGCGTCTCGCCGGCGCGCACGCCCGAGAGCCACTCGATCTGGTCGGCCTCGATCTTCATGCGGGCGCCGCGGCCGTAGCCGCCCATGCGTCGCTTCAGCTCGGCGTTGACGCGCTCGGCCGAGAGCGGGAGCCCGGCGGGAATCCCCTCGAGGACCCCTACCAGGCCCCGTCCGTGCGACTCGCCCGCCGTCGTGAAGCGGAACGTCACGCTACGTTACCTCCCTCCTCCCGATAATAGCACGCGAGCCCGACTCCGGGCCGGGCTCACGAGTTCTTCAGGCCGTTCCCCCTCGCAACCGTGTCGCGCGGGGGCCAGGGGGTGCGGCTTCACCGTCGCGGAGGCGCTTGCGGGTTGATGTTCGTGATGGTCGGCAGCGAGATCACCACCAGCCCGCGGGCCGTGATCCCGAACAGATACTGCTGGGCGCTCGTCGCGTCGAACGCCACGCGCAACGGACCAATGATCGGGTCGCGAATCGCGATCTTCTTCTGCTGGTTGAAGAAGTAGGTGTCGAACGCCCGGATGCTCGTGTCCGGCGACGCGGCGAACACCATGCGCTCGCTCAGGACGCCCGAGCCGCCGCCGCAATTAGGGGTGCACCCCGTACCCGGCTCGAACTTGTGGTTGTAGTTCATGTCCATCCCGGGCGTGGCCGACCCGACGGACGACGTGCCCCACAGCCGCAACCCCTCGTCCAGGTAGTAGGTCGAGTCCGTGCCCGCCCGCACCAGGTTCGTAAGGCCGTTGAAGTTGGTCGCGATCGAAACGACGTGCACCCCGGTGTTGCTGATGAAGTCGCTGACGTGCACACCGGGGGACATGCCGAAGTCCTGATCGTCGGTGCCCGCGTCGGGGAGGCCGGTCGGTACCATGTTGCAGCTATTGGCCGGCGTGATCAACCGCTTTTTCGCCGAGTAGCCCATCACGCGCGCGAACGCCGCCGAGACGTTCCCGCCCTCGCCCACGAACGCGTGCGTGAAGTTTCCGGTGTTGCGGACGAACGTCTGGTCGCCCAGGCCGAAGGTCGGGAAGTCGATCGTGACGGCCTTGCACGCCGTGAGCACCACCTTGCGCTGGTTCAAACTCGGCCGGAGTAGCTCGATGCGGAGCGTGTCCCCCGACACGTTCGAGCCGAGGTCGCCGAGCTCCCAGAACAGATGGCCGAACAACTGCAGCGTATCCGCCGAGTTGACCAGCTTTTCCATCCGCAGCGTCGCCCGCCCGCTGAACGGGGACGAGCTGCTCTGCGTCGGGGTAGTCGAGTAAATCGCGTAGATCGAGTCGGCCGCGCAGGTGGATGAGCCCGTCGTCACGCGGCACACGGTCCCGAGATACTGCGGCCGGTCGGAGACGTCGTGCACCGTGATCACGGCGCGGGTGAAGCCACTCGAGATCTGAATCGAGTACTTCTCGATCAGGAAGTTCGGCAGCGCCTGTCGCCACACGAGCAGCCGCGTGCTCGCATCCAGGATCGACAGCTCGGTGCCCCCGGCGTCCGCCACGACGACCCGGTTGGGGTCGTAGGTACCCAGCGTGTCCACCGGCCAGAGCGCGATGCCCCACGGTACCGGACCGGCGGTGATGATGCCGTTCGGGTCGAAGGTGTTGGTCGCGAGGTTGTACACTTCGACCCGGCCCAGCATGTCGTTGGTGAGGTACACGCCCCTATGGCCCGGAGCGGCGCACTGCGCGGCGGGCTTCCGGCGATGACGGTGCTCGTCTGCGAGTAGGCGCAATTTCTGGCGGTGGCGAGGTCGCAGGCGTAGCCTCGTATCACCACACTCTTCGGCAGCCCGCTGTCTGACAGCGGCAGCGCCAGCGCGAACACCTTATCGACCGTGGTCAGGTTGGCCGCGGCCATGGTCGAGTCGAGCACGAACTTGAGCGGCGTGATCCCGGTGAACGGGGGAGCGGCGGCGAGCGCCGTGTCCACCCGGAAGCCCATCACTTTGATGCCGCTCGGGTCGGTGGCGTGCACCGTGATGTTGTCGTTCACCTCCACGCGCGACGAGATCGTGTGCGACACGGCCGGCGGCGTGACGTCGTTGCCCGGCGTCTGCACCGTGACGGTGACCGTGTTCGAGAACGCCCGGCGCCCACCGGCGTCCACCGCGAACCCGGTCACGGTGAAAGACGTGAAACCGGCGTTGACCGTCAGCGTGTCCGTGTAGGTCGTGTCCGGCGGTTGCCGCGCGGGCGGCGTGAACACCAGTGAGTCCGTGGGCGGAACGGTCGGGTCGGTGACCGCGTTGCGCGAGACGATGATGAACCCGATGCGCTCGATCCCACCCAGCTGCTGCGCGTGGACCTGGACCAGGATGTTCTTGCCGCTCGAGGCGAGCGCGGGGGCCGTGGGCGCGACCAGCGTGACGCTCAACGCCTGCACGTTCGACAGGAAGACCAGGATCGTGTCTTCCGTGAAGTTCCCGGCGCCGTCGGTGGCGCGGCCGATGATCGTGATGAATCCGCCCGCGCCCGACCCCGCCGGGAACGAGATCTTCGTGCCCTGGTTGTAGCTCGTGACTGTCGTGTTGAAAACGGTGTCGGTCTGGGCGATGTAGCCGCCGGCGTACCTAAGTTGGATGTCTTTCAGGCCCAGGTTGTCGGTCGCGTTGACGGTGAACGACAGCCCGTTCGCGATCGCCTGCGTGTCCGCCGCCGGGGTCAGCACGATGGTGGGCGGGGTCACGTCGCGCAGGATGCCGCCCGGGTTCCGGGCCGTCTCGCACGCGCCGGCGACAGTCGCGAGCGCGACCATGGCACACCAAGCCCGACCCACACGCACCTGCGGCATAAGAACGCTCCTGGTCACTTCCCGGTGCTGGGCGTCACCAGGTCGTCGATGATGTGCGGCGTGATGAGAATCAGCAGATCGCGCCGCTGCTCCTGCTCGGAGCTGAAGCCGAACAGCTTTCCGAGAATCGGCAAGTCTACAAGGAAGGGAATTCCGGACTTTGTCACCGTGACCTCCGTCACTGTGAGGCCACCGATGACCGCCGTTTCGCCGTCGTTCACCAATATCTGATTGTCCGCCTGCTGCGTCTGGAACGTGAACCCGATGTCCACCGACGCGGGCTTCACGTTGGAGCGCTCGGCGTGCACTTCCATCAGGACCTGACGGTTCGCCGTCACGTGCGGCGTCACCTTCAGGTTGATGCCGGTCTGCTCGAAGCGCACGGTGGCGCGCGGCACGGCGCCCGCGACGGCGCCCGCCGTGCTCACGTCGATCACGCGGATCGGCACGCGGTCGCCCACCAGGATCTCGGCCGCCCGGTTGTCGAGGGTCGTGATGGTCGGCTCCGCCTGGACGTCGGCCAGCTCGACCCGTTGCAGCGCCTGCAGGAACGTCGTCAAATCGAAGTTCCCGATCGCGGTCGAGAAGATCAGGTTGAGCGCCGGGTTCACCACTTCCTGATCGGCGTTCCCGATGGCGGACAGCGAGTTCCCGCCCAGGTCCACGATCACGTCATTGGGCGCGAAGTTACTCTGGGGCACGAACGCGTCGGGCACGCCATCGCCGTTGGTGTCGACGGCCTTGGCGGTGCGCGGGTCCGGCCGCTGCACCAGCTTGTTGAAGAACTGCGTCTGGGAGCCGAGGTCGTACTTCACGCCGAGCTCCTCGACATCGGTGCGGTCGACGAAGATGATCTTCGCCTGGATCGACACCTGCGGCGTGCGGATGTCGAGGCCCTTGACGAACTCTTCGACGCGGTTGATGCGGCTCGAGATCTCGGTGATCACCAGCGCGTTGCTGGTGGAATCGGCGACCACGGCGCCGCGCTTGGTGAGAATCGACGCCACCGACGGGACCAGGGCCCCCGCCTTGGCGTAATTCACCCGCACCAGCCGGGTCTCCACCGGCACCGTCGAGTCGGCGCGCGCCAGGTCGCGCTTGTCGATCACCTGGATGATGCCGCCGTCCAGCACGTTGGCGGCGAGCCCCTGCGATTCGAGCACCGCATTGAAGGCCAGGTCCCACGGTTGGTTCTTGATTTCGGCCGACACCTGACCCTTCACGTCCTTGGACACGATGATGGTCCGCCCGCTGAACGCCGCGAAGCCCGCCACCACCTCCCGCAGGTCCGCGTTGTCCCAGGTGACCGTGATGCGCGCCGCCTGCGACTGCGCGCTCTCCTTCGCGTGGGCCTCGAGGTAGGCGTCGATCGTTGGGCCGTCGCCGCTCTGCGCCGGCGTCGCCACCCGCGCCGCCTGGCCCCCCCCCCGCGCGGCCTGCCCGGTGCGAACCCCGGGCTCGCGCCCCGGGTTCGTCGCTGACCCCGGACGTACGTCCGCGGTGCCGACAGGGGCGACGGGCGTGACGTCCCTACTCGACCATGCCTCGAATGCCGTCCGCTCCGAGCCGATCTTCACCCGCACCTGACCGTCCCGGCGCTCGATCTGATAGTTCTTCAGCGCGTCGAGGTCGATCACCACCCGCACCACCCCGGGCCGGAACTGGGCGTACCGGATGTTCTTGATGCCGCCGCGGTTGGCGCCGTCGTACAACACCGCGGGGGCGACGAGTCGCGCGCCCTGCAGGTCGATGACCAGGCGGGCCGGACTGGCCAGCGTGAAGTCCTGGATGTCGACGGCGCCGCGGAGATCGATCACGACCTCCACGCTGCCCGCCGCCGGAACCACGCTGACGGCCTTGACCTCGCCGTCGCGGGGCGTGCCTCCCTTCATCCCCGGGCTCGCGCCCGGGGTCAGCACGACCAGCCAGGCGGCGAGGGTTGCGATGCGCTTCATGGCGTTACCTCCTGCTTGGCGAGCTGCAGACTCTCCTGCCGCTCGAAGCCGAACTCCTGCACCGTAAACACGATTTCGCGCGGCCGGATCGTCGTTGCCTTGAGGCGCCCGATGATGTTGCCCGGCTTCACTCGATACACTTTGCTGTTAGTCACATCGCGCAGCACCGCGACGCTGCGCGCCGGATACCGCCCGTCATAGTAGATGCCCACCACCCGCAGGTCCGACAGCAGCGGCCGGATGTCCCCCGAGCGGAGCAGCGACAGGAACGGGTCCCGCCCGCCGCCTTCGTACGAGAAGACCTCGCGCACCAACACCGGCGCCGCGGCGCTGTCGCGCCTGGCGCTGTCGGGTTTGGCCGCCGAACCGGAGGCGGGGGTGGGGGGGGGGGCGGGCTTTGCCTGCGCCGCCAGCGGGCCGGTCGCGAGCAACGCGACCAGACAGACCGCGAATCGCGGGCTCACCGTCTGCCCCCCGCCCCCGCTGCGCCTGCCCCGCGGCCGCCTTGAGTACCACGTCCTGTGGCACGATGATGCGCGGCAGGCTCGCGATGTCGGACAGAAACTCCCCCAGCTGGTCGTAGTGCCCGATGATCTCGAGACGGTACCGGTACGTGTCGAACGGCGGCCCCGGCTCGACCGGTTGGGGCTCGATCCGGCCGATGGTCACGCCCCGCACTTTGGCCTTGGTCGAGATGTCGTCGATCAGCGCCGGGACCTCGTTCTTCTCGGGCACGAGGCGGCGCATCACCCCGAGCAGCGCCGTGTACTCCTCGACCTTGCGTCGCAGATCCTCCACGGTGCCGCTCGCGAGATCGGCCTTGGCCTGC
>QHUD01000167.1 GCA_003221085.1 Gemmatimonadota bacterium
ACGAGGAGGCCTATTGGCCCCTGGTGACGAAACGGCTCGCGGGGTTCGTCCCGCAGTTCGCGACCCTCGACCAGCTCCGCGACATCTCGCCGGGCCGGAACATCCAGACGATTCCGTACGGCGCGTTCACCGGTGCCCGCTTCCTCGACACCGAGGTTCCGGCGTTCCGTCACGCCTCGGACCGGCGCTTGGGCTTGGACCTGAAGACCGTGGTCCGGGATGCCGTCACGCTGGACGGCACGGTCAACCCGGACTTCAGCCAGGTGGAATCGGACGAGCCGCAGGTGACGATCAACGAGCGGTTCGAGGTGTTCTTCCCGGAGAAGCGACCCTTCTTCATCGAAAACGCGGGCTACTTCCAGACGCCCGTGAACCTGTTCTTCTCGCGCCGTATCACCGATCCCGGCGCCGGGGCGCGCGTCACCACCAAAGCCGGTCGCTGGGCACTGGGCGCGATCGGGATGAACGACCGGGCGCCCGAAGAGTTCGTGGGGTCGGGGCTCACGCACGAGCCCAACGCCGGGATCGGCGTCGTTCGAGCGCAGCGGGAGATCGGGCGCGAGTCCGCGGTTGGGCTGCTGGTCAGCAACCGGCAGCTCGCGGGCGGCGCCAATCGTGTTGCCTCGGCCGATGCGCGGTTGGCCCTGAGCAAGACGTGGATCCTCACCAGCCAGGCGATCGCGACGTACGCGCGCGACTCGGGCGCCGCCGGTGCCTCGGGGACGGGTCTCTACGCCCAGTTGTTGCGGGACGGACGCAACCTGGATTACTCGGCCCAGTACCTCGACTTGAGCCCCTCGTTCGATGCGCAGCTCGGCTACGTGCCCCGGGTCGGGGTCCGGGAAATGGTGCACCAGCTCCAGCTCGTGCGGCGGCCGGATGGTCCCGTCGTGAAGATCGGTCCCACCTTCACGACCGCGTTCACCTGGGATCGGAACGGCGCGCTCCTCGATCGGTCGCTCAAGGCATCCTGGGAGGTGAAGCTCGTCGGCGAAACCAAGCTCGAGGTCTCGCACGAGCGGGCGTTCGAGCTGTTCAAGGACCTTCCGTTCGACCTCTACCAAACGAAGCTGTCGCTGGAAAGCGAGTGGCTGAAGTGGCTCGCCTGGTCCGTGTCCTACAAACAGGGGACGGACGTGAACCACAAGCCACCGTCCGGCGTGGCGCCGTTCGTGGCGGGGGCGGGCAAGGGGGAGCTCACGTTCACGTTCCGTCCGACGCCCCGGCTGCGACTCGACCACACATACCTGTACAGCTGGCTCACGACGCTGCCCGGGGCGGCTCCGGCCGGCGGACCGCCGGTCCGGGTGTTCACCGACCGCATTGTGCGCGAGAAGCTCAACTACCAGTTCAGTCGCGCGCTGTCCCTGCGCGCCATCGTGGACTACGCGGCGGTGGACCGGGACTCGACGCTGTCGCGCGTCACGCCGGAGCAGCGCTGGACCATGGACGTGCTCTTCACGTACCTCGTCAACCCGGGCACGGCGGTGTACGTGGGCTATCGCGACGGGTACGAGAATCTCGCGCTGCAGCCGGGCAGCCCGCCGACCCTGTATCGCACGGACGAGCCCACGATTTCCGTCGGGCGGCAGGTGTTCCTGAAGATGAGCTATCTGCTGCGGTTCTGAAGCGCGCGGGGTGGTGAGAAGACAACGGCGGACATCGGAGGGGTGTCGTGCTGCGAATCGCGATTCTGCTGGGACGCTCGTTCACGGACGAGCGCGGCATGCCAGAGGTGGTCCGCTTGCTCGGCGAGCTGGGCGCCGCAGCACGACCGCTGCATCTCGGCGACGACCTGATCGACGTCGCGCGGGTGCGCCTCGACTACGACTTGTACGTGCTCAAGAACCGCAAGGACCTGGGGATGAGTGTTGCGGCGGATCTCCACCGCGCCGGTGCCGCGCTCCTCAATCCCTACCCGGTCGCGGTGCTGCTGCGCGACCGGATCGTGACGTTCCGGGTGCTCCGAGCGGCCGGGGTGCCGGTGCCCGAGACCTTCGTCGCGTCCCATGCCAGCCAGCTCTTGCCGGCGCTCGATCGGGGGCCCCTGATCATACGGCCTCACCGCCGCGCCCGGCGGGGCAGTGCGGTGGTCTCGAACGCCACCGAGCTGGCGGCGCTCGGGCCCATGGAGGAGCCGGTATTCGCCCAGCGCTACCACGCGCCGGACGGGCCGACGTACCGCAAGGTCTACTCGCTCGGGAGCGAGCGGTTCGGCGTAGTCCGGGTTCGCCCTGGGCGCACTCCCGAGGAAAAGCGGGGTCACCCGTTCACCCTCACTCCCGAGCTCGAGGACATCGCGCGACGTTGCGGATCGGCGTTCGGAATCGACCTCTTCGGGCTCGACATCGTGGAGAGCGAAGGCCGCCCGTATGTCATCGACATCTCGAGCTTCCCGGGCTTCAAGGGCGTGCCGTACGGTCCCCGACGCCTCGCGCGCTACATCTACGCGGCCGCCGAGCGCGCCGTGCGCGGCGAGTCGATCGTTCCCGGCGACTCGCTCTCCATCCAACCGGCGGCCGGATACCGTGCGTTCCGGGGCTCGACCTTGGATCTGGTCCTCCAGGCGCTCAGCACGACCCCGGCGACGGCCGAGGAGCTGGACGAGATCCAGAAGCTGGTGGACGAGATCAGGCTGCGGGTGGAGGCGCCGAAGCCGGCGCCCCGGGCGCGGCCGGTGCGTCCGCCGCTCGCCGCGCTGGCCACCCGCGAGGCAGCGTCTCCCCGCGTCGCCATGTACTCGCAGGGGATGGTCGGGTTCGGTCACATTCGCCGCAACGCCTCGATCGCCCAGGCCTTACGTGCCGCGCCGCCGTCGCCGGCGGTCGTACTGATCGCGGAAGCGTGGCAAGCCGGCGCACTCCCGATGCCGGAGGGCGTGGACTGTGTCACGCTTCCGGCGCTCCGGCGAGAGCCCGACGGGGCCTATAACCCGCGCTTCCTGCTCGACGTCTCCGACCAGGAGCTCATCGCGCTCCGCTCCCGGGTCATTCGCAGCGCGATGCAGGTGTTCGAGCCGGACGTGCTGATCGTCGATCACCTGCCGCTGGGGGTCGCGAACGAGCTCACCGGCACGCTCGAGCGCCTGCGGAAACGCGGGAACACACGCTGCGTCCTCGGCATGCGTGAGGTGCTGTACGATCCCGAGACCGTGCAGCGCACGTGGTCCGACCGGGCCAACATGGACGCCATTCGGGAGCACTATGACGCGATCTGGATATACGGGGATCCCGCCGTGTACGACGCCGTTCGGGAATACGGCCTGCCCGATGACATCGCGGCACGGGTGCGCTACACGGGGTACCTGGACCAGCGCCCGCGGCTCGAGTTTGCCGAGGCGCAGGCCGGCCCCCTGCTCGCGAGCTTGCCCCCCCCTCCCGATCGGGTGGCGTTGTGCGTCGTCGGCGGCGGACACGACGGCGGTGCCCTGGCCGAGGCGTTTCTCGAAGCCGACTTGCCGCCCGACACCAGCGGGGTCCTCGTGACGGGGCCGCTGATGCCGGGCGAACAGCGGCAGGGCGTCTACCAGCGCGCCCAGGGACGCTCGCGCTTCCACGTGCTCGAGTTCGTGCCGGATCCCACACCGTTGATCGAGCGGGCAGACCGGATCATCGCCATGGGAGGGTACAACACGATCTGCGAGGTGCTCTCTTTCGAGAAGCACGCGCTGATCGTGCCGCGCGTGAGGCCAGAGCCGGAGCAGTGGATCCGTGCCGAGCGTCTGCGTGACATGGGCCTCGTCGCCGTGCTGCACCCCGACAAGCTCAGCCCGCGGGCGCTGACCGAATGGCTGGCTCGCGATCCGGGTCCGCCCCCTCCCACCCGCGGTCGGGTCGATCTGGGCGGCCTCACCCGCATCCCGGGCCTGCTGGCGGAACTGCTGGGCCTCCGCGCGGGCCCGCGGCAGCCGGTCGCCTCGGCGGCTGCGGAGGTGGGGCTGAGGTGACGCGATCCGGGGCGCCACACACGCCGACCGTCCTGCTGTACGCGCAGGATCACCAGGGGCTGGGCCACATCACCCGGACGCTGGCCATCGCGCGGCGCGTGCTCGCGGCCTATCCCACCTTCGTCGCATACATCGCGACCAAGTCGCCCGTCGCCGCCAATTTCACCCTTCCCGAACGGTGCGACTACATCAAGTTGCCCACGCTCCTGACGGCGGAGGGCGTGGAGCGGTCCCCGACCGAGGAGGAGGCGGCCAAGCAACGCTTCCGGACCATCCGCGGTCAGATCCTGCGCGCCGCCGCCCTGGGATTGGCCCCGGACCTGGTCCTGGTCGATCACGAGCCGCTCGGCGCCAAGGGTGAGTTTCGCGACGGTCTGTATGCCCTCAAGGCGCAGTGACCCGGCACGAA
>QHUD01000102.1 GCA_003221085.1 Gemmatimonadota bacterium
CATCGCGCGCGCGTGGGCGGAGCTGATGCAGCGCCTCGGCTACACGCGCTACGTCGCACAGGGCGGCGATTGGGGGAACGCGGTCTCGGAGGTGATGGCCCTGCAGCAACCCCCAGGGTTGCTCGCGATCTCCACCAACATGCCGGCCGCGGTTCCGCCCGAGATCGCGCAGGCCATGGCCCGGGGCGAGGCGCCGCCAGCCACCCTGTCAGCCGACGAACGGCGTGCCTGGGACCAGCTCGACTTCTTCTACAAGAAGGGCCTCGGCTACGCCAACGAGATGGGGCTCCGGCCCCAGACGCTGTATGCGCTCGCCGATTCGCCCGTTGGTCTCGCGGCCTGGATGATCGACCACGACGCGCGCAGCGAGGAGCTCATCGTGCGCGTCTTCGATGGCGGCAGTGAGGGCCTGTCGCGCGACGATATCCTCGACAACATCACCCTCTATTGGCTGACCAACACGGCCGTTTCCTCGGCGCGTCTCTATTGGACCACCCAGCAGTTGGGGGGCAAGGGTGGCTTCTTCGACGCCCGGGGCGTTCAACTTCCAGTAGCCGTCATGGCGTATCCAGACGAGATCTATCAAGCCCCGCAGAGTTGGACCGTGCACGCGTATCCCAAGCTGCTCCGGTACACCCGCCTTCCTAAGGGCACACACTTCGCGGCGTGGGAGCAGCCGGAGACGTTCGTGACTGAGCTCCGCGCCGGGTTCCAATCTCTCAGGAGCGCGCAATGATACGCACAACAAGAATGCTCATCACCGCGTTGATGGTCACCGGATTCGCCGCGGGCTTGCACAGCCAGTCCGCCGGTCCGCCCGTCAGCCCGTCCAACCGTCCGACAATCGTGCTCGTCCATGGCGCGTTCGCCGACGGCTCGAGCTGGCAGAAGGTGATCCCCATCCTCCAGCGCGACGGCTACACCGTAATCGCGGTACAGAACCCGCTCACGTCGCTGGCCGCGGACGTCGAGACGACGAAGCGCGTCGTCGATGCGCAAACCGGACCAGTGGTCCTCGTCGGGCACTCGTATGGCGGGGCGGTGATCACCGCCGCCTCGGCCGGGAGCTCCAATGTGAAGTCGCTCGTCTATATCGCGGCGTTCGCGCCCGAGGTGGGCGAGGCGATCGGCGCGTTCGGCGACAAGTATCCGGCCCCGCTCGGCGCGGCACTCAGGCCCGATAAGGCCGGGTTCCTGTACGTCGACTCCGCGCAGTTCCATACGGTCTTTGCCGCCGATCTTCCGGTGGCGGAGACGCGCGTCATGGCGGCGACCCAGAAGCCGATCAGCGGCAACGTGTTCGGCGCCAGCGTGGACCAGGCGGCGTGGAAGACCATTCCATCGTGGTACCTGGTCTCGCAGGACGATAAGGCCATCAATCCCGACCTCGAGCGGTTCTACGCCAAGCGCATCAACGCGCGGACGACCGAGATCAAGGCGAGTCACGTCGCGTTCCTCTCGCATCCGGGCGACGTCGCGCGACTGATCGAACGGGCTGCTGGAGCGCCGTGACCAGCGGAACCACCCAGGATCGCCGCCGCTTCCTCGCCACCGCGGCGGCCACCATCGGGGGACTGGAGCTCGCCATGTTGGGTGCGACCAAGTCGGTGCTGCACGCGATGGGAGTCACGTCGGACCACGGGTTATCGGCGCTCCGCGGCGCCACCACCTGGTTGAACTCACCGCCGCTCTCCGCGGAGGGCCTGCGCGGGAAGGTGGTGCTCGTCGACTTCTGGACCTACACCTGCATCAACTGGCTGCGGACGCTGCCGTACCGGCGCGCGTGGGCGGAGAAGTACCAGCGTCGCGGACTGATCATCATCGGTGTGCACACGCCGGAGTACGGCTTTGAGCACGACATCGAGAACGTGCGTCGCGCGGTAAAAGAGATGCCCGTGGACTACCCGGTCGCGGTCGACAACGACTACGCAGTTTGGAACGGGTTCGATAACCAGTACTGGCCCGCGCTCTACTTTATCGACGCGAAGGGCGTGACCCGACATCACCAGTTCGGGGAGGGCGACTACGACGAGGCCGAGGCGATGATTCAGAAGTTGCTCATGGAAGCCGGCGCGGGCGACATCGGGCGTGACATGGTGACGCCCGACGCCCGTGGTATCGAAGTAGCCGCCGACTGGGACAACCTACGGTCCCCCGAGAACTACCTCGGCTCCGAGCGCACCGAGGGCTTCGTCTCCAACCGCGACGCGGCGAAGCTGGGTTTGAACGAATGGACGGTTGCCGGCACCTGGACAATCGGCAGGCATGCCGTCACGCTCAACGAGGCCCGCGGTCGGATCCTCTCACGCTTTCACGCCCGCGATCTCCATATGGTCCTGGGACCGGTGGCGAAAGGGACTGCGGTGCGATACCGCGTGCGCATCGACGGCCAGGCGCCGGGGAGCGCGCACGGCATCGACGTCGACGAGCAGGGCCAGGGCGCGGTGACCCGGCAGCGCCTGTATCAGCTGATCCGGCAGTCGCGGCCGATCGCGGATCGCCGATTCGAGATCGAGTTTCTCGATCCCGGGGTGGAGGCGTTCGCGTTCACATTTGGATGATTCCACATGTATCGAGGCGGGTAGCCAAGCCCCGCGCGCCCACCACGCATTTCGTAGATACATTATGTCGCCAAACGGGTCACCTTGTCGGCTCAACCGCTTCCCCGGAGGACCCTTGTACAAGTCACTGCTGCTTTCGATCAACTTCCTCAGCACCGCGATCGCGTGGGCGCAGGCGCCGGCACAAAGCAAGCTCTCTGTGCATTGGGAGGAGCTGACAGCGGCCGATTTCCGCGACGGCATCGCCCGAGCGCAGGGCACGTGCTTGCTCCCCTTCGGCATAATGGAGAAGCATGGGCCGCATCTCCCCTTGGGCAACGATCTGCTCAACGTACGCTACGTCGCACTCAATGCCGCCCAGCAGGAATACGCCATCGTTTTTCCGGAGTACTATTTCGGACAAATCTTCGAAGCCAAACAGCAACCTGGCACGGTGGCCTACAGCCGGCGACTGCAGCTCGATTTGCTGCAGGAGACGACCGACGAGATGGCCCGGAATGGCTGCAAGAAGGTCATCATCGTGAACGGTCACGGCGGCAACAACAGCCTGCTACCCTATTTCGCGCAGACGCAGCTCGACACGCCACATGATTACGTGGTGTACGTGCTGGGAATCACGCGCAGCGGACAAGGCGAACCCAAGCACAAGTCGAACCCGGCGACGGATATGCACGCCGGCGAGAGCGAAACGTCCATGAGCATGATCGCCCGGCCGGACCTGGTGCATCTGGATCGCGCGGAGGAGGAATCGGGCGCCGATCAGGCGCGCCTGAAGCTTCCGGACGGCCTCTACACCGGCATCTGGTGGTACGCGCGCTTTCCGAATCACTACGCCGGCGAGGGCGCCGCCGCGACGCGCGAGCTCGGCGAGTTCGAGGCGAAGACCTGGATCAACGGCATCGTGCAGGCGATCCGCACGGTCAAGGCGGACCAGGCGAGCCTGCGCTTGCAAAACGAGTTCTACGAGCGGAGCAAGCATCCGCTCGACACACACTAACCGGGCGGACCATCTCGGGTCGCCATGCAAGACCTGACCACCGGCCCCATCACCCGCCACTTGCTGAAAACCACGGGCTTCATGCTCGTGACGATGCTGTTTCAGACCCTCTACTTCCTGATCGACCTCTATTGGGTGGGCCGCCTCGGCACCGCCGCCGTCGCCGCCGTCGGCATCGCCGGCAATCTCACGTTCATCGTGCTCGCCCTGACCCAGATGCTCGGCGTCGGTACGACCGCCGTGATCTCCCACGCCGTCGGCCGGAAAGACGCGCCCGCAGCGGTGATGCTGTTCAACCAGGCGCAGGTGCTGGCGATGGTGACGGGCGCCCTGTTCCTCGTGGTCGGCCTGGTGACACGCCTCCCCTACGCCCGCGCCATGGCCGCGGACGCGCGCACCGCCGAGCTCGCGGCGCAGTACCTGGCCTGGTTCGTTCCGGCCATGGCGCTCCAGTTCGGCCTCGTGGCGATGAGCGCCGCCCTGCGCGCCATCGGCAACTTCAAGACCGGCATGGTGGTGGGAACCGCGACGGTCATCCTCAACATGATCCTCGCGCCGTTCCTCATCTTCGGCTGGGGCAGCGGCCGTCCCCTCGGCGTCGCCGGCGCCGCTATCGCGTCGCTCGTCGCGATCGTCGTCGGCCTGATATGGCTCACGGCGTACTTCCGGAAGGTCGGCTCCTTCCTGCGATTCGACCCGACCGCCTGGCGGCCGCGGCCCGCCGTCTGGAAGCGCATGCTCGACATCGGCCTGCCGAGCGGCGTGGAATTCGGGATCGTGACGGTGTATCTCGCCCTCGTCTACGCGATCACCCGGCCGTTCGGCGCCGCGGCGCAGGCGGGCTTCGGCATCGGGATGAGGATCATCCAGGCGGGCTTCATGCCCGTCGTCGCGCTGGCGTTCTCCGTCGCTCCGGTGGCCGGCCAGAACTTTGGCGCGCGCCTCGCCCAACGCGTCAAGGACACGTTCAAGGACGCGGCGTGGATGTCGGTGGCTGTCATGGTCGCGTTCGCCCTCGTCTGTCACCTGCTCCCGGGGCCGTTGGTGCAGGTCTTCAGTAAGGACCCCGCCGTCATCGCGGTCGGGACCGAATACCTGCGCATCATCTCGTTCAACTACGTCGCGTCGGGCCTCGTGTTCGTGGCTGGGAGCACCTTCCAAGCCATGGGCAACACCGTCCCCTCGCTTATCGCCTCGGTGGCGCGCATCGCCCTCGTCACCGTCCCCGGCGTGATCCTGTCGCGCCTGCCGGGCTTCGAGCTGCGCTGGCTGTGGTGGCTGTCGGTGGCGTCGGTGTTCGTGCAGCTGATCCTGGCGATGGTGCTGTTGCGTCGGGAGTTCGCGCGGCGGCTGGCGTGGACGGGTGGAGCGTCGGCAGGAACGAGCAGCTAACGCTCGTGCACCCCGACGCGCGTGACCCGAGCGCTCGGGCGATCTCGTCGGGGTAAGGTCAGCTCTTCACACCTCGGTGGTCGCCCTCGCAATCGCTCTGCGGGCTTGATCCTTCAGCTGCTCGGCCGTCCCGGTGGGATGTGTGTCGCGCCAGCCACTGAGCGCCGACAGCGCGCGCTGCAGCTTTTTCCCGCTGAGCGGCGCGAGCATCTCCTCGAGAGCGGCAGCCAACTCGTCGTCGAACGCCGCTCGAAGGTCCGGTGGGAGCTTGCGCATGGTTTCTCCCCTGCCGTCACCGAGCCTTGAACACCACCGTCTGGATCGAGTGTGGCCGTGAACTGATCTCCACTGACATAGAGCCGACCGCGAGGGAGTAGGGACCTCCCCGCGGTGTCGGGTTCATGACCACGACCGCCACCGTGCCATCTTCGTTGACGAAGGCCGTGGTGAGCAGCATGCTGCGGCTGGGTGACGCGAGGATCCGTCGGGCTCCGAGACGGATGAACTTCGAGAAGTGACCGATATAGTAGTACGAATTGGTGTAGATGAGCTTGCCGGTGCGCGTGTCGGCATGGATCGGCGCGAAGCAGAAATTCCCGACCTGGTTGGGGCCGCCGCGTTCATCGAGCAGAATGTTCCAGTCGGTCCATCCCTCGGTGCCTGAATTGAAATCGTTGATCATCGACCGGCCGTACGCCTCGCCGAGACCCCATCGTCCGTAGGCGGTCGAATCGAAGCTCGCCGGTGTGCCTTCGGTAAAGAGGATGTGCTTATGGGGGTAGAGCCGGTGCACGAGCGCCACGTTGCCGTACATCTGCTGTCCGCCCGACCAATCCTCATACCAGTGAAATCCGATTCCCCACACATACTTCGCGGCCTCCGGATCGTCGAAGATCGCCTGGGCCCGCTGGATGATCAGGTCACGGTTGTGATCCCACACGATGATGTTCACGTCGCCGAGGCCCTGCTGCAACATGACCGGACCCAGGTGATTCTTGAGAAAATCCCGCTCGTCTTGAGCCTGATAGACACAGGACTCCCACGTCTGGGTGGCCATCGGTTCGTTCTGGATGGTGATCCCCCAGACCGGCACGCCTGCCTCCCGATAGCTCTTGATGAACTTCGTAAAGTAGAGTGCCCAGGAACGAGCGAAGT
Organism: Gemmatimonadota bacterium; assembly: GCA_003221085.1. Taxonomy (GTDB): domain Bacteria; phylum Gemmatimonadota; class Gemmatimonadetes; order Gemmatimonadales; family GWC2-71-9; genus AG41. The sequence goes on from QHUD01000102.1 coordinate 6,106, forward strand.
CTGGGCGCAGGTGACCGCCGTGCAGCATGTCATTGTTGTCCTTCATGAACGCCGGCGGGCTCCATGGGCTGGCGAAGAGCTTGAGCCGGTTGCCGCTCGTGGCCATCGCTCTCCTGATGAGCGGGATCCTGAACCGCAAGTCGTGCGCGATGGAGAAGGAGCTGAGCTCCTTGTCGCCCTCATTGACGTACGTGTAGCTCTCGCTCGAGAAGTCACAGCTGTGGATGTTGGTCCTCCCCAGGGTATACCCGATCCCGCGGTCGGTGCTGTAATACGCCTGCAGCAGTTCGTCCTGTCGTGCAGCGGGAAGCTTTGCGAAGGTCTCTGCCGCGGCATCCGTCAGCGCTCCGCCGATTCCAAGAAACGGCTGGAAGGTTTTCCGCGGATCGACGAAAACGTACACCTTCCCTTCCGAGGTAGGCTCTGACGGCTTGAACAACAGGGTGTCTGTCGGCGTCAGCCGCAGACCGGTGCTCTCCGCGGTGGTATAGACCACCGCCCGCTCCGCGGCAATCTGGACGTGCGCATCGGCAGACGGCGGCCGGCATCCCAGGAGAAAGAGCAAGGGCAAGAAGCGTGACGCGGGTGTCATACCATGACTCCGAAGACGGGATGGGGTTGACCGGAAAGCGGCGAAGCTACCAGCGCCGCGGGCATCGCGGTAGTGCGCCTCGAGGATCAGCGATCACCGGCCGTTTGTGATCCCTTAACGTCCGACCGGCGTTCGCCTGATTGAATCTTAGCGGCTGCCGCGGTGATGTTTGCGGTCGCGTGAGCACTCGAACCTTCCTGGTGGGCGCCGGCCTTCTGCTGGGCGGGGCGAGCGGGCTGCTCGCCCAGTCGCGTCCCACGCTGCGCGAGGTGCTCGACGTGACGCTGCGTGGGAACCCCGACATCGTGGCCGCTCGGCTGCGCGTCGACAGCACGCAGGGTGAGCAGCGAATCGCGCGCGCCCTCCCCAATCCGGTCGTGAGTTCCGCCCCGAACCAGCCGTGGCAGTATACCGTGTCCCTGCCGCTGGACATTACGCCGCAGCGATTCCTGCGCACGCGGGTCGCCGCGCGCGGCTCCGACGCGGCTCGGGCTGATGCCGCCGACGTCGTGCGTCTGGTGACGTTCGCCGTGCGCCAGGCGTTCTACGACGTGCTCCTCGCCGAGCAGGCGCGGGAGCTGGCAGGCGAGCGCCGCGAGATCTTTCGCCAGGTGCTCGTCGCGGACTCGGTGCGGCTACGCGCGGGCGACCTTTCGCCGCGCGACGTCACGAAGGCCGAGCTGGAGCTGGCCCGGGCCGACGCGGACCTGCTGCGGGTCGATGCGCAGGTGCACGCGACGCGGCTCTCGCTGCAACTGCAGATGGGGATCGCCGTACCGGACACCGCCTTTACCGTCACCGGGGCCCTCGCGTATCAGCCGTTGACGATCCCCGAAGACTCGCTCGCGCTGCTCGCGACCGCGCTCCGGCCGGACGTGCGTGCGGCACGCGAGCGCACCGCGCAGAGCGAGGCCGTCAACCGGCTGGCGTCAACGATGTGGGTCCCGCTTCCCGAGTTGACCTTCTCCTATCAGCACGGCGGGCGGTTCGCCACCGGCGACCTGTTCACGAACGGTTCGTCGTATGCGCTCGGTTTCGGCTTCACCGTGCCGTTGTTCTACTGGAACGGTGGCGAGCGGGAGAAGGCCCGGGCCGGCCTCGAGGCGGCGCGGCTAGCCACGACGCGCACCCGGGCGCAAGTCGCGAACGACATCGCCACGGCCATGGATGCCTACCGCTCGGCGCGGGGACTGGCCGTGCGCTATGAAAGCGGGCTGCTGGATCGGGCGCGCGCGGTGCTCGAGACGGCGCGTTACGCCTACGGTACCGGCGCCATCTCACTGCTCGAGCTGCTGGACGCGGTCGCGATCTGGTCCACCACCCGCTCGGACTACTACACCGCGCTCCACGATTACTGGGTCAGCGTGTTCGCCGTGGAGCGCGCGGTGGGAAGGGACTTCACGCCATGAAGGCGCGCGTTGCGCTGCCCCTCGGGGCCCTGACGGTCGTGCTCGTGGGGCTCGGGATCGCGCTGCTGGTGACGGGCCGGCGCACCGCCGTGCTCGAAGCGGCCAGTGAGCCCCCCCCACCGGGCGAGGTGTGGCTGCCGCCCGGCTCGCCGAAGCTCGGGGCTATCGAGGTGGACACGGTGCGCGCACGGCGCGAGAAGGTGGTCGCGGTGCTGCCGGCGCAGCTCGCGCTGGACGAAGACCACACGGTGCGGGTCGCGAGCCCGGTGTCCGGACGCGTGCGGTCCCTGGACGCGGCCCCGGGCGACCGGGTGGCGGCGGGCGGCGCCCTGGCGCACATCGTCTCGAGCGACGTGGCACAGGCCCAGAGTGACCTGCAGCGGGCCGAGGCCGCGCTGACCACCGCGACCACGTCGCTGGCCCGCGCCCGCGACCTGTTCGCACATCAAGTCGTCGCGCAACGCGACCTGCAGCAGGCAATCAACGACTCGGCGCAGGCTCGCGCCGAGCGCGACCGCGCCCAGGCCCGCGTCCAGCAGCTCGGCACCGGGCCGACCGTCGGCCAGGAGTACGTGCTGCGCTCGCCGATCGGCGGCGACGTCGTGGATCGGACGGCTAATCCCGGCATGGAAGTGCGACCCGACCTTGCGGCGCCCCTGTTCACGGTCTCGAGTCTCGATACGCTGTGGGTCACGGCGAGCGTGTACGAGCGCGACCTCAACGCCGTGCGTCGCGGCCAGCGGGTTCTGTTCACCACCGAGACGCTGCCCGGTCGGACGATCGCGTCGCGCGTCAACTACGTGAGCAGCGCGCTCGACCCCGCGACCCGGACTGCGACCCTGCGCGCCCTGGCGCCCAACGGTAACCGCACGCTCCATCCGGCCACCTTCGGCGAGGTGAGGATCGTGACACCCGACAGCTCGGGAGTCCCGGTGGTCCCGACCCTGGCGCTCGTCACGCACGGCGCCGAGGCCGTCGTGTTCGTGCAGACCGCGCCCGGTCGCTTCGCGATGCGGCCGGTGCGCGTGACCGACGACGACGGCCAGACGGCGGTCGTGGTTGACGGCCTGCGGCTGGGAGAGCTCGTCGTCACACGCGGCAGCCTGCTGCTCTCAGCCGAAGTCGTGCCGGCTCGTTAGGCGTGCTGCACCGCATCATCCGCTTCGTCCTGCGCCAGCGCGTGCTGGTCATCGGGAGCGTCCTCCTGCTCGCGGTGGTGGGCGTCCGCTCCTTCCAGGCGCTGCACGTCGAGGCCTTCCCGGATGTCGAGGACATCAAGGTCCAGGTCATTTCCCTCTGGCCCGGGCATGCCGCCGAGGAGCTCGAGCGGTCGGTCACGCTGCCGATCGAGCGCCAGATGAACGGCACGCCGAACCTGACCAGCCTCCGGTCGGTCTCGATGTTCGGCCTGTCGGTGGTCACGCTGGTGTTCGAGGACGGGATCACGGATTACTTCGCGCGCCAGCAGGCGCTCGAGCGCCTGACGGCGGTCACGCTGCCCGCCGCCGTCAGTTCCGGTCTGGCGTCGATGTCCAACGCTACCGGCGAAATCTTCCGGTACACGATGCGCGGTCGCCGGCCGCTCACCGAGCTCAAGGAGCTGGAGGACTGGGTCGTCGAGCCGGCGTTCCGGACCGTCCCGGGCATCGCGGACGTCGTCTCCTTCGGTGGGCAGGTCAAGGAGTACCAGGTCGACGTGGACCCGGCCAAGCTGCAGGCGTACGGGCTGAGCCTGGGACAGCTCGAGCAAGCGATCGCCGGTGCCAATGGGAATACCGGCGGGGGCTACATCGCGCACGGGTACGAGAAGCAGGTCGTCCGCAGCGTCGGCCTGTTCCACAGCATCGCGGACATCGCGCGCGTCATGGTGATCGCGCGTGGCGGCGTCCCGGTCCGGGTGGGCGACCTGGGCATCGTGAGCATCGGCGGAGCGCCTCGCGAAGGCATCGTCGCGAAGGACACGGCGGACGACGTCGTCGAAGGCATCGTGCTGATGCGCAAGGGGGGCGACGCGCTCGAGGTGCTGAGAGGCGTGCGCGCCAAGGCGGAGGAGCTCAACTCGCTGATCCTGCCACGCGNNNACCTCGCGATCGGCGCGACGCTGGTTCTGGCCATCCTGGTGATCTTCCTCGGCGACTGGCGGAGCGCCCTGATCGTCGGCGCCGTCATCCCGCTCTCCCTGCTGTTCGCGTTCATCCTCATGGACTGGCGCGGCGTCTCCGCGAACCTCATTTCGCTGGGCGCCGTGGACTTCGGCATCATCGTAGACTCGGCCGTCGTGATGGTCGAGGCGTTCCTCGTGCGGCTCGCGCTCGAGCCCCCCAGGGACGAGCGCCACAAGCGTGAAACCGTCGCGCAAACCGCGGAGCTGATGGGCCGTCCGATATTGTTCTCGAAGGCCATCGTCATCACGGCGTTCCTGCCCATCTTCACGTTCCAGCGGGTCGAGAAGCGGATCTTCTCTCCGATGGCCTTTACGCTGAGCTTCGCCCTGCTCGGCTCGCTGCTGCTGTCGCTCACGCTGGTCCCGACTCTGTCGAGCTGGTTTGTGAAGGGGCAACGCGGCGAGACCGGAGCCGTCCGCTGGCTGCACCGGCTGTTTCGGCCGAGCCTCGATTGGGTGCTGGCGCACACTCGACAGACGTTGCTCGCCGCCCTCGCGCTGCTCGTGGCTTCATTGGCGCTGGGCAGCCGGCTCGGCACCGAGTTTCTGCCCGCGCTCGACGAGGGGAATATCTGGCTCCGCGTCACGATGCCCGTGGGGATCTCGCTCGAGCAGGCGAAGGTCGTGGAGCGCCAGATCCGGTCGATCGTCCTGCTCTATCCGCAGGTGCAACAGGTCATCACCCAGCTCGGCCGGCCGGACGACGGCACCGATTCCAAGGGCTCGAACAACCTCGAGGTCTACGTGGATCTCAAGCCCCGCGGCCAGTGGGGCGATGTCCACGACAAAGACGACCTGATCAACCGGATGTACGCGAGGATGTCCCAGATCCCGGGACTCAGATTCAACTTCTCGCAGTACATCAAGGACAACGTCGAGGAGGCCCTCTCCGGCGTCACCGGCGAGCTGGTCGTGAAGATCTTCGGGCCGGACCTCGAGGTGCTCCAGGAGAAGGCCACCGAGGTCGAGCGCGTGATGGCGGGCGTGCGCGGCGTCGCCGATCTCGACGTCGAGCACCAGTTCGGGCAGCCCCAGCTTCGCTTCGAGATCGACCGGGACGCGATCGCTCGCTACGGCCTCGCCGTCGCGGACGTCAACGCCGCCGTCGAGACGGCAGTCGGCGGGAAGGCCGTCACGCGCTTTCTCGAGAGCGCCCGGGTGTTCGACGTGCGGGTGCGCTACGTCGCGCCGGCACGCGACAGCCGTCGCGCGCTGGAAGAGCTGCCGGTCAACACGCCTGACGGCAGGATCGTGCCGCTCGGCAGCCTGGTCCGCGCGACGTCGGCGGAAGGCGCGTCGCGCATCTCCCGCGAGGCGAACGAGCGCCGCATCGCCATCAAGTGCTCAGTGCGGGGGCGGGACCAGGGCGGGTTCGTCGGCGAAGCCCAGCAGGCCGTGGAGCGAGAGGTGCGGCTGCCGCCCGGCTACCGCGTGACCTGGGGCGGGCAGTTCGAGAACCAGCGTCGTGCCATGGCCCGCCTTGCGGTAATCGTGCCGACCAGCATCGGGCTCATCTTCGTGCTGCTCTTCGCCGCGTTCGACTCTACCAAGTACGCCGCGCTGATCCTGGCCAACCTCCCGTTCGCGCTGATCGGCGGCATCGTGACGCTATGGCTGCGCAACATCAATCTCAGCGTCTCGGCCGCCGTCGGCTTCATCGCGCTGTTCGGCATCTCGGTGCAGAACGGCGTGATCCTCGTGAGCCGCTTCAATGAGCTGCGCCAGGAGGGGCGGTCCATAAACGACGCGGTGCGTCAGGGTACCCGCGAGCGCCTGCGTCCCGTCGTGATGACGGCGCTGATGGCGGCGCTCGGCCTGCTTCCAGCGGCCCTGTCGCAAGGAGTCGGTGCGGAGACAACGCGACCCTTCGCCTCGGTCATCGTCGGCGGCCTTGCCACGGCAACTACGCTCACCCTGCTGCTGCTGCCCGTCCTGTATCAGCTGTTTCACGAAGATCCTCAGGAACAGGGCGCGGTGTAGTGGGCTCGCTAAGCGTCCAGCACCTCGCGCACCTTGCGCGCGAGACTCTCGGGCGTGAACGGCTTCTGGAGATAGGGCGTTCCGTCCTCGAGCACGCCGTGACGGACGACCGCGTCGCCGGTGTAGCCCGACGCGTACAGGACCTTCGTGTCGGGCCGGGTACGCGCCAATTGGTCCGCCAGCTGCCGCCCGCTCATCCCCGGCATGACCACGTCGGTCAGGAGCAGGTGAATCGGCCCGGAATGTCGCTGCGCCAGGTGGACCGCGACCTCACCGTCGGGCGCCTCGAGCACTGTGTACCCCTGGCGCTCGAGGACCTGCTTCCCGACCGCCCGGACCGCCGCGGAGTCTTCAGCGAAGAGCACCGTCTCCCTGCCGCGAGCGACGGGGGCGAGCGCCGCGGCAGCCACACCTTCCGCCGCCGCGTCCACCCGCGGCAGGTAGATCTTGAAGGTCGTGCCACGGCCGGGCTCGGAGTACACCCAGATGAAGCCGCCCGACTGTTGCACGATGCCATAGACGGTGGCGAGGCCGAGTCCGGTCCCTTTGCCGGGTGCTTTGGTCGTAAAGAACGGCTCGAAGATCCGCGCCTTGGTCGCCTCGTCCATGCCGACGCCGGTGTCCGTCACCGCGAGCATCACGAACTGGCGTACCGCCGCGGCGCCCTGCGCCCGCGCGAAGTCGGGGTCATGCTCGACATTGGCGGTCTCGATCGTGAGTTTGCCGCCCGTCGGCATCGCATCGCGCGCGTTGACCGCCAGATTCATGAGCACCTGCTCGAGCTGCCCCATGTCGGCCCGCACCGCTCCCAGATCGGGCGCTGGCGAGGCGGCCAGCTCGACGTCCTCGCCCAGGACCCGGCGAAGGATTTTCTGGAGACCGTCAACCACCGCGTTCAGACTCACGAGGCGCAGCTCGACGACCTGCTGTCGGCTGAAGGCGAGCAGTTGACGGGTGAGCGCCGCGGCGCCGTCGGCCGCCTTCCGCACCTGCTCGACATCGACCCGGTTGGGATCGTCGGTGTGGAGCTCTTCCAGCAGCAGATCTCTTCTGAGACTGCAGTAGCTGCTGCTGGAGTCGCCGCTGGTCGGTGACGTCGCGGACGAACGTCTCGTAGTACTCGACCTGCCCGTCGCCATTGCGCACCGCGCGCACGCTGAGCTGTACAGTCAGGGGGCGTCCGTCTTTGCGCTTCCAGGTCGCCTCCACGTCGTCATATTGGCGATCGGTGTAGGTATCGCGCGCGACGAGGCGTTGGCGCTCGGCGGGATCGGCGTACACATCCCGCGCCATGTCGAGCGCCATGACCTCGGCGGCGGAGTCGTAGCCGAGCATGCGGACCACCGCGCGGTTTACCGACAAGACCCTTCCGTGCGGGGTCGAGCGGTAGATGCCAACGGGGGCGTGCTCCACCAGGGTCCCATAGCTGGCCTCCGACGCGCGCAGCGCCGCCCGCGCTTTCGCCTCGCGCAGCTCCCGCTCGATCGCGGGGAGGAGGCGCTTGACCTGCCCCTTCGCGAAGTAGTCGCTCGCGCCCGCTTTCATGGCGGCCACGGCCTGGTCTTCGCTGATCGTGCCCGACACGCAAATGAAGGGAATGTCCACGCCTCGCTCCCGCAGGAGCGCGAGCGCCGCCGTGCTGCTGAACGTCGGCATGCTGTGATCGCCGACGACCAGGTCCCAGCGCTTGCCCTCGAGGGCGGCTTGCATGGCGGCGGCGGTGTCGACCCGCTCGAAGGTCACCTCGTACCCGCCGCGCTTGAGCTCGCGGACGAGCAAGAGCGCGTCCTCCTCGGAGTCTTCGACCAGCAGCACGCGTAGCGAGATGCTCACAAGTCCTTCTCCACTCCCCTTTTGAGTCGTGTACCCTGGCGTCGCACTCTTTAAGACTGCCTTTCATTTAGGTCAGGCGTGGTGAGCCATGTCACGTGCCTGACCTATGCCAAATTGTTATAGGAAAAAGCGTTGCGTTGTCACAACATGCGGGGGCTGCCGGCGCTGGGCTCCGAGGGCAGAAGCCGAACCCACGACCCCTAACGAGCACTCGTGCCGCGAGTGAGGAGCGGGCGGAGGCGTGCCATCGCGCGCCCGATGAGAGCGCGCTCGCTCGGCGGGAGGTCGGCGAGCCGGGCGTCGAGGGCAGCCTGTGCCGCCGCGAGCGCGGTTCGGAGAGCCCCCTTCCCGGCCCTGGTCAGCCGGAGCCGCAGCCGGCGGCGGTCGCGCGGGGCGGCGAGCCGGACCACGAGCCTCCGACGCGCGAGCGCAGCGACCAACGCCGACGTGCTGGGCAGCGTGACCCCCACGTAATCGGCGACTGCCGAGAGGTCGGCATCCGGTTGGGAGTCGAGGAAGCCGAGGGCCCGCAGGTGCGATAACGACAGCTGCTGTGGGCGCCGACGCCGCACCTCGGGTGTCACCAGGCGCGTCACCAGCAGAGTGATCTCCAGCACGGCCTTGGCTACCAGCCGAGGCGAGGGGGCGGCGCTGCCGAGCCGAGCAAGATGATTGGGCATCGACGTACGATGGAAGATACTTAGAGAAACTAACTAATAGCTAGACGACGGAACATTCATGAAAGGAGGATCGTTCGTGAGGTAGCCTTCCTCGAGGCGGATACCATGTCCTGGAAACCAATCATCGTTGGCGTCGATGGCTCGGCTGAGGCCGCGGATGCGGTAGCGTTTGGCGTCGCGGCGGCCCGCCGCGCCGCAACGGTCTGCTATCTCGTGTATGCTGCGCCCGACGTGCCCGCGCGGGGGCACGATCCCTATCCATACACGCGGCTCGACGAGCGGGCGCGCGCGGCGCTTTTGGCGGCACTTGCGAACCGCGTGCCGGCGCCGCCGCTCACAACGCTCACCGTTCGCCGGGGACCTCCAGCTGGCGTGCTGCGTGAAGCCGTAGTGGCGCGCGGCGCGGAGCTCGTGGTGCTCGGCGGTAAGCACCATTCCACCCTCGGACGCTGGTTGGGCGGCAGCACCAGTGTGAGCGTAGCGCGCTCGACGCTCGTGCCGCTGCTGGTCACGGTGGGACAGCCCGCGATCCGCCGAGTTCTGGTCGCCGTGGATCAGTCGAGCGCGGCCCGGCCGACGCTCGCCGCCGCCGAGCGCTACGTGGCGCTGTTCGGCGCCGAGCTGCGTGCCCTCAGCGTAATCGAGCCGCTCCCGATCCTGCTCGACACGCCACAGCCAGACAAGCCCGACTATTACCGGCTCTTGGAAGAGAAGCTCGCAGACGAGATCTGGCCCCTGATCCGCGCGCCCGGCGTGGATACCCTCGTCCGTCACGGCACGGCTCTGGAGACGATTCTGCACGAAGCCGCCGAGTGGCGCGCCGATCTGCTCGTGGTCGGCTCGCACGGGAAGGGACCGGTCACGCGCATGATCGTGGGCAGCGTTACGGAGAGACTGATCAACAACCTGCCGACGTCGCTGCTGGTTGTGCCGGCAGGAGTGGCGGCGATCGGCCCCGAGACACGAGAGGTCATGACGGTGAACGAGGAGGAGACATAAGGTCCACCTCCGTTCGCGTTTTTTCGGCGGCGGCGGCGGATGTTTGGGTACTCACCTGACGTCCGTCTCCGGCATATTCCCTACCCATGCGCCCGTCCATCACTTACGGCCTGCTGGGTGTCGTGCTGCTGTCGGCCTGCACCAGCGAGGAGGGTCCCTTCCCCGGATGCCTGGTCAAGGGCGACGCGGTCCGCTCGGGTGTCCGCACCCTGAACCAGCTGAAGAACCGAGTTGCCGCGCCGTCCGCCCGAGACATCGACTCCGCCGTCACCCTCCAAGCCCTGCTCGCCCCCGGTGATGATCGCGGCCGCTGGAGCGCACGGCGGGCCGCCACCGTCGTGGGCTACGTGCGAGACGTGAAGCTGGGCGGCGTAGAGACCGTCAACTGCTTCGCGAGGACGCCGGACCATCGAGACACCCACATCGAGCTCGTGACTGACCCAGCGAACGGCGGGCACTTGCCGCTGATCGTCGAGATTACACCCTGGTGGCGGCGGCACGCCGCGAGCGGGGGCACCAATTGGTCTACCGACTCACTCCGCGCAGCGTTGCTTGGCCGCTGGGTCCGGGTGACGGGCTGGCTCCTGTTCGATACGGAACACGGGCGCCAGGCCGAGAACACCGCGTCGGGGAGGGTCGGCAATTGGCGCGCGACGGCTTGGGAGCTGCACCCCGTCACCGAACTCAAGGTCGTGGCTGGCCCGTCCCGCTAGCCGATGTAGCTTGAAGCCGTGCACACCCTTCTCGCCGCGATCATTCTCGGGCTGGTCGAGGGCGCGACGGAGTTCCTCCCCGTCTCGTCCACAGGCCACCTGATCCTGGCAGGCCACGCCCTCGGATTCGTAGGTCCACGCGCCGCCGCCTTCGAAATCGTCATCCAGCTCGGCGCCATCCTGGCCATCGTCTGGCTCTATCGCGGCCTGCTGTGGCGCGTGGTGAAGGACGGCATCGCCGTCCCGGAGTCGCGCCGGCCCGTGCTCGCGCTGCTGGTCGCGTTCCTGCCGGCCGCCGTCGTGGGGTTGCTCACACACCACTGGATCACCGCGCACCTGTTCACACCCCCGGTGGTGATCGCCGCCCTGATCGCGGGTGGCGTCGCCATCCTGGTGATCGAGCGCCGGCGCCCCGCCTCCCGCATCGAGACGGTGACGCAGATCGGCTATCGCACCGCGCTGTGGATCGGGATCGCGCAGGTGTTCGCGTTGATCCCCGGCGTGTCACGCTCGGGAGCGACGATCATGGGCGCGCTGCTCGTGGGCGTCGGGCGCCCGGCCGCTGCTGAGTTCTCGTTCCTGCTCGCCATTCCGGTGATGTTCGCGGCCACGGGCCTGGACCTGTGGGCAAACCGCCACCTGTTGTCGGCAGCCGACGCGCCGATCTTTGCGACGGGCTTCGTGGTGGCGTTCGCGAGCGCTCTCGTGGTAGTGCGGTGGCTCATCCGCTTCGTGTCGCACCGCTCGTTCGACGTGTTCGCCTGGTACCGCATCGCGTTCGGGCTGGTTCTGGCGGCACTCCTCGCCACCGGGCAGTCCTGGCTCGCGAGATAACGAGAGAGGGGGCTCGCGGGCTCGAATGACCATGCCCCGGCGGCAGCCCGGTCCCGAGATGCTTGTTACAGGGGTGCTAGTCCTCTTGTTTCTCGTCGCGCAGCTGTCGGATCAGTGGATCTTCCATCACTTCACATTCCCCGGGATCTACGACCGCGGCTGGGGCCGCATGCTGCGGCTCGCCGGGTACTTCCCGCTGTGGGGGATCGTGGCGCTGGCGCTGGTGCTGCACGACTGGGTGCCGCGGACGCTCGCTACCCGAGCGGCCCGGGTTGGCCGATGGTGCCCACGTGTTTCGGCCCTGGTCCGACCATCCGTTCTCGACCGGCCAGCTCGGGCTGCCCAGCAGTGAGGCCGCCGTAGCTTTCGCCGCCGCGGCGGCGCTTGCTCGTCTGTTCCCCGAAGCCGGGCTCCTCTGGTACGCGCTCGCCCTTGGATGCGCCCTCACACGTGTCGCCAGTGGTGCCCACTTCATGAGCGATGCGGTACTGGCGGCGTTCGTCGGATACGTGGTGGTGTGGATGCTCTGGCGGCGTCGGCGCAGTCGGAGCTGATCCTCTCCGCTGCCCCGAGCCGTCAGACGCGCGTCACCGCACCACGATCGTGCCGGTCATCAGTGAGCCGTGCACCGCGCAGTTGTACTGGTACGTGCCGGCCACGGCGAACGTGACCGAATAGGTCCCGCTGCCCGTGAGGGTCCCGCTGCTCGCGAAACTCGGCGACCCAACCGACTGAACGCTGTGCGGCAGGCCCCCCGTCCAGGTCCAGGTCGCCGTGCCACCGACGGAAATCGTGTCTAGTGCCGGGTTCATAGTGCCGTTGTGTCCGCTCACGAACTGGATGCCAGAACCGACCGTCACCGATCCCACGGGCCCGCCGCCGCCACCCCCACCCCCGCCGCCGCCACCGATCCCCCCGCCCCCCGTGCCGTAGCCGTTATTGCCACAAGCCGCGAGGCCTGCGAGCGCGATGATCGTGAACAGCGTGTTTCGTAAGCGCATGAATCCTCCCCTGCTCGTCACTGCGACGAGAGATGGTAAACGTTCTGAGTGGAAACGCTGCACCGTTCGGTGCGTCGGACCTACAGCCGGTAGAACCTTGCGAGCGCCAGCGAGGTTTCCGTTCGCCGCCATCCTGACGCTTCCTGGACACGAGCCCCGGCTCTAATTCGCCGCGTTACGGGAACGGGACTGTTCCCAGTTTACGAAGAGGAACCCGCCCGGCGCGTCGAACTTCGGCTCGCCCGGTCCGGGGAGAATTTGCAGTTGCAACTCTTCGATCTTGTTCTTGGAGCAATCCCAGCAGGCGAGGGCGAAATCGCCATCCCGCCGGGTGCGCGACAACAGCATGACGTGCACCATCGCGTTGTCGGTCACGAGCGCGCCATTTTTGTACAGATGCCCGACCGCCCACAGCGCGACCGCGCTGTTGATCGTGGGCACGAGCGGGGTGTGTACCCGGGTCGAGCCGTGGTAGTAGAGCCCGAGAATCACGCCGCCGAATCGTGGGTGGTGCGGCACGTCCTTTGTCTGCACGCGGTCGAGCACCAGCCTCCAGCGGGCTCCGTCCTGGCTGGCGAACTCCGCCACGCCATCCACCGAGTCGCGGATCGCGCCCTTATCCCACGCCGTGAAGCTGAACGTTCCGGAGATCCGCGCGACGTTGTTCGAGTACGGGCCGTTCTTCACCTGCGACTCGAGCCCCTCGCGCTCGTCACCGAACGCCTGGAGGATCGGGGCGGCGCTGTCCGGGAAAGGGAACGGGCCGGGCAGGATCTGGATGACGGGCCCGCCGCTCGTCACTCCGATCGCCTGTACCTTCGCTGTCGTCCCATGCGCGTCGCTCATCGACTCGTGCGACTCACGCATCTCGGAGGCGCCGTACCCGGACGAGCCGGAGCTCGTCGTGCCGGCAACCTTGAGATGCGTCTCCATGCCGAGTTTCTTGTGCGAGTCTTCACCCACAGGGCAGTACACCTCGTAGGTCCCCGGCTTCAGCGTCACCGTCAAGGTGTCAGTCGCGCCAGGCTGGATCGTCGCGACTTCCTTCTCGATGCCCTCTCCTTCGACCTCGAAGCCGTGGGGGATACTCCCGGCGTTCGTGATCGCGAACGTTACGGTCCCCGCCGCGACACTCGCCTGCGACAGCTCCACTTTCCACTCCGACAGCTTGACGCTCACCTGGGAAGGGGCGGCGGGATGCGGTCGCGACGCCGCGCCCACCAGAGCGCTGAGCAACGCAACGGAGATAATGGTCCGACCCGAGACACCGATCGCAATGCGGTTCATAATGACCTCACCAAAGGGGGTGTGACATGGAATTCTTTCACAGCTGAAGACCCTCGAGACCTCGTCCTTATTCCCGGGCGACATGGCTCGAGAGCTCCGAGTTACTTCAGGTGGTCGAGTGGAGCACCGCACCGAACAAGAGGATGAGAAACCACAACGCGAGGCTCGCGATCGACGTGCGCCGGAACCAGCCCCATCGGGCAGCCGAGCCCTGCCGCAGCGCCACCTCAACCCGCAGCCGTGCGTAGCCATTACCGATGAGCAGGGCGACGAGCCCCATCTTGACCCAAAACACGACCGAGGTTGCGAAGCTGCCGACCTCGGCCAGCGCCATCATCGCGCCGCTCGCGAAAATCAGGGCGAGGCCGGCGACCACCCAGCGGTGAACCGCCGCAAGGCGATCGAGCTCCCTGGTCCAGTCGGGCCCGGTGTCGGGCGAGAGCCGGAGCGCCGCGACATCCGCGGCGATGGCCAAGCCGCCCCCCAACAGGATGCCGCCGAGATGGAGGTAGGTCACCGCGGTGCGCAGGGCGGTCGTCCGGCCATAGAAGTGCGCCCAAAGCGCGAGCAGATGCGACACACCGTTCAATACGACCATGGTTCACTTCCCTCGTGGAGCGCCGCCAGCAATCCGGCGACGTTGCGACTCGGAACCTGGTGGATCCGCTTGATGGGTGACCTTCCCCCCGCGAGCGTGCCACCGCAGAATGCATCGGTGACGAAGACCTCACGCGCCCGCGGCCTATTCCCCCGGGAATAATCCCGCCCCGTGCGGAGTCCCTTCTCGACAGGCGTACCGTGACCCGTTGAGGACCGGTTGGAGCCGAGCGAGCTGGAGCGATTCGAAGCGATCGTGTTGCCGCACCTGGACGCCGCCTACACGCTGGCGCGCTACCTCACGCGCAACGACCACGACGCGCAGGACATCGTGCAGGACGCCTACCTGCGCGCGCTCAAGTACTTCGGCGGATTCCGAGGAGGGGGAGCCGACGCTAGGGACGGTCGCGCGTGGCTGCTGGCGATCGTGCGCAACACGGCGTACACCTGGCGGCGCCGGCACCGTGCCGACGCGCTGGCGACCGAGTTCGACGAGGAGCAGCACAGCGACGCGGTGGCGGACCACCATCCGGCGGCCGCGCTCGAGCGGGACGGCGCGCGCGAGTCCCTGCACCAGGCGCTCGATCGCCTGCCGCCCGAATTCCGAGAGGTGATCGTGTTGCGCGAGCTCGAAGGATTGTCCTACAAGGAGATCGGCGACGTGACCGGTGTTCCCATCGGCACCGTCATGTCGCGGCTGTCGCGCGCGCGCCGGCGGCTCCAGGAGGCATTATCCGCCGGTGAGAAATGGAGAGTAACGTGACGCACCGCGAGCTGGAGCTACAGCTCGATGCCTATGTTGATGGCGAGCTAGAGCCGGAGGACGCGCGCGACCTCGAGACGCACCTGCAGGAGTGCGCCGATTGCGCGCGACGGCACGAGGCCCGCGTCGCGCTCAGCGCCGCGATTCGGGAGCAGATCCCCGCGCTTCACGCGCCGGACGCGCTGCGCGGCCGCGTGCGCGCGACGCTGCGCAACGTAGCGGGAGGATCGGCCTCCCGCCCTGTCCTGCCACCCATCGCGGGACGCTGGCTGGCGCTCGCCGCATCGCTGGCGGTGGTTGCGGTCGGAAGCTGGCGGCTTGCGCTGAGCCGTGCGGGCGAGGACGCGCTCGCCGGGCAAGTGCTCGCGAGCCACGTGCGCTCCCTCATGCCGGGCCACCTCACCGACGTGGTCTCCTCGGACCAGCACACGGTGAAGCCGTGGTTCAACGGCAGGCTCGACTTCTCGCCCCCCGTCTACGACTTCGCCGGGCGGGGGTTCCCCCTCATCGGCGGGCGGCTCGACTATGTGGGCGGACGGCCGGTCGCGGCGCTCGTGTACGGGCGGCGTCAGCACCTGGTCAACGTGTTCCTCTGGCCGGCGACGCGAGAGTCGTTGAGCGACCCCTCCCCGGTGGCCACGCGGCAGGGCTATCACCTGCTGCGGTGGACGACGCCAGAGTACGCGTACTGGGTTGTCTCCGATTTGGGCGTGGCGGAGCTCCACGATTTCGCGCAGCTCGTGCAACAGGCGGATTCGGCGGCCACGATACCGGCCGCGGCGCGCGCTCTCCCTTGAAGGACCGGTCGGTGACTGCTTAGGCAGTCCGGCGCCACCGGCGCGCGACCTCGACGCCGGAGATACACGCGGAGAGCCACAGCACCCCGGCGGCGTACCCACCCACCACGTCGCTGAAATAGTGCACGCCGAGGTACAATCGACTGAGCCCGATGGCGACGATCAACAGGGCGGCGCCGAGCACCACGATGATTTGCGCGCTCCGGCGGTGGATCCACAGAAGCACGAGCACGTACGCGAGCATGCCATAGCCGATGAGCGAGCCCATCGCATGGCCGCTCGGAAAGCTCCAGCTGACGTGCTGAAGGAACGCGTCGGCGTAAGGTGGCCGTGGACGGCGGATCACGAGCTTGAGCACGCCGTCGAGCAGGCCGCCGCCGGCAAAGGCGGCGAGCCAGCCGCCGAGCAGGATCCACTCGCGACGGGCCGCGAGGACGAGCCCCACCGCGAGGGCCAGGATGGTCAGCGTGACCGGCGAGCCGAGGGCACTGATCGCATTGAAGACTGCGTACCCGGTGGGTGTGGCATGTGCATGCAGCCAGTCCAGCAGCGTCAGATCGAACTGCGTGAGCGGGTCATGGTGGATCACATCTTCGGTGACCGCGGCAAACAGCCAGAGGCCCGCGAGGCTTGCAGCCAAGCCAATCGTGAGGTGGAGCCCGAGGTACTCGCCGCGCGCAAAGCGCGCGGCTGCAAACATCCTCAAGTGCTCGGTGCGTGTGACGAGCCTCGTGCGATTTCGCTCGAACCAGCGCCACCCGAGCACGAGCCCCACGACCAGGGCGACGAGCAGCGCCCCCGCCAGGCTGGCCTGACCCATGTAATGCTCGAGCCGCGGGAGATTGCGGCCGAACACGTAGCCGAGCGCGCTAACAACCCCCGCCCAACACACCGCGCCGAGCGCATTGTAGAGCATGAAACGGCCGTACGGCATCCGCGCCGCTCCCGCGAGGACGGCGGTCCAGGTGCGCAGCAGCGCGATGAAGCGGCCAATGAAAACGGTCGGGGGGCCGTGCCGTGCAAAGAAATGACGCGCGCGCTCGAGGTGGGCTTCGTTGAGGTGCAGGAAGCGCCCGTAGCGGCGCACCAACGTGATGCCGCCGGTTCGCCCGATCCAGTAGCCGCCGTTATCGCCCAGGATGGCCGCGGCCACCGCGGTCGCCACGACTCCGTAGATCGAGAGATGTCCCAGCGCGGCGAAGGCGGCCGCCGTGACCAGAGCGGTCTCGCCCGGGAGCGGGAGTCCGAGGCTCTCGAGGCCGACCAGGAAAAAGAGTACGACGTAGCCGTAGGAAGCAACCAGCCCGGATACAGTCCCCTGCATGGTGCAACATTAGTCATCTGCGAATTCTTTGCGCAACGCGGGTGCGACCCTGGTGCCGAGCGCTTCGATGGCGTGCATGAGCTTCGCATGCGGTAACGATGCCGCGTTCATTTGAAAGCTGATGCGGGAGATGCCGCCCAGCGCCTCACTATGGCGGATGACCTTCTCTACCACTTCATCGGGAGTTCCAACCAGCAAGGCACCGTGGCGACCGCGCTGGGCGTCGAAGGCCCCACGCGTCATGGGAGGCCAGCCGCGCTCCTTCCCGACATCGGTGACGGCACGGGCGTAGCCGGGAAAGAAGTCATCGGCGGCCTCTTGGGTGGAGGCGGCCACGTAGCCGAGCGAGTGTACGCCGACTTTCAGCTGCTCGGGCGAGTGTCCGGCTTGCCGACCGGCCTCGCGGTAGAGATCGACGAGCGGACGGAAGCGCCGCGGTTCACCGCCAATGATGGCCACCATCAGGGGAAGGCCGAGCTCGCCCGCCCGCACGAACGATTTCGGGGTGCCGCCGACCCCGAGCCATATCGGGAAGGGGTGCTGCAGCGGTCTCGGGTAGACGCCCTGGCCTGTCAGCGCCGCCCGATACTCGCCCGACCAGTGAACGTGCTCGTTGTCACGGATCTCGAGGAGCAGGTCGAGTTTCTCCGCGAACAGGGCGTCGTAGTCCTCCAGACGCAGGCCGAACAATGGAAACGCCTCGATGAAGGAGCCGCGGCCGACGACCATCTCCGCCCTGCCCTGCGATAGAAGGTCGAGGGTGGCGAAGCTCTGGAACACCCGCACCGGGTCCGCTGCGCTCAGGACCGTTACGGCACTGGTGAGGCGTATCCGCTGGGTGCGTGCCGCCGCGGCTCCGAGAATGACCGCCGGAGCGGAATCGAGAAACTCCCGGCGGTGATGCTCGCCGATTCCAAACGCGTCCAAGCCAACCTGATCGGCGTGCTCGATCTGCTCCACCAGGTTGCGCAGCCGAACCGACGGGTCGACCGCACGGCTGGAGTCGTCGTGCGCCGCCGCGAAGCTGTCAATGCCGACTTGCAACTACGGCCTCGGCCAATTCTTCCTGGGGGCGGTCGGGTCACCGTCGGATTCGTCGACCCGCTCGAGCGATTGCAGCTGTCGGTCGACAGCCGGAGGCAGGAGTGAGCTCATCATCGCTTGGTCGTGTCCGCGGGCGCGGGTTCGCTCGACGCCTCCGTTCCCGGCGGCGGCAGCTGTGCGGCGAACTGCCTCAGCTCCGGAGTGGATCCAGTCCAGCCCCCGAGGGCCTGGACGTAGTGCGCGACCTGCCACACCTGGTCAGGCGACAGCGCGTCGCCGGCCTCCGGCATCGGCGTCCCATTGATCCCGCCCGTTATCCGCAGATAGATGTCGCGTGCCGTGCGTGCCCACTTGCCGCGCCCCAGCGTGAGGTTGGCCGGCGTGATGGCGGCCCCCCAATCGTCCGCCATCCCCTTCAGGGCGGAAGGTCCGTTGCCCGTGCCGTCGCCGTGGCACTTGGTGCAGTTCGCCTCGAACAGCTCCCGGCCTCGCGTCACCGACTCCCGCGTGGGCGCCGGCTCGGCGGCGATCGCGATCGGCTTCCCGGGCCCCTCGCTGCGCCACCGCGGCGACCGCGTTTGCAAGTAGGCGATCACGTCCCGCCGCTCGCGCGTGCTCAATGCGGCGAAGGGCGGCATGCGTGTGCCATACAGGCCGTTCTGGATCACCCGGTCGAGGTCGGCCGGCGTGGGCAGGAAGCCGTAGGGCGTCGAGCTGAACTTGTAGACGCCTCCGCGGAAGTCACGCGGCCTCGGTTGCGACCAGCGCGCCACTTCCCCCGCGCCGTCGGCGCGGTCACCGTGGCACTGCACGCAGTAGCGCTCGTACACCTGGCGACCACGCCCCGGGTCGCCTCCCCCGCCCCCGCCCGCTTGCGCCCGCAGTGACGCTGCACCGAAGGCGAGTGCACCGGCCATCAGGGCAGAGACTGCCGCCGCCTTCGACATGCGCTCCCCCTTCAGAAGTCGAGGTGAGTCCCGAGCCACACGGTGTGGTTCGTCACGTTGGCACCCCCCGGCGCGATGCGCTTGATGGTCCACCGCCAGTAGGTGAGCTCCAGCAACCAGGCGAACCGGCTGTTCAGCTCGAGGGCATGCCGGACCCCAATGAACTGGAAATCCTGATCGCCGAAGTCGTCGGGACTCGCGGCGACGGCCTGTCGTTGGTTGCGGATCACCTGGAGCCGACCGTACAACACGAGTGGCAGCTTCGGCACGTACTCGAGCTGCAGCATTCCCGCGTTGAACTTCGGGTCCTGGGTCGCCCCCGTCACGAGCGCGCGGTCATCCCGCCCTGTGATGCCCATCAGCGTGGCGCGGAACGGCAACACATCCGACCCGAACCACAGCTCCATGTCGCCGCCGAGCCGCTGCTGTCCCTTCAGGTCCGAGGTGTCAGGGCCGACCGGCCAGGTGGCGTACGCACCGAACACGCCGACCTTCACGGCGCGCAGGAATCCGTTCGCGAACTCCTGGCGGTGCGTCACCCGGCCGAAGATCCCGGGGGAGCAGAGTACGCAATGCGCGCGCGGCGCTCCGCCCGTATTGAACAGATTCACCGAATAGCGGTTCCGGCTGCCGAGATCGTGCCCCATGATCTCCACGCCGGGCTGGGGGAACAGCACGCTGAAGCGCGACACCGAGCCCGGCACCGAGTACGCGTACAGCACGGCGAATCGCGACGCGCCCATGTTGTACTCGCGCCCCGGGTAAATCGGCAGATCGAGCTCGGCCGACCCCACCTTGATGTTGACCCAGTCCGTGCCGAACGCCTGGTTGTAGCGGATCCAGCCGTGATCGACGAGGGTGTTCCCGTCTTCGTAGACGATGGGCGTGAATCGGAACGACACCTTGTCGCCGATCGACCCCAAGCCCCCGAGGACCAATGCGCCATTGGAGATGCCGCCCTGTTGCTGCACCGTCTGCCCGCCGACGCGCTGGACGTCGACCTCGTAGTCCTTCCACAGCCAGGCGAACAGCGGCCAATAGGCCGGCTCGTTGGCCCGCAGGTCGTCGGTGCCGTTCTTCATGCGATAGCCATTGTCTTTGAAGGCCTGCCCGAATTGGTTGAGGACGGGTACCGCGAGATGGCAGGCCGAGCACTTCATGCCGTATTTCCGGGCGAAGGCGGGGATCGCATGAGCGGCCTCGAACCGGCGGCGGATGGCCGCATACATCGCCTCCCGCTCGGCCTTCTCCCGATCCGCCCCGGTCACCTCGGACGCATTGCCAGCCGGAGCCCGACGGGTGTCGGCGTTCGCGGCGAGGGGCGCGGAGACACCGGCGACGACGAGCCCCGCGCGAACCAAGAAGCTGTGCCATGTGCCCGTCATCATTCCCTCCGCACTGATGAAGGCTGCGCCAAGACTCAGAGCCCGAACAGCAGCCGGTCGAGCGAGATCGCGCCCGCGCCCAGAGACACCAGGGCGAGCCCGGCGGACAAGAGCACCAAGTCGAGCTCCCAGCCGCCGTCCGCGCTGAACCCGCGGTGCATCTGGACGGCCTTGAGCCGGATCGCCCCGAGCATGATGATCACGAACCCAACGGCGACCGGCTGCATCAGGAAGCCGGCGAACGCGGCCGCTGCCCCGAGGGGCTCGACGATCGAAAGCAGCCGCAGCGTCGACAAGAAACCCGCCGGCATCTGCGGCGAGGGTGCCATCTTCCACATCGCCCGCTTCGACGTCCCATGGACCCAGAAGCTCATCCCCACACCGAGGCGCAGGGCCAGGAGGCCCCAATCGCTCAGCTGGTGCAGATTCGCCAAGAAGCGCATGCGTGACCGACGCTAGTACGCGCTCGCTCCCACGACCATCACATGTTTCTATGAGAGGCCGGCTTAGTGCTGCCCCCGCCGGCCGTGGGTGACGGGAATGCCCAACGTTCCGGCCATCCTGACCAGTTCGGCAAAAGACCCGGCCTCCATCTTGTGCATGATCTTGCCGCGATGAATCTGGAGGGTGACTTCGCTGATCCCGAGCTCGGCCGCGGCCTGCTTGTTCAAGAGGCCGCTCACCACGAGGGGCAAGACCTCGCGTTCACGCGG
This sequence comes from Gemmatimonadota bacterium, assembly GCA_003221085.1. Classification (GTDB taxonomy): domain Bacteria; phylum Gemmatimonadota; class Gemmatimonadetes; order Gemmatimonadales; family GWC2-71-9; genus AG41. The sequence goes on from QHUD01000102.1 coordinate 27,168, forward strand.
CGTCAGGGTCGAGAATCGCTGCTGCAGCGTGGCCAGCTTGCCTCTTGCGAGCCGAGCCTCCCGGTCCTGCGCCAGCGCCGTGTGGATCGCACCCATCAAATCGGCCTCGCTGAATGGCTTGGTCAAAAAGTCCACCGCTCCGGCCTTGAGCGCGCGCACGGAGCTGGGAACGTCTCCATGTCCCGTGATGAACACGATTTGAGGGTGCGGTTGGCCGGCGATTTGGCCTTGCAGATCCAGGCCGTTGATGTCCGGCAAGTCGACGTCCAGGATCAGGCACCCGGGCAGGTCGGGCTTGGCGAACTGCAGGTACTCGGAGGCCGACCCGAAGGTGACGACATTCAAATGTGCCGAGGTCAGGAGCTCCTGCAGTGCTTCGCGCATGCGGAAATCGTCGTCGACGACGAACACGATATGATCGTGCGCGCTCATCGCGACGCGCTCGAGGAGATCGGGAGCGTGAAGCTGAATACCGCTCCCCGCGTGGTGTTGTTGGTGGCCCAGACCCGGCCCTGGTGCGCCTCGACGATCCAGCGAGAGATCGCGAGCCCCATGCCCATGCCCGTTTCCTTGGTGGTGAAGAACGGCTCGAACACCCGCTCGACATCTTCGAGCCCGCTGCCCTGATCGCGGATCTCGATCAACACGCTATTCGTCCCGTCGCGGGCGGAGCGAATCGACAGAACTCTGGAATCGCTTGGCTCGGACTCCATCGCCTCGAGGCCGTTGCGCACCAGGTTGACGATGACCTGTTGCATCTGCATACGATCGGCCCAAATCGGTGGCAGGTCCTCCGCCAAGTCCGTCTCGATCCTGATGCGCCGCGCCGCAACCTCGTCGGCCAGCAGCCGGTGAACTTCGCGGATCACTTCGTTGAGCTCGAGCAGCGTCCGGGTCAAGGCGGACCGCTTGAACAGCGCGCGGATGCGGTTCACCACCTCGGCCGCGGCGTTGCCGTCGCGAATGAGCCGATCCGCAGTCAGTCGAGCCCGTTCGAGGTTGGGAGGCTCGGCGGACAACCAGCGCTGAATCGCGTGACCGTTCGCGACCAGGGCCCCCAGGGGTTGGCTGATCTCATGTGCGATGGAGGCCGCCAGTTCGGACACGGTCGCAATCTTCGAAGCACGGGCAAGCTTAGCCTGGGTCGTGCGCAGCGCCTCCTCGATCCTCTTTTGGTCATCGATGTCGACATTCACACCGTACCAGCGCACGACGCGGCCATCGCAGTCGCGCAACGGTTCGGCATGCACGTGGAACCAGCGATAGGCTCCGTCGGCCTTGCGGAACCGGCACGTCGTATCGACGGGCGTTGCGGTCTCGCGGGCCAAGGACCACGTTCGCGCGGCGGTTTCGGCGTCTTCAGGATGCACGACGTCCTGCCACCTCTGTTGCGCCAACTCGGCCAGAGACCTGCCCAGGTAGTCCGCGAAGCGTTGATTGATGTAGTCGGGCTCGCCGTCCCCAGTCGTGCGCCACACCATCGCCGGCAGCGTCTCGATGAGCACGCGAAGCTCCTGTTCGCTGTGCCGCAGCGCCTCCTCCGCCCGCTTGCGATCGTCGATGTCCGTTCCGCCCGCATACCAGCGGATGATCCGTCCCTGCTCGTCGCGCAGTGGATGGTACCGGACCAGGAACCAGCGGTACTGGCCATCCTTGCGCCGAACGCGCCATTCGATTTCGAAGGGCATCGAACGGGACAGCGCCTGGCGGCGCTCATCCTGCAGTCGGGCCCAGTCGTCGGGATGGAACAAGACCGGGTTGCCCCGGGAGTCCGGGGTCAGCAACTGTTCCATGGTGAGCCCCGTGTAGTCGAGCAGCGGCCGGTTCGCGTACAGGCCACGCCCGTCAGCGTCGAGGACGACGATGGTCTGCGGTATGGCGTCGACGATGCCGCGCAGCTCCTGCTCGCTCTTCCGTAGCGCCTCCTCCGCCCGCTTGCGGTCGTCGATGTCCACGGCCACGCCATACCAATGGACGATGCGACCCGCCGCGTCGCGCATCGGTTCGGCACGCGCCTGGAACCAGCGATACGAAGCGTCCGCGCCCCGGAGTCGCGCGGTCAGGTCGAAGGCACCAGTCTCGTGGGCACGACTCCACGCCCGGGCAGCGGTTTCGAGATCATCCTGATGGACCATGGCGTTCTGCACTCTCAGTTTCACGAGGTCGCCGAGAGTTCTCCCGAGGTCCTCCGGTCCTCGACCGACGCCATCCAGGCCTCTCCCGGTATAGTTGGCGAGACGGGGATTGATGTAGTCCGGCTCACCGTCGGGTGCCGCGCGCCACACCATCGCCGGCAGGGTTTCGATCAGCCGGTTGAGACGCTGTTCACTCTCGCGCAGCGCCTCGTCCGTCCGCTTCTGGTCGTCGATGTCGATGTCCACGCCGTACCAGCCGATCTCCTGGCTCATGGGATCGAGGATGCGTACGGCGGAAACACGAAACCATCGGTAAGTACCGTCGAATCGCCGAACCCGGTGCTCGACGACGTACGGGTCGCCGGTCGCGACGGAGTGGGATGCTGCTGTGAGCGTGTCGCCGATGTCGTCGGGGTGCAGCACTTCAGTCCGCCCGAAGCTCGCCACGCCCGCAACGCGATCGAAATCCTCGATGCGTTTGCCGGTGTATTCCAGAAACCGCTGGTTCAGGTATCGCAGCTTCCCATCCTGACCCGCCGACCAGGCGAATCCCGGCATGTGCTCGACGATCAGCCGCGCTTCGCAGTCGCTGTGATGGATTGACTCGGAAGACGCTTTCATGGCGAGAGCTATCGGCCTCGAAATGTGCCGCGCGTCCACGCTGGCATCCCGCCAGGGTAGGACAACGCCGGCGATGCGACAATAATAGAAAGATGTTACAGGCATCGGTCCAGCGGAGCGCGTGATGAGTTTCGCGCGGTCACCGGTTAACGGAAAGACGTGATAGGCAGAAGCATCGGCTGGGATTAGCGTGCGGCGAACTCTTCCAGCTGGAGCACACCGATGCAACGCGTCTTGATCCTAACCACGGCGCTCACCGCGCTGCTGGCGGCGTGCAGCGACAACACGGCCCCGAGCGAGGTCGGCGGTCCCAACGCCGCCTTCATCACCCCGAACGCGACTGCCAACCGACCCGGTACCACGGTCATCGTCTACGACGACTTCCACAAGGCCGGCGGCTACACGCTCGCCGACTATAACGCCAAATGGTCCACACTCACACTGGGCGAGATGGCCGTCCAGGATACGCGCCGGTTCGATAATCACACGTTCTCGATCTCCGCGACGCCGTTTCGGACCGGCAAAGACTCCAGCGTCTCCGATCACGGCAAATACATCGCCCTGAGCAAACAGGTCTTCGCAGTACCGGAGATCGGCTCCATCACCGTCTCAATGGACATCGCCGCCGAGACCCCGGGCACCGTCGAGGGCCACGTGGTGCACGGCACCTACGTCCAGTCGGGTGCGCCGTACGCGGCGACGGTGCTCCAGGGCCAGCAGGCCGCCGTCACGCTCCATATGATCGACTTCGCCACCGGGCAGCTGTTCGACTGGTTCGTTTCCGGGCACACGGCGTTCCCACTCTTCGAGCGCCTGCCGTCGAGCGTGAGCGGGTCGGCCGAGCACGTTTCGACCGACAAGATGTACACGCAGATCACAGACGAGGTACCGATCGCCGCGGGCGTCCCGCACACGGTGGCGATCCGCTATTCACGCGACCGGCACCGGTCCCTGGTGGAATACTTGCTCGACGGCAAGCGCGTGTCCAAGGTCGAGAGGGTCGGCATTCCGCTCGACGCGCAGGGAGTCAAGTACTCAGGGATCTATCCGTCCCTCGGACCCGGGGAGCTCTTGCGGGACAAGATCAACTCGGTGACCATCGCCCACGGCCTCTTCAGCTTGCTCGACGCGTTCCCCTTCCAGCATCCGGACGCGCCGGCGCTGAACGTGTCCGTTCCGATGCAGGAGCGGCTGTTCGGCCAGGGCGCCAGGGCCAGATTCGCCAACGTGGTCGTCACGATCGAAGACCAGACTAACCGCGGGCGTTCTTCTTCGCTTTCTTCCCAGGGCGGTCGGTGAGCCCCAGCTTCTCCGCAGCGTCCTCGGCGCGATCCGCGAGGTCCGCTCTCAGGCCGGCATCCGAGAGATCGAGCGGGTGCGAGTGTTCCTTGTCGAGTTTGGCGATCGCGTGCAGCCGGTCCACGACCGCGGCATCGCGCACCTCGATCGCGAGCTCGCGCCGGCTGTCGAAGCTCCCGGGCGCCAGGTTGATCGACCCGACGATCGCGCTGAGTCCATCGGCGAGCAGCATCTTTCCGTGGAGT
>QHUD01000103.1 GCA_003221085.1 Gemmatimonadota bacterium
GCGCGCCACAGGGAGTCCGACGGGTCCTGCTCCTCCTGGAGCGCGGCGGCCTCCCGGGTGCCGAGCGCCTCGAGCGCATCCAGCGCTTCGAGCCCGTCCAGGACGGCGAGCGCGTCCAAGGCACCCAGCGCGTCGAGCCCGTCCAAGGCATCGAGCGCGCCCAATTCGTGGAGCGCCGCCTGCGCGTGCGCCAGCGCGGGTGCGACCGTTCGCAGCACGACGGGTTGCTGCATTCCCACGACGGCCGCCACCATCAGATACATCGCCTGCATCACAGTGCTCCTTGCGTGCGCACGGGGCCGGGGCCGGCGGGGTTCGCCGTCCGCAGGCGAAGCAGCACGCTGCGTTGGTCCAATCCCTGGTTGATCGATTGTACGTCTTCCCGATCGCCGCCCCCCCCCGAGGGCAGCTGGGAGATCTGCGCGAGCACGAGCTCCAGATCCTCGAGCAGCCCCTTCAACCGTGCGTCTTGGGCCGCGGGCGAGTCGAGCATGAGCCGCGTCGTGGCGAGCAGGTCACGGGCCTGCGTCGCGAACTGGGGGGCTGGCACGCTGGGCGATCGCGACTCGGCGCGGAACCCGGTGAGCAACGCCTCGGTGCGCGTGAGGAACTGCGCCGCGGCGACGCGGTAGGCGAGCGTCGACGGCTGATCGGCGCCGGCCGCGGCCGCGCGTGAGCTGGACGGTTCGCCTCCCCGCGCGCTCCAGCGCCCGATTGCGACGCCCAGCGCGAGCACGGCGGCGATTCCCACACCCCAGCGCAGTGCGGGGCGGAGCACGATGACTTGGCGCTTACGGGCCGCGCGCGCCGCCGCGATGCGGCGCCACAGCTCCTCGCGCGGCGTGTCGGGCGGGCGGTGATAGTCTTGCGCCGCCTGCCGCAGCCGCTCCGCGAACCGATCGTCCATCATGAGATCCACTCCCCCGCGAAATCCGCGAGCGCCTCACGCAGCTTGGCACGCGCCCGCGACAGTTGCGCCTTCGACGTCCCGGTTTCGATGCCGAGGGTCGCCCCGATCTCTTCGTGCGTGTACCCCTCGACGTCGTGCATCACGAACACCGTGCGATAGCCGTCGGCGAGACCGTCGATCGCCTGAGCCAATCGTCGCTTTAGGTCCGGCTCGGCGGCGCGCCCGCCGGCGGAGGTCGCGGCCGCCTCGTCCAGATCCGTTTCCCGCTGCCGGAACCGCTTCACCTTGCGCAGCCCGTTCAGCACCACCGATGTGGCGATGGCGTGCAGCCAGGTGGAGAGCTTCGCCTCGCTACGAAACGTGCCCAATCGCTCGAATGCACGGACGAACGTGTCCTGGGTGAACTCGCGCGCCAGATCGTCGTCTCCCGCGAGCCGGTAGGCGAGACGGTAGACCCGGTCTACGTGGGCGTCGTACAGCGCGCGCTCCGCAACGCCGTCCCCGGCCCGGACTCTGGTAATCAGATCGCGTTCGTCCACCAGGCTCCGAGCGGGTGGGCAGGAGGCAGCGTCGGTTAACTCTGTGACACGGTGGAGGGTGAGAGGGTTGCGCGGGGGTGGAGGGTTATGGCTGTTTCAACAGGATCCGGATGCCCAGTCCGACGAGCAAGGCGAGCAGAAAGGAGGCGAGCGTGCCTACCAGGAAGTACTCGGCAAACTCGCGGTCCTCGAGCTGCTTGAAGCGGGCGAGGGACTTGGCGGCGATGATCCAACCGACCGCGGCGTAGTCGCCCAGCAGGACCAGCGTGAGCGCGAGGGCCCGCTCGAGGGATCCGACCGCGCGCCCGCGGGCGACGTCGATCGCGCCGGCGGTGCGGTCCTCGTCGCGCCGCATCTGCAGCGTCGGCAGCTCGAGCACGCTGCGGATCAGGACGATCCCCCGACCCGAGACATAAAGGTAGGCGGTGGCCAGGAGCGCCACCCGCCCCCACCAGAGCCCATCGACACTCGGTCGCGCGAGCGGTGCGAGGAACGTACCCAGGACGAGGGCGGCGATCAGGAACAGCGCCTCGCCGACCAGCAGCGCCCTGCCGCGGCGGGAAACATTTTATCCCCGGCAGCCACGAGGGGCCAGGCCATGCGGCGGGCGAGGTGGGAAATCGCGCTGCGGTCGACGTCGAGCCGGGCGGCCGCGGCCGCCGGGTCGCCCAGCCGTAGCAGGGTGGCGGTGCGCCGCTGGCGGGGGGTCCAGCTCCAGTACAGGGCGGAGTAGTAGGTGGCGAGCGGCTCGAGCGCCGGCGCAAAGCCGCCGAACGCGAACACCTGGCGCCGCCGCTTGGCGCGGTCCATCGCGGCGCGGGCCTCGTGGAAACAGGGCCCGTCCATCTCGGGGGCCGTGCGCGCAAGGGGTGTGGTGATAGGGCCCCGGCCGCACGCCACGACCCAATCGACCGTGGGGAGGCGGGCCCGAAGGTCGTGCGCGACATCCCACACCGGTTGGGACGTCGGGAAGAGGCACTGCAGCTCGTCGCCCAGGGTGACGGCGAAGCGGGCGGCGAGGACGTGGCGGTAGCGCTGGTTCAGGGCCTTCACGGCGGCGCGGGCGTCGGCCTGGAGGCGGGCGCGGCTGGCCGGGGGGAGGTCGCGCGAGGCGATCGCGTCGGCGATGAGGGCGACGTAGCTCTTGGACATTTTATGTCACATCAGCTTGATATGACGAATTACGTCACAATATATAAATATGACGTAAAATGTCAACCAACCGGCCGCGGCTTATCGGGTGCCGAACAAGCGATCGCCCGCGTCCCCGAGCCCCGGCAGGATGTAGCCGTGGTCGTTGAGCTCGCGGTCGAGCGCGGCGGCGAAGACGGGGACGTCGGGGTGGGTCTCGAGCATGCGACGCACCCCCTCGGGCGCCGCGACGAGGCAGAGGAAGCGGATGCGCTGGGCGCCCGCGTGCTTGAGCGCGCTCACGGCGTCCGCCGCCGAGCCGCCGGTGGCGAGCATGGGGTCGAGCACGAAGAAGTCGCGCGCGTCCTCGCCGGACGGGATCTTGAAATAGTAGTCGACCGGCTCGAGCGTGTCGTGCTCGCGGTAGATGCCGATGTGCCCCACGCGCGCCGAGGGGATGAGCTGCGCGATGCCCTCGACCATGCCGAGCCCGGCGCGCAGGATCGGCACGAGGGCGAGCTTCTTCCCTGCCACCCGGACTCCCCGCATCCGCTCGAGCGGGGTGTCCACCTCCGCGGTCTCGAGCGGGAGGTCCTTCGTCACCTCGTACGCCATGAGCATGGCGATCTCGTTCACGAGCTGCTTGAAGTCCTTGGTCGTGGTGTTCTTGTCCCGCAGAATCGAGAGCTTGTGCTGGATCAGCGGGTGATCGAGCACGGTGAGGTTCGGGAACGTGGGATGCGGCATGGACGAGAAGGTATTGCGCGGGACGACGCGACGTCCAGGCGGCGCCCCTTGACGGGCGGGACGGGCGGAGCGTCGAGCGGGGATGGCGTCCGGCTCGAAACGCCGCGAGGCTCCGCTCGTAGGAGGACGGGGACATGACCGCGTCGATCAGCGCCGAATTCCTGGCTCTCCAGGAAGTGCTCGCCGGCCGCTATTCGATCGAGCGCGAGCTCGGGCGAGGCGGTATGGGGATCGTGCTGCTCGCGCGCGACGTGGCGCTCGACCGGCCGGTCGCGATCAAGCTGCTCCCGCCGCACCTCGCGACGCGCCCCGCTGAGCGCGACCGCTTCCTGCAGGAGGCGCGGACCGCCGCCGGCCTCGCCCATCCCAACATCGTGCCGATACACGTTGTCGAAGCACACGGTGAGCTGGTGTTCTTCGTGATGGGCTTCGTGGACGGCGAGACGCTGCGCGATCGGGTGGAGCGGGCCGGCCCGCTCCGGCCGCGCCTCGCGGCCAAGCTGCTGCAGGAAGTGGCGTGGGCGCTGGGATACGCGCATCAGCGCGGCGTGATTCATCGGGACGTGAAGCCTGACAACATCATGATCGAGCGCGCTACCGAGCGCGCGCTCGTCACCGACTTCGGGATTGCGCTCGGGACACGGGCGGCCGAGAGCGCTGGCGGCCCGGTGGTCGGAACCGCACGCTACATGAGCCCCGAGCAGGCGTGCGGCGAGCCCGTGGACCCGCGCAGTGACCTATACTCCCTCGGCGCGACCTTCTTCTACGGGCTTACCGGCCGGGCACCGTTCGAGGCTGCAAACCTGCCCGCGATCCTCACGAAACAGGTCTACGAGACCGCCCCCCTGGTCCGGGCGCTCCGGCCCGAGGTGCCTGCCAAACTCGCGGCCGCGGTCGACCGCTTGCTCCGCAAACCGCCGTCCGAGCGGTTTCAGACGGGGGACGATCTCGCGCGGGTCGCGGGCGAAGTGCGGGGCCGGGACTTTCGCGCCCCGCCGCTGCTGCGCGCCTTCGTGCGGAACGCGCAAGTCTCGACCATGGTCCTGTTGACGTCGGCGCTCGCTGGGAGAGGGACGGGGATAATCGGGGCGATCCTCATCTTCCAACTGGTCGTCGTCGCCCGCCGACTCTTGAAAGACGGCTACGCGTTCGGCGACATCCGGGCGGCCCTGCTCGCCGAAGCGCAGGTGCAGCAAGAGGAGGCCGAAGTCATCAAGCAGCGCCGCTGGTTCCGGCGCCTGGACTCGTTGTGGTACCGGGTGTGGGCCGGAAGAGCCGGACGCTCGTTCTTCTGGCTCGCGGGTATCGGCCTCAAGGCATCGGCACGCCGAGCCTTGCCTTCGGTCGAGCGGACCGAGCTCGTGCTCGGACGCTCGGCGCTCTCGGCTTATAAGGCGCTGCCGGACGGGGAGCGGCGCCAGGCGCGGGACCTCCCGGCCGTGCTCAAGCGACTCGAGACCGGGGCAGAGGCACTGCGGGCAAGCGGCGACACGGGTGAATCGCTCACCGAAGCCGTGGCTGCGCTCGAACACCTGCGCCTCGCCCTCGTTAAGCGTCAGTCCGGCGTGGGGTCGGCCTCCGATCTTACGCTGGTTATCGAGCGTGCCAGAGCGATCGGGGACCACGTTGAGCGCCAGCTTGCGGCGGCGGCTGAAGTGCAGCGGCTCCTCGAATAGCGGCCTCCCCGGCCGCCTGCGACTTTCAGGCGGCAGGGTGTGTCGGAGGGTGAGATCATGAAGCGCTCTTTGACACTCCCACCGTCCCAGTCAGCCCGCTAAGTTGTTCTGCTGCATAGCCCGGCCAGGTAGCTCAGTTGGTAGAGCAGCGGACTGAAAATCCGCGTGTCGGCAGTTCGATTCTGCCCCTGGCCATCCGAGGAACGGAGGTCGTTCATGGTGGATCCGAAAGAGCAAGGCGTCGTGGTGGTGCGCGGGACGGCGGAAGGATTCGCCCAGGAGATTACGGCGGGGCGTCATCGACTGGTCGCTGACGAGCCGGTGTCCGCCGGAGGGACCGACCGCGGACTCGGGCCGTACGAGTTGCTCTTGGCAGGCCTCGGCGCCTGAACGTCCATGACGATCGCGCTGTATGCGCGAAGGAAAGGGTGGCCGCTCACCGGCGTGACGGTTCGGCTGCGCCATTCGCGGATCCACGCCGAGGACTGCGCCGAATGCGAAACCGGAGAGGGGATGCTCGATCGGATCGAGAGCGAGATCGCCGTGGCCGGCGACTTCACGGAGGCGCAACGTAACCGGCTACTCGAGATCGCGGAGAAGTGTCCGGTCCATCGCACACTCACATCGGAGATCAACATTCGAACGACTCTGGTGCGATGACGCTCGACATCACCGCTGAGCTAGCCCTAACCGACGTCTAACAGCACTTTCAGCACGCCGGACCGCTGCGCGTGCGCGAACGCCGTGACCGCCTCGGCGAGCGAATAGCGTGCGTGGATCAGGGGCTCGACGGCGACCCGTCTCTCCGCGAGCAAACGGAGTGCAGGAGCGAACGGTCCGCAGCGCGAGCCGACGAGAGTCACCTCGTTCACCACGAGGGCCGACGCGTCGACAGTCAGTGCGCCCGCGTAGGTGCTCTTCAGAACCAGCGTGCCGCGGGGTCGCAGCGCGCGCTGCGCCACAGCGAACCCTTCGGGATTGCCGGTGCACTCGACGGCGACGTCGAACGCTCCGCGCTTCGCTCGGTCGGCGCGTCCTGTCTCAATGCCCCGCGCGGCGAGCAAGGCCAGCTTGGCATCGTGCCGTCCGACCACGAGGAGGGTGCAACCGGTGAGGGCGAGCGTCTGCGAGACGAGTTGGCCCAGCTTCCCATCCCCCACCACGAGCACCCGGTCGCGGGAGCCGATGGGCAGCTGCTCCTGGATTTCGAGCGCGGCGGCGAGCGGCTCGGTGAACACCGCGGCCTCCGTGGACACGGCGTCCGGGACCGGATGCAGGTTTTCGGCCGGCAGGGCGAAGTAGTCCGCAAACGCGCCATGCCGGCTGACGATGCCGAGCACCGTGCGTCGCTCGCAGTGAGTGCGCCGGCCCGCGAGACAGGCGCCGCACGAGCCGCACACGGCGTTGATCTCACCGACGACGCGGCGGCCGGCGAGCCCCAATGGACCCTGCTCGACGATGCCGACGAACTCGTGGCCCGGGATTCCGGTGAACGGGTAATACCCACGCGTCAGCTCGATATCGGTGTTGCAGATGCCGGCGCAGACCACGCGCACGAGCGCTTCGCCCGGCGGCGGCTCGGGGATCGGAACGTCGTCGCGCAGGCGCAGGCGCCGATCCTCCAGCCAGACGGCTCGCATGCCCAGTAATATGCCCCCGCGTCGTTGACAGGGCCGCGGCCTCCATGGTAGTCTCGGCGCGATGACCGAGCTGCCGTCGCTCCCGGCCTGGGCCAAGACCCTCCAGCGGCGCATCCGCCAGCGCGGTATCGATTTCTTCATCCTGCACGGGCCCGGCGTGCGGGACCTCCATCCGCTCGGCGCCCGGCGCTTCGGCACGATCGGCGACTGCCTCGCCCAGGTGATCCTGAACGACCGTTCGGCGATCATCACGTACGACCGTGGCGCGGGGATCGGGTTCTCGGACCGCGACGTCGAGAACGACTTCAAGACGGTGCTCAAGGCGTACGACAAGCTCGGCGGAACGAACCTGGCCCAGGTCCAGCCGCGCGATCCCGACCGGGCGCTGCAGCTGATCGAGACCTACCTGCGCTACCAGCTCGCCGGGAACCCGCGCTTCTCGGCCGCCGTGATCATCGACTATGGGGAGACGGTCGCCCCGGCGGGCGAGCCGGGTCAGCTCTCGGCGGAGGATCGCGGCGCCATCGTCACGCTGCGCCGCTGGGCGAGCGAGCCCGTGTTCCTGCAACGCAGCGTGACGTTTTGCCTGCTCGTCGAGACGACCGCGACACTCTCGGCCGCGCTGGTGGGCGACGCCCGCACGTTCGAGATCGCTGTTCCCGTGCCGGACGAGCAGGAGCGCTACGCGTACCTCGCCGGGCGCGGCAGCCGGCCCGAGACGTTCGCCGCCGTGGACGCCCGTCGCGTCGCGATCCTCACGGCGGGACTCACGCGTCTTCACCTCGAGAGTCTGCTCGCCGAGGCCGAGGCTGGCGGCGCGCCGCTCGATCAGGACGCCCTCACGCGGGAGAAAAAACGGCTGATCGAGGAGGCGAGCGGCGGCCTGCTGACGTTCATGACGAGCCGGGTCGGCCTCGATGCGGTCGCCGGGCACGAAGGCGCGAAAGCGCTCCTGCGAGAGACGGCGCGCGCGTTGTCGCAGGGACGGCTCGACGTAGTGCCGATGGGTTACCTGATCTGCGGGCCCGTGGGCACCGGCAAGAGCTTCATCGTCCAGTGCTTCGCGAAGGACATCGGAATCCCGGTGGTCGAGCTCTTGAACTTCCGCTCCAAGTGGCAAGGGCAGACCGAAGCGAACCTGGAGCGCGTCCTGGCGCTGCTCGACGCAATCGGTCCGGTCGCGGTGGTGATAGACGAAGCCGACGCGGCGCTCGGAACCCGCGAAGCGGGCGGAGCCGACTCGGGGGTTTCCGAGCGAGTGTTCGCCTCGCTCGCGGCCTTCATGGGCGACACCCGCCGTCGCGGCAAGGTGATCTGGTTCCTGATGACCAGCCGGCCCGACCTCGTGCCGGTGGACCTGAAGCGTCAGGGCCGTGCCGAGGAGCACCTGGCCCTCTTCCCGCCCGCCACCATCGCGGAGCGGGCGAAGGTGTTTGATTTATTGCGAGAGCGGCTGGGAATCGCGCTCGAGCCGGGGGTCGATGCGGCGGCGTTGCTCGGCGAAAGCCATGAGGCGCTCTCCGCCGCCGACCTCGAAGCCATCCTGGTGCGCGGCAGCCGGCGCATGGCGTCGGGGAGCCAGAAGATCTTGAGCGCCGAGCTGTTACGCGAGTTGATCCGCGACTTCCAGCCGCCGTCGTATCCGCTGGAGCTTGAGTACCAACGCCTCATCGCGGCCTTCGAGTGCACCAGCCGTCAGTTGTTGCCTCCCGACCTTGCCGCAGTGCCGCCGGAAGCGATCGGCGCCCGCCTCACCGAGCTGCGGGCGGCACTCGGAAAGTCGGCGTGACTCGATCCCCCTGACCCGGGTCTCAAACCGTGTGGTTGCTCGGCCTTGTGCTCATCACCGACAGTACCGCGGTGTCTCGTACGTTCATGGTGCCGGTGGCTCCGGCGGAGTCCGTGTCGGTCGAGACCACGGGCCGGGGCGACCCCGTGGTGCTCATTCCTGGTCTGTTCGGCTCCGCCTTCGGTTTCCGCAAGGTCGTCCCGCTCCTCGTCGATGCGGGCTACCGGACGATCGTCATCGAGCCGCTGGGCGTCGGGGCCTCGGGTCGGCCCGAGAAGGCGAACTACTCGCTCACCGCCCAGGCCGGCCGCATCGCCGCCGTGCTTGACTCGCTCCACGTGCGCAATGCCCTGGTCCTCGCGCATTCGATCGGCGGCTCAGAGGCGTTCCGGCTCGCTTACCGGCGGCCGGATCTCGTGCGGGCGCTGTTGTCGATCGAGGGCGGGCCCACCGAGAAGGCGATCACTCCGGCGTTCAAGCGAGCGCTGCGGTTCGCGCCGTGGATCAAGCTGTTCGGCGGGATGCGGCTCATCCGGCGCAAGATCCGTGGCATGCTCATAGATTCCTCGGGCGACGCGAGCTGGGTGACCGACTCGGTGGTCCTCGGGTACACCGCTGCCGCCGGCCGCGATCTCGACGCCACCCTCAAGGCGTACCTCGCGATGGCGAACTCGCGCGAGCCGGAGGCCCTGGCGCCGCACCTGCCGGAGATCCGGTGCCCCGTGCGCCTGATGGTGGGTGGCGCGCGCCACGACGGCGACGTCGGGGTCAAGGAGGTGCAGCTGCTGGCGCGCACCCTGCCTGCGTTCATGATCGATTCAGTGCCCGCCGCGGGGCACTTCATTCAAGAGGAAGAACCGGGCGCGGTGCTGGCCGGCGTTGCCCGCCTCAAGGCGAGCGTGACCGCGGCACACGCTACCGGGTCACAGTGACGGAGGTTCGTTCAATGCGCATTGCGTTGGTCGCCGAGGACTACTATCCGCAGCTCGGGGGAGTCCCCGAGCACGTGCACAATCTCGCCCTGCAGCTCAACGGCTGGGGGCATCCCACGACCGTGGTCGCATCCTACATGGGCGACCACCGGGACGCCGAGTTCGTGCACCGAGTGGGGACGAGCCGCGTGATTTATTCGAACGGCGGCGTATCGCGCGTGACCACCGGCTGGCGGCTGCGGCGGCGCCTCGAGGAACTCTTCCGGGCCGGCCGCTACGACATCGTGCACGTGCACGGCGGGCTCGCGCCGACGCTCGGATTGGCCGCACCGTTCGCCGCGTGGCGCGCCGGCATCCCGGTGGTCGCTACGTTCCACTCGTGGTTTCGGCGCTCGGTCGGGTGCCGGGTCTTCCGGCGGCCCCTGCAGCGCATCCTCGACCGTCACGCGGCGACGATCGCGGTGAGCCGGCCGGTGGTGGATGCGAACGCGCGCTATTTCCGCGCCGACTGGGACATCATCCCGAACGGCGTCGATACGACCTTCTTCCGCCCCAACGGGGGGAGCCGGCCGCCGCACGCCCATCCCGAGCACCCGCGGCTTCTGTTCCTCGGGCGCATCGAGCCGCGCAACGGTCTGGGCACGCTGCTCGACGCGATGCCCCGTATCTTAGCCCGCTATCCCAAGGCCGTGCTCACGGTCGCGGGAGACGGACCCTGGCGGCGCTACTATCTGCGACGGGCCCGGGAGCTTGGCGCGAGCGTGCGGTTTGTCGGACAGGTATTCGACGACCGCCCCGCGTACTATGGCTCGGCAGATCTGTATCTCTGTCCCACGAAAATCGCCTCGTTCGGCGTCACACTACTCGAGGCGATGGCGTGCGGCACGCCGATGATCGTGTCGGACAACGTGGGCTTCCGCTCGGTGATCGACGGCGGCGAGGAGGCGGTGCTCATCCCGAGGGACGACCCCGCGACGTGGGCGGACACGACGATCGCCCTGTTGGGAGATCCGCAGCGTCGCGCGGCCATGGGGCGGGCCGGCGTCGAGAAAGCGGTCCGGTTCTCCTGGCCGCGCATCGCGCGTCAGGAGCTCGCGGTCTACGAGCGCGTCCTGGGGCGAAACCCACCCGCCGTGTCATGACGGCCTCCTCCGCGCCCTAGATTACTCGGGGTCTCGCTCAGGACGTCATGTGAACGGTGGGGCCCGATGGCTCATTCGCTGTTGCGGCGTGGCGCTCCTCGCCCTTGGCCCGCTCGCCACGTGCCGCGCCCAGAGTCCCTCCGATTCAGCCGAGATGGACGCGATGGACTCGACCGACCACCAGGCCGCCCACGCCGCCCATGAGGCGATGAGCGGCTCGATGTCCAGCGATCCGCATCTCGTGCTGACGCCCGTTCGCCCGCGGAGTCCCGCCGACTCGACCCGGGCAGTGCAGTTGGTGGCGCAGATGCGTGTGGCGCTGGCGCGCTACCACGACGTGCGCGCCGCCGAGGCCGACGGGTTTCGCAAGTTTCTCCCAGGCGTAAAGCAGCCGATCTACCACTTCACGAGCTGGCGCTGGGCGCTCTCCGCCAGGCGCCGGTTCGATCCCACCAGGCCCACGTCGCTACTGTACCGGGAGGGTCCCGGCGGGGCGCTCGTGCTCGCGGGAGCGATGTACACGGCCCCCGACCGCACCTCGCTCGACGCGCTCGACCAGCGCATTCCCCTGTCGGTGGCGCGCTGGCACGAGCACGTGAACTGGTGCCTGCCGCCCAGGGGCCAGCGGGAGCGGTGGCGCGAGAGGCGCGACGGGAAGCCCGTGTTCGGTCCCAAGTCGTCGATCGCGACGGCGGACGCGTGCACGGCCGTGCGCGGGCGATTCGTGCCTCGCCTGTTCGGATGGATGGTGCACGTGATGGCGTTCGAGAGCGACGATCCCAAGGTGATCTGGGGCGGGGGCGCGGAGCACGACCACATGCACCAGTGACCCGCCGCGCGTCCGCCCTCCGCCTCGGGCCGCTCGTGGCGGTGATGTTCTTCACGGTATCTGGCGGGCCGTTCGGCCTGGAGGGGCTGGTCGGCTCGGCGGGCCCGGGTGTCGCGCTGCTGTTGCTGGTCGCGACGCCCCTCATCTACAGCGTTCCCGAAACGCTGCTCATCGGGGAGCTGGCCTCGATGCTGCCGGTCGAGGGCGGCTACTACCAATGGGTGAAGCGCGCGTTCGGCCGCTTCTGGGGATTCTGGAACGGCTGGTTGTCCTGGACCTATTCGCTCCTCGACATGGCGATCTACCCGGTGCTGTTCATTCAGTACCTGCGATTCTTCGCGCCCGGGCTCTCGCAGCTCGAGGCGTGGCTCGTGGCGCTGGCGCTGATCTGGGGCGCGACGTGGCTCAACCTCCGCGGCACCGTCGTGGTGGGGACGGCGTCGGGCTGGTTCGTGGCCACGGTACTGCTGCCGTTCGGGGTGCTAGCGGGAGTGGCGATCGCGCGCTGGCTCGGGCAGCCCGCAACGCCGTTCCCGGTGACGCCGTTTCATGCCGCCGGCAGCTCGTTCCTCGGGGCCCTGGGCCTGGGCGTCTCCCAGAGCATCTGGAACTACTCGGGCTGGGACAACGCCTCGACGATCGGCGGGGAGATCGAGCACGCGTCGGCGACGTACCCACGGGCGCTCGCCCGCGCGCTGCCGCTCGTGACGGTGGTGTACCTGGTCTCGGTGATTCCCGTGCTCGCGCTCACGCCCTGGACGGCGTGGACGGACGGCGCATGGCCGGATCTCGCCGCTCGCGTCGCGGGTCCGTGGCTCGGGCGCTGGCTCGCAGCGGCGGGGATGGTGAGCGCGTTCGCGCTCTTCAACGCGCTACTGCTCGTGTATTCGCGCATTCCGTTGGTGCTCGCGCAGGACGGTCTTCTGCCTGGAGCCCTCGCGGTAACCGACGCGCGCGGGACGCCGCGCAACGCGGTCCTGGTCTCGGCGGCGGTGTACTCCGTGTTCGCGCTGCTGCCGTTCGGCGGACTGCTCGCCGGAGACGTGCTGCTGTACAGCGCCGCGCTGGCGCTCGAGTTTGCGGCGCTGGTGCGGTTGCGGCGCGCGGAGCCCGGGTTGCGCGGCGCGTTCCGCGTGCCAGTAGGGGTGCCGTTGCTTGTCACGCTCGCGGCGCTCCCCATCCTGCTGCTCATCGCCGGTGTCGCGCTCGAGGTGCAGAGCCGCACGATCGGGCGGCCGGGAGTGCTGGTAGCCCTGGGGCTCGCGGCGGTTGGTCCCGCCGTGTACGCGGCGCTCGTCGAGCGCGCCCGGCGGGGGGCGTCGGCCCTCACGCGCTAAGCGGGCGGCGTGAGGACTTCCACGCCGCCCGCCTTTGTTCCCTTCCCTGGGCTGGACCGGGACTCAGTAATTGAATCGCAGCGTCGTTCCAAACGTTCGCGGCTGGTTGGTCAGGTAGCCCACCCGGGCGCGGGTTCCCCGCTCCCGGTCCAGGCCGAGGAGGGCCCGCTCGTCGAAGACGTTGTTGACGAACACGGCGAGCTCCCAGCTCTGGCGGGTCAAGCCGACGCGCAGGTTGGCGAAGTTGTATGCCGGCAGCTCCGGATTGAAGCGGAACGTGGTGTCGGGCAGCGGCCCGTTCAGAGGTCCGCCGATCGTGTTGGCCCCGAACGTTTTCAGGTAGACAGTACCGAAGGGGCAGTTCGGCTGGCTCGGCGGACAAAAGCCCCCGCCATGATCGTCGATCAACGTGAAGCGCGAGCCCACGTGCTGGTAGCTGCCCGCCACGAAGACCCGGGACCCCGCTGCAACCTGCCAACCGTATGTGACCGCGGCACCCGCCTGGATCTGCGGTACGCTGGGCAGCCGGTTACCGTCCGCGATGCCCGCTACGACATTCCCCGCCTGATCCCTGAAGGTTGACAGCAGCTTGGAGTTGTTGAGGCCCGCAGAGACCGAGAAGTCCAGGTGCTCGTTCGGGCTCCCTGTGAACTCGAGCTCCGCACCCACAGACCGGGCCTTCGGGGCGTTCAAGATCAACCTGGAAGAGCATGACCCCGCGGTCACGGTCAGCTGGAGGTCGCGGATGTCCATGTAGAACCCGGACAGGTTGAGGGAGGCTCGGCCTCCAGCGAACTGGGACTTGGCTCCCACTTCGTAGTTCCACGCCGTCTCGTCCTTCCAGGACCCCGCGAGCGGGCCGTATGTGGCCACGTCCTGGGTGGAGCACAGCGGCGCGTTGAGGGGATCGTTGATCCCGCCAAGCCGGAAGCCCCGCGAGGCCTGGGCGTTGAGCGTGAGGGCGTCCGACGCCTTGTAGCTCACGATGAAGCGCGGCGCCACACCGTTCGCGTTAGTCGTGCCGGTGGTATCCGTCGGGACGGCAAAGATGCCGTCGAAGATCAGCGCGCGATCCTCGCTGAAGTGGTAGTAACGCACACCGGCGGTGAGGTTGAGTCGATCAGTGGCGGCCAGGGTTGCTTCGCCGAAGGCGGCGGCCTGCTTCAGATCATTGTGCAGGTTGGAAAAGAACAGCTCGTTCACCCGGGCACCCAGGGTTCCCTTAGTCCAGCCGGGGGGGGTCGGGCTCCCCTTCGCCGTCAGCTCTGCCGCCGCGGCCGTGTCGAACCGCTGCACCAAGAGGCTCTGGCCGTAGTGGCGCTTGCTCCTGCCATAGAAGCCGCCCACCAACCACTTAAGGCGACCACTGCCGCCCGCCAGGCGCAACTCCTGCGTCCACACGTTACTCGTCGTCGCATCGTTCAGTGGAGCGTCGAGCGTGTAGAGACTCTCCGAGAGGCCGATAGTGCCGCCGGTCACGCTTCCCGTCAGCGCGGTCGCGTCGCGGACGACCAGGATGTCCCGGTGGGTGTAGGATGTGATCGACGTCAGGCTCACCCGGGGACTGAGGTCGTATTTCAGGTTCAGGTCGGTGAGCAGGAACTTGTCGGTGAAAGGCTCCTCGAGCTGGGTGAAGAGCTGGCGCGGGCCCAGGGTTACGGCGGGTCGCGTGGTCGTGTAGGGGTTGGCCAGGATGTTGAAGGCGTCGATGCGGTTCCAGCCATCCATCTTCACGTCTTGGTAGACAACCCGCGGAGTGAAGGTGAGGCGCCCACTCGGCACGACCCGGAAGGCAGCCCGCACGCCTGAGCGCTCGCCGCCGTTGACATCGTGGTTGACTGTCAGGTTGGGTTGCACCGCATCCATCCAGCCACCCAGCCGGTTGCTGTAGCCCGCCACGCGAAACGCGGCCTTGTCACCGAGGGGCACGTTGAAGCCGAGTTTGGCATTATTCCCTGGAGCGCCGCCGTCGATCACGTTGATCTCAGCCTCGCCAAAGGTGCTGTTCACGTTGAGCTCGGGCTGGTTGCTGATGTAGCGCACCGTGCCGCCGAGTGAACCGGCGCCGAACAGCGTGCCCTGGGGACCGCGCAGCACCTCCACGCGGGAGACGTCGAACAGGTCCAGGTCCGGTGTGAACAGCGACAGGGAGACGGGTGCCTCGTCCAGATAAGCTCCGACGTCTTCCTTGACTCCGGGCTGGTCCCGGGCGATCTGCCCGGAGGAGGCTCCGCGGATGGCGGGCTGACTTTGACCGGGGCCGAGGTTCTGGACACTGAACCCGGCGACGTTGGCCGCGATGGTCTCGATGTTGTCCGCCCCGCGCGTGATCAGCGCCTGCGCCGTGGGCGCCGCGACGGAGAAGGGCACGTCCTTGAGCTGTTGCTCGCGCAGCATCGCCGTGACGGTGACGGCTTCGAGCGTGATGGGCTGCACGACCAGGTCGAGCGAGACGGTAGCCCCGGCCGCGACCTGAACGTCCTTGGACACGGTCCGCAGGCCGGGCAGCGACGCGGACACGATGTAGGCGCCCGGCGTCAGGTCGGCGACGGTGTAGCTCCCGTCGGCGGCCGTGGTCGTGCGACTCGTCGCGCCCGTGCGCTGGTTCGTCGCCCGAACCGCGGCGCCCGACATTGCGACACCGCCGGCCCCGCGTACGACGCCGCTGATCCGACCGTTCTGGGCAAATGCCGGAGCGGCGTACAGGGTGGCGGCGAATAGGGCGAGGGTCAGGAACCGACATGCACGGATGACCATAGAACTCTCCCGCTCGAAGCGTGGGCCCGCAGCGCGAATGGACGAACTTGGTAGCCTGAATACGACTGTTGGAAAACCCTGTCAAGCCCGGCACACCGCCGTCTTGCGGGGTCGCGGTTCGGGCGGCAGGATATGGGATGCTTCGTGCGGCTCTCCGTCGTGAACTCCCTCGCCATGCTCGAGGAGGCCTCGTGGTAACGCGCCTTTCGCTCGCCGTGCTCTGCGCAATTCCCCTGCTGGTCGCCTTGCCGAACCGGCTCGACGCCCAAGGCGGCACTATCCGAGGACGTGTCGCCGACGCCCAAGGGGCGCCGCTCGCGCGCGCGTCCGTGAGCG
Source organism: Gemmatimonadota bacterium (assembly GCA_003221085.1). GTDB lineage: Bacteria > Gemmatimonadota > Gemmatimonadetes > Gemmatimonadales > GWC2-71-9 > AG41. The sequence goes on from QHUD01000103.1 coordinate 15,766, forward strand.
TCGACGCGATCGGGGCGCGCGCCACGACCGACGAGCAGGGGAGCTACGAGATCCGGGGCGTTCCCGCGGGCACGTACACGGTGCGCGTGAGGCTTCTCGGGTACGTGCCGCAGAGCGTCCAAGTCACCGCGAGCGGGACGCAGCCGACCCGTCAGGATTTGTCCCGGTCGACGTCTTCGGCGCCGACGACATCAAGAGACAAGGGACCACCGAGACGAGCCAGATCCTGCAGGCGCTGGCTCCGTCGGTCAATTTTCCGCACCAGAGCGTCACCGACGCTGGGGACATTGGTCGCCCGTTCACGTTGCGGGGCCTCTCCCCCGATCAGACGCTGGTGCTGCTGAACGGTTGGCGGCGGCACCAGACCGCTCTCGTGAACAATTTCACGTACGGCATGGGCGCCGGCTCGAGCGGCGTGGACCTGAACACGATCCCGCAGAGCGCGATCGACCGCATGGAAGTGCTGCGCGACGGGGCCTCGGCACAGTACGGCTCCGATGCGATCGCGGGCGTGGTCAACATCGTCATGAAGGAAGGACCGTTCACCCCATACCTCAACGTCGACGCTGGCCGCTACATCCCCGACAACTACCCCGACGACGGCACGACGACGAATGTGAACGGCGGCTGGGGCCTGAAGCTCGGGCGCGGCTCGCTAGGGTTGTTCGGCGAGTTCCTCGACCGCCAGCCGACCAACCGGGCGTGGGCCGATCCGTTCGAAGACGGCGGTACGGGCGTCCCGGACTCCATCAACAGCTTCGGCCAGGTGGTGGTGAAGCGCAACGCCGTACCGCAGCCGAACCACCACTGGGGCGATGGGCTCGAGAAGGACATCATGACTCTCGGGAACTTCCGCATGCCGTTGAACGACGCGGGGACGAGCGAATTCTACGCGTTCGGCGGGTACAGCTTCCGCCACGGCACGGGGAACGCGTACCGGCGCTACGCCGGCAACTCTCGGAACTGGCCGGCGATCTATCCGCTGGGTTTCCTGCCCGAGTTTTCGCCCCATGTAACGGACTACTCGGCAGCGGGCGGGTGGCGCGGGATCACGGGTGGGTGGTCGCTGGACCTCGGGGCCAGCTTCGGGCACAACCACTTCAACTACGACTTGACCAACACGCTCAACGCGTCGCTGGGACCGTGTCTCACGCTCAACCCCTGCGCGCAGCCCGCGCCCGGCCCGGACGGCACGCCCGGGACGGGGGACGAGTTGCCCAACCAGACGTCGTTCTACGCAGGACGACTGGCGCGTGAGGAATTCATCGCCCAGGCCAACGTGACCAAAGCCGTGAGCCTGGGTCTGCGGGCGCCGGTGAACGTTGCGCTAGGCGCGGTGTGGCGCCGAGAGCGATACAAGATCGACGCTGGGGAGCTGGCATCGTACGTGAACGGCCGGGACAGCACGCAGTCGGGCGGCGGCTTCAGCAGCTCCGTCAGCGGTTCGCAGGGATTTGCGGGCCGCTTCGAGCACTACAGCGACTTTGGCTCCCGCATGACCGGCAAGCTGGCGCTGCGCTTCCAGCCATCGAAGCAGTTCACGCTGCGCGGGGCGGCGAGCACCGGCTTCCGCGCTCCGGGGATCAGCCAGGAATTCTTCAGCAAGGTGGTCACGAACGTCATTGCCGGAGTACCCGTGCAGGTCGGGATATTCCCCGTGAATACGCGCCCGGCGCGGGTGCTCGGTGCGAAGCCGTTACGCGACGAAACCTCCGTGAACCTGAGCGGTGGGTTCGCCTTCTCTCCGAGCAGCAACGTGACGTTCACGGCCGACTACTTCTACGTCAAGATCGACCACCGGATCATGCTCAGCGCGACCTTCCTCCAGGACAGCACGGTACGAATCCTGGCCGACAGCGGCATCACCGGGGTCGGGGCCGTCCAGTACTTCACGAACGGACTCAACACCCGCACCCAGGGCGTGGATGTCACAGCCAATCTGCGCGTCCCGCAAGTGGCCGGGGGTACGCTCGACTGGACGGCGGCCGTCAACTGGACGAAGAACGAGATCACGAGGGTCGATCCTCTGCCCCCGATATTCAAAGGCACGGGTGAGGCCGGCCTGATCGACACCGTGACGTGGATCGGGATCACTGAGGAGCGGCCCGACTGGCGGGGAACGCTGACGGGTCTGTATTCCGTAAGCCGATTCCACGCGTTGGCGCGCGCGTCCTACTATGGCAAGTTCTCCTCGGCCCAGCCGGGGTTCTGCGACTTGTGCCGAGAGCGCTACGGATCAAAGACCTTGATCGATGCCGAGATGGGGTACCGCTTCGGGCAGGTGGACCTGTCGATCGGCGTGCGCAACCTGTTCGATGTCTATCCTGACCGACCAAGCTCGACGGTCATCGTCGATGCACCGGGGACGGATACGTCCAGGGACTTCAACAACAACTTCGGTACCTTCCCCTGGGCCGCGGCGTCGCCGTTCGGATACAACGGACGCTTCATCTACACTCGGGCGTCGATCCCGTTGAGCCAGTAGGGTCGCGTCGTCACGAACAACGGAGGGGCGCAAGCACGCCGCGCCCCTCCGTTTCTTTCTTCGCCCCTACGCTTCCTTATACACGTACGCTCCCACCGCCCCCGCCACGGCGTACTGTACGAGCGCGACGATCGTCCCGACCGTGTAGACCTTCTGGGGGAACAGGCCCATCGGCCCCTCGCCCAGCGCGTGCAGCAGGCCGACGAAGAACCACACCGCCACGCCCGCGATCACGGCCGTCTTCACCCCCGCACCGAAGCGCGGCCGGATCGCCGCGTACACCCAGAGCAACGCGATGCCGGTGACGAAGTCGAGAGTCACGAACAACGGCACCAGACTGTCCATCGCCCCCGGCTGCTTGCCGAGCGCCTGCATCGCCGCCGCAAGGTCCTGCTTCATCATGACGCCGTAAAACACGTAGTCGACGACGTTCAGCACCACCCCCGCCAGCAGCCCGCCCGACACTACGCGACCCCAGTTGATCTTTCCCATAGCGCACCTCGGGGAGGAAGGACATGAGCACGCACGCCGCCCCGACACTAGGGGTCGGGTTCCGAGGCGTCAAGCAAGCGCCGAGCGCCTTACGGGACGATCAGCACCGCTACCATCCCGCCCAACCCGTCAGGAACGGCCGCCACACCGTTGGGAACGACCCAGTCCGACCCGTCGACTTGCAGGTTGAAATGGTACAATCCGCGTCGCAGCACGAGGGCGCCCTCCCAGACATCGTCGCCCACCGCGCGAAGTCTCGCCGGTTGCCAGGCATTCCAGTCGCCTGCGATGGCGACGGAGCGGGCGCCGGGCATCCGGAACTGCACGACCAGGCTGTCGCCCCGTGGTTGGGCCACGAGTGGGGCCCATCGCGGGATGGCCGCGCTCGGCCGGGGGCGGAGCGATTTGTGGAGTCGTACGGCGAAGGTGATGAACCCCGCGCGAGGAAGATCCTGATAGGGATCGCTCAGCGAGTTCCCGCCGCCGACCTCCAGCGACACGCGGGGCGTCATGAAGACCTGCAAGGAAGCGCTGCCCGCGGCGCTCGAGGCGTACGTGGATGAGAGGCGCGCCACGGTCCAGAGAGATACGACCGCCCGACCGCGTTCGAGTGTCGCGCCCGCGGTCGCGTCCGTGAACCAACCATCGGGAAAGTGCGTCGGCTCGACGCTCAGCTGCACAGTCGGCGACGTCGCATCGGCGCCGGGCCGCCACCACGCGCGCATGCGTGTGTGCAAGGCCGTCACGGGCAGCTCACCCGAAATCAACCCGGTGGAGGGACCGGCTGCGAGCGCGGCTCCCCAGGTGGTGGCGGACCAGCGGAGCTCCCCCACGGCGTACACCGCTGCGGTCGGGCCGCCGCCCGTGCGCGTGGTGCCCGCGAACGTGGCTTCGACACCGAGCTGGCGTCCGCCGCGGGACGGCGTGGTGACCGCCGACAAGTCCGCCAGGCCCAGGCCCGCCCAGTCTCCGCCGGGGAGCGAGGCGATCGAGCCCGACAGGTCCGCGACGAGCGGATCACTCGTATAACGAACGCTGGGCGAGAGGATGACCGAGCCGAAGCTCGTCCCCCCGGGATAGCGGACGGTACCCGCGCCCACACCGACTGACCCGTCGACTTGGGCCGCTGCCGGCGCTGCGTGCGTACTCGCCACCACCAGCAGCACGACGGTCCACCGCGTCACGGCTGCAAAGCTAGCCGACGCCGGTGAGGACGGGAACCGTAGAAAAGCACGTAGGGGCGCAGCGGACCGCGCCCCTACGTTATCGGTTGACGTTGATGCGGTAACCGGCGGTGCTAGGGTCGGTGAATACCCGACTGGCCGCCCTTGTGAGCGGGTACCGCCGGGGTGGCGCGCTTGGCGGGTAGGTTAGTGAGGTCGCCGTGTCCGGGAGCGGCGGGCGTCACGCGAATGGCGCGCGTGTGCAGAACCGTGACCACGTCTCCGCGCCGATGCCGCGCGCTGTGCGCAGCACTTTGCGAGTGCAGGGCGACCATGGCCTGCCCCCTCTCGGACGCGTGCTCGTCCGGGATCTGTGGTGTCTGGGCCGCCACCATCGTCGGCAACGCCAGGGCCACCGCCAGCCCGAGCAGTTTGTTGATCATACAACCTCTTCGATCATCGTGAACTGCGGACCCTGCCTGGGAGGCGGGCTCGGTCGGTCGGGCCACTCCCGCGCCAGCACCAGGCCGCGCGCACGGCTTCGCGCGATTTCCTTGATGGAGGCCGACACCGACTGGTTCGTCGTGGCGAGAAACCGTGCGGCGGCGCGCCACACCTGGGCGAACGTCTCGGCCACGACCTCTTCCGCGTCGCCTGGGTCGACGAGCATGCCGTAGGCCAACGCGTATATGCTCGAGCCGTGACGCCGGTACAGGGCGCGCAGCGCATCCGCCTCGCCGCGCGCCACCCGGTCCAACAGATGGCGATCCGCCACCAGGTTCGTGTCGTAGGGCATCACGCCATGAAGACTGTCTGACGCGGGGCCGGGTAACGCTCACGGCCGGAAGTGCTTACCGGGCAGGGCGTTACCAAAACGACCAATGGCGACTCTTTAGGCTGGGACTGGTTGCCCGCCAACCCCCGGTCCCCTACCATCCCATGAGTCACTTTCGGCGGTGGGGGTGCTGTTGGGTCTCGAGGGCGAGGCGACGGATGCAGAGGTCGTGCGGGCGGTGCTGGCGGGCGACGTTGAGCGCTATGCCGTCTTGGTTCGGCGCTACCGCGATCGCTACGCGCGCTACGCGTCGCGCATGCTCGGCTCCCGGGACGTCGCGGAGGATGCGGTGCAGGACGCGCTGGTGCGGGCGTTCGATCGCCTGGCGGACTGCCGCGAGCCGGACAAGTTTGCGGGGTGGCTGTTCCTGATCTTGCGGAACCGCTGCTACGCGGAACGGCGGCGCCGGCAGCGACAAGAGCGGCCGCTCGACTCGAGCGACGAGCTCTTTGCGGCGCCCGACCGACCGGACGGCGAGTACGAGCAAGTGGAGCGCGCGCACGCTTTGGAGCAGGCGCTCCGGCACCTGACCCCGGAGCAGCGCGAGGTCTTCGTACTGAAGCATACGGAAGGGCTGGCGTACGAAGAAATCGCGGGGGTCACAGGCGCCACGGTGGCCTCGCTCAAGATGCGGATGCATCGCGCGTATGACCGGCTGCGGGAGTTGATGAAGGAGCATCTATGAAGACGGGCTATCATCCTCTGGTGAAGCGGTTGCTCGACGGCGAGCTGACAGTTGCCGGGCTGCCGCCCGAGCTCCGGGCCGAGGGCGAGGAAGCGCTGCGCCTGGTCGGCGCCGCGGACCGCACGCCGGTCGCGCTGTCGGCAGCGGTCGAGGAGCGCGTGATGGCCGTCGTCCGCCGCCACGCGGCCTCCCCCGTCAATCGAGCCTGGCGGTGGCTCAACACGCCACGAGACGTAGAGGTGCGGCTGCGGGTACGCCCTTGGACCCTGTGGGCCGGCGCGCTCGCGGCGGCCGCAGGTCTGGCGCTGCTGCTCGGTCGGCCCGCCGCCACCCCCGTCACCCCAGAGCGCGGTCCCGGCACCCAGGCCCGCCTCGCCACGCGCGATTCGATGCTGGTGCGGTTCGTGTTGTACGCGCCCAGCGCGCGACGCGTGGCGGTGGCGGGCACGTTCAATCGATGGGATCGCAGCGCCGCGCCGCTCGTGCCGGCCGGGACGAGTGGCGTCTGGACGACCACTCTCGCGCTCCCGATCGGCCAGCATCAATACGCGTTCGTGGTGGACGGCGCACGCTGGGTCGTGGATCCGGCGGCGCCAGCGGTGGACGACGGCTTCGGTCGTCGCAACAGCGTGGTCGCCGTGACCGCGCAAGGAACGCACCTGTGAGGACCATCGGCCTAGCCCTTACCCTCGTTCTGGGCTCGACCCTCACAGGTGCGCTCAGCGCCCAGGACGTGCAGGCGCAACTCGACGGGCGTGTCTCGCCGGAGGTGCGGCAGGCCGTCGGCAGCGTTGCAGCGGATGCCGCGGCGCGTGGCCTCCCGGTCGATCCACTCGTGCAGAAGGCGATCGAGGGGGCAGCGAAGGGTGTGCCGGGCGAGCGCGTGATCGCGGCGGTGCGCGCCCTGGCCGTGCGCCTCGGTGATGCGCGGGAGGCGGTGCGCAACGGAGGAGTTGCGGCACCCAGCGGCGACCTCGTGGAAGGAGGGGCCGACGCGCTCAACGCGGGGCTGAGCGGCCGCCAAGTGGGTGACCTGGTGCGGGAGAGCAACAGGCCGCCGTACGATCCTGCCCTCACGCTCCGTGTCGCCGCCACGCTGGCAGCCCTCGGGGTGCCGCCCACACAGGCCTTCCAGCTGGTGGAGGGAATGATCAGCGCGGGCCGGTCGCCGAGCGACCTGCTTGGCTTGCCGGGCGAGGTCCAGTCTGGCGTGGCGCGGGGCGCCACGCCGGCCCAGGCGGCTGCGGGCTTAGCGCGCGCCGCCGGCGGCCCGCCGCCAGGGCGCCTTCCCGACTGGGTCCCTCCTGGGCAACGGAAGCCGCGCAACCCGCATAAACCCTGACGCGGGGTTCACGCGGCACGGCATGTGCGTAGATTTCCGGACCTATGCCCATCGCCCACAATCTCGGTTTCCCGCACCTCGGGGCCGCGCGTGAGCTGAAGCGCGCCACCGAAGGCTACTGGAGCGGCAAGCTGTCCTTGCCGCAACTCCTCAAGACCGGCGCCGAGCTGCGCGCCAGCCACTGGCGGCTACAGCAGGACGCCGGCATCGACCTCATCCCGTCGAACGACTTCTCGAACTACGACCGGATGCTCGACATCTGCGCGCTGGTCGGTGCGGTGCCGAAGCGCTACGGCTGGAGCGGCGGTCCGGTGGACATGGAGACGTACTTCGCGATGGCGCGTGGGGTCCAGTCAGGCGGGCGGGACCTGACGGCGATGGAAATGACGAAGTGGTTCGACACGAACTACCACTACCTCGTGCCCGAATTCGAGCCGGGACAGACGTTCCGGCTCTCGTCCTCGAAGCCGGAGGACGAGTTCCAGGAGGCGAAGGCGCTGGGTATCCACACCAAGCCGGTGCTGATCGGACCCGTGACGTTCCTGCTCCAGGGCAAGGCCCGCACGGCGCGGCTCGACCGGCTCACGCTGCTCGACGCGCTGCTGCCGGTGTACGCGGAAGTGCTGTCGCGTCTGTCCGCCGCCGGCGCGACGTGGGTCCAGCTCGACGAGCCGTGCCTGGCGCTCGATCGCACGGCGCCCGAGCGCGCGGCGTTCGTGCGCGCCTACCGGTTCCTCGCGGAGCGGGCGCCGAAGGTGAAGCTCCTCGTCGCCACCTATTTCGCGGGGCTCGACGACAACCTGCCGACGGCCCTCGAGCTGCCGGTCGCCGGACTGCACGTCGACGCCGTGCGCGCCACTGGCCACTTGGACACGCTGCTGCAGGCGTGGCCGGCGGGGGGCGGGCGGGAAGGGAAGGTGTTGTCGCTCGGCGTGATTGACGGACGGAACATCTGGAAGGCGGATCTCGCGGCGGTGCTGCGACAGCTGGAGACCGCTCAAGAGCGCGCTGGCGCGGCCCAGTTGTGGGTAGCGCCGTCGTGCTCGCTGCAGCACGTGCCGGTCGACGTCGACCTCGAGACGCGGCTCGACAGCGAGTTGAAGGGGTGGCTCGCCTTCGCGCGGCAGAAGCTTGTCGAGGTGGCGACCGTGACGCGGGCGCTGCGCGAGGGGCGGGACAGCGTGGCGGCGCAGCTCGATGCCAACGCGCGGACGCTCGCCGGGCGCCGCACCTCGCGACGCATTCACAATCCCGCGGTGAAGCAGCGCGCCCGGGGCGTCACCGAGCACGACATGCGCCGCACGTCGCCGCACGCTACGCGGCGGAAGAAGCAGCTGCGGCTTCCGGTGTTCCCGACGACCACCATCGGCTCGTTCCCGCAGACGGCCGAGGTGCGCAACGCCCGGAAGCGGCTGCACGAGGGCAAGCTGTCGCCCGCGGAGTACGACGCGTTCATCGCCGAGCAGATCACGCGGACGCTCAAGCTGCAGGAAGAGCTCGGGCTCGACGTCCTGGTGCACGGCGAGTTCGAGCGCAACGACATGGTGGAGTATTTCGGCGAGCAGCTCGAAGGGTTCGCCTTCACGGAGCACGGTTGGGTGCAGTCGTACGGCAGCCGCTACGTGAAGCCGCCGATCATCTACGGCGATGTGTCGCGCCCGAAGCCGATGACCGTCCGCTGGAGCACGTTCGCGCAGTCCAAGACCGCGCGGCCGGTGAAGGGCATGCTCACCGGCCCCGTCACGATCCTGCAATGGTCGTTCGTGCGCGACGATCAACCGCGGGCAGAGACGGCGAAGCAGCTGGCCCTCGCGATCCGCGACGAAGTGATGGACCTGGCGGCGGCGGGGATTCGTGTGATCCAGATCGACGAGCCAGCGTTGCGGGAGGGCCTGCCGCTGCGCCGGGCCGAGTGGCCGGGCTATCTCGAGTGGGCAGTGAACGCGTTCCGGCTCGCGACCGCCGGGGTCTCGGACGCGACCCAGATCCACACGCACATGTGCTACAGCGAGTTCAACGACGTCATCCGCGTGATCGAGAAGATGGACGCGGATGTCATCTCGATCGAGAATGCGCGCTCCGGATCTGAGCTGCTCGAGGGATTCAAGGAGTACCGCTATCCCAACGAGATCGGGCCGGGCGTCTACGACATCCACTCGCCCCGGGTCCCGAGCACCGCGGAGATCGTGCAGGCGGTCAAGCGCATGCAGGAGGTGCTCGGCGACCGGCAGATCTGGGTGAACCCTGATTGCGGGCTGAAGACGCGCGGGTGGGAGGAAACGCTGTCGTCGCTCCGCAACATGGTGCAGGCGGCGCGACAGTTGCGGCCGGTGCCCGCAGCGGCGGCGGCAACCGATTAGCTTTCGGCCATGAGCGCCCCCGACGTCCGCATCACCGCCGAGCCGATCGACAACGGGCGCTGCAAGTTTCTGGTGAGCGAGCCGATCCACGCGGGCGGGGTGCGGCGGTTCGCCTCGTCCGACGAGGCACGCGGCTCTCCGCTCCCGGAGGCGATCTTCGCCATCCCGGGGGCGGACGTGAGCGAGGTGATCGTGTCTGGCAACCTCGTCACGGTCGTGAAGCGCAGCCCCGCTCCCTGGCCCGTGGTGGGAAAAGCGGTCGGCCAGGCGATCCGCGCTGCCCTCGCGGGCGGCCAACAGGCGGTGGTGGCCAAGCCTGTCGTGCCGGGGACCGCGACCGCGGACGACGCGCTGTACGAGCGGGTCGCAGACCTGTTCGAGAGCCAGGTGAATCCTATGGTCGCCCGGCACGGCGGGCGGGTGGAGCTGATCGACGTACAGGACGCCGTGGTCATGGTCCGCATGGGCGGCGGCTGCCAGGGGTGCGGGATGGCCGACGTGACCCTGCGCCAGGGCATTGAAGGCATGCTGCACCAGTACGTCCCGGAAGTGAAGGGTATCGTCGACATTACCGACCACACCGCGGGCTCGAACCCCTACTTCGCCGCCGCGAAAAAGTAGGGGCGCATGCTGCGCCCCTCGCCCCGGCTGCTGCTGCTGTTGCCGACCGTCACCTACCGCACGGTCGCGTTCGTCGAGGCGGCTCGGCGACTTGGCGTCGACCTGACCGTCGCGTCCGAGCGGCCGAGCACCTTCGAGCAGGCCAACCCAACGGGACTCGTCACACTCGATTTCGCCGACCCCGCGCGTGCCGCGGGGCAGGCGCGGGCATTCGCGCGCAGGCATGAGCTGCACGGCGTCGTGGCAGTGGATGACGACACGGCCGTGGTCGCCGCCGCCATCGCGGAGGAGCTCGGGCTCCGCGGGAATCCGGTCGCGGCGGCCGCAGCCGCGCGCGACAAGCACCAGCAGCGGCAGCGCCTCGCCGCTGCGGGTGTGGCCGTTCCCCGGTTCGAGCTTCTCACGACCGCTGCGGACTCGGAACGCGTCGCGGGCCGCGCCTCGTATCCCTGCGTGCTGAAGCCATTGCGGCTGTCCGCGTCCCGCGGTGTCGTCCGCGCGGACGACGCCGCCGGCTTCGTGGCAGCGTTCCAGCGCCTCACGGCGATCCTCGAGCAGCCGGATGTCGCGCGGTGCGGTGACTGGGCCCGGCAGATCCTGGTCGAGGAGTTCGTCCCCGGTCGCGAGGTCGCGGTGGAAGGACTCGTGACGCAAGGCGTGCTGACCGTGCTTGCGATGTTCGATAAGCCCGACCCGCTCGACGGCCCGTTCTTCGAGGAAACCATCTACGTCACGCCGTCGCGTCTCGCGCGAGCGGTGCAACGGGACATCGCCGTGTGCGTCCAGGCGGCGGTGGGCGCGCTCGGCCTGCGGGAAGGACCGATCCATGCCGAGGTCCGCCACAACGACCGAGGGGCGTGGCTGATCGAGCTGGCGGCGCGCCCGATCGGAGGGCGGTGCAGCGGGGCGCTGCGGTTCGAAATCCGGGAAGCAGGAAACGGGAAACGGGAAACGTCCCTCGAAGAGATCATCATTCGGCATGCGCTGGGCATGGAACTGCCGACGCTGGAGCGCGAGCATCAGGCGTCCGGCGTGATGATGATCCCGGTTCCCGGGGCGGGCGTGTTGCGGGATGTGCGCGGAGTCGGTGAGGCCCGGAAGGTACCGCTGGTCGAGGAGGTGGTGATCACTGCGCACCGCGGCCAGACGCTCGTGCCGTGGCCGGAAGGGTCGCGGTACCCGGGGTTCATCTTCGCGCGGGGGGGGACGTCGGAGGCCGTCGAAGCGGCGCTCCGCGCCGCCCACGCCCAACTCGAGTTTCTGACCGAACCCGCGGACTGACCTACGCCCGCGTTGCGACGCACTCCAGCCAGTTGCGCGGGACGCCGCATACGCCGGTTTCGTCCATCGCGCGCTCCAGCCCTTTTTCCAGAGCCGCCGAGCCCTCCTCGAGCGGCACGCCCGGCAGGGCTCCTTCGATGAAGAGCGAGAAGTGGGCGATGTCGCGGATGCTCTCGGGCGTCATTTCGATCTTGACCAAGTCGACAGATGGCCGTGCGAACCCCGCCCGCACGCACAGGTCGGAGTACTCCTCGGGCGTAAGGAACTGCCGCGCCACCGCGTGGTCCGAGTGCTTCACCGCGATACCGCGCTCCCGTAGCACCTGCACGGCCCGGACGACCCAGCGCCGCCAGAAGCCTCCCGTGCCCTCGACATACGCGCCGTTGAAGAAGGTCGTGTTGAACGCAAACACGCCGTCCTTCTTCAAGGTCTTGCTGATCTCGCTGATGACGTGGGCTTTGTCGGGCACCAGATGAATTGCATTGAGGAACACGACGGCGTCAGCGGAGGAGACGATGCGGGACACCCACTCGGCGCTACCCTCGATGAACTTGACCACCTTGGAGTGGATCGCGGCGCGCGCCTTCGAGAGGGCCGACGGAGAAGGATCGATGCCGATCACTTCTACGTTGCGCGGGTCGCCGCCCAGGCGCTCGAGAATGAGCTTGGTGACCGCGCCGGGGCCGCACCCGAGATCCACGATCTTTCGTCGGCCAGGGCCGATGACCCGCTCCACGATCCACCGGTTGACTTCGGTGAAGAACGGATGGCGGGTGAAGGCCTCGAAAGAAAAACGCTCATCGTCAGCTTGGCAGTGAACCGACATCCCACCTCCGCGGTCCGAATGGCTAAACATACATGGCCGGGGCTGGGTCCGCCCTGGTTCGCTGCTCGTGCGGCAATTTAAGTGACCTCTCCGAAACGTCTTAGTCAAGAGCGTCGGCGCTCGCTCGAGCGGCTCCGCCGTGGGCACTCGTGCCCGACAGACTGCCGATTATGCACAACAGGTCGGTCGGCTGCACCAACGGCTTGAAGGATTGCGTGGAATGACTAAGCGAAGGTGGCGCTTCGCGGCTGCGGCAATCATCACTCTGGCGGCGGCCGGCGGGGTGTGGCGGTCGTGCCACACCATCGGCAGGGTCACCGCCGAGCGGGACACGCTCGTCGCGCGGGTCGAGGCGCTCGAGGACACCGTCGCGACGTTCTTACGCGCGCCCACGACGCAAGTCATCCAGATCCCGGTCTCGACCGGCGGCCGTGTCGGCTCGGTGACGATCTTCGCCGATAGCATACGCCACCGCTGGCTGGTGCGTTGCGACGGGCTCGCCCCGAACGCGCGGGACCAGGCGTACCAGTTGTGGTTCATCACCGACCAAGGCATGGCGACCGCGGCCGTGATGCCGATGGACCAGGACAAGCCGATGGTGATTGGGCTGGAGATGCCCGGGGCCGATCAACGCGTGGTTGGTGCTGCGATGAGCATCGAGCCGCGGGCCGGCTCGGCGACCCCGACTGGCCCGATGGTTTTCCGCCGGCTGCTCTAGTAAGGGCGCAGCATGCTGCGCCCCTACTTTTCCGCGAGGTCGTGGACCGTCTCGAGCTCCACGACTTTGAGCCGGCGCTTTCCCACGGGCAGGGCGATCGTCACCGCTTGGCCGACTTTGGTCCCGAGCAGCGACTTGCCCAGGGGGGACGCCATCGAAACCGGGAGCTCTGCCCGGTCATCGTCACCCTCGATGAACTCCCCGAGCGTGAGCGCGTACGTTTCCTTCTTTTTCGTGTCGAGGTCCTGAACCGTGACCCGGGACCCGAACCCGACGCGGTCGCGGGGGATGTCGGATTCTCGCACGCTCGAGAGCTTGGAGAGGCGCAGGCGGAGGTGGGAGAGCCGTGACGTCACGAATTGTTGCCGCTCGAGCGCCGCCTTGTACTCCGAGTTCTCTCGCAGATCGCCGTGCGCGCGCGCTCGCTCGATCTCCTTCGGTAGCACGAAGTTGATCTCGTGGTTCAGGCGCTCGACCTCAGCCTGCAGCTTCTGCTTCAGCTCGTCGATCATGGGAGAACGGGGAAACTAGACGGTCCTCGGTTCCGGCGCCATCTTTGCGGGCCATGCCCCTCAATATCCGAACCTATCGCGACTTGACGGAGGCCGACCGCTCGGGGCTCGTCGACCAGATTGTGGCTCAGCGGCGCCGCGTCGCCGACCGGCTCGCGACGGTTCGGCGAGTGCTGGCCGTGCTGAGCGGCAAAGGTGGTGTGGGGAAGAGCTTCGTGACGGCCGGACTCGCCCGGGCACTGGTACGCGGGGGGCGCGCCACGGGAGTCCTCGATGCCGATTTCAACGGGCCAACCATCCCCTCACTTCTCGACCTTCCCGTTGCACGTAGCACGTTCCACGACGACGCAATCGAGCCGGCGATGAGTCCGGAGGGCGTGCGCTGTTTCTCGATGGCGCTGCTCCTCGAGGACGGCCGGCCGCTCGCGTTCCGCGGGCCTGAGACCGAGGGGCACGTCTGGCGAGAGACGCTCGAGGCCGCGGCGCTGCGCGAGTTCCTGGCGGACGTGGCCTGGGGAACACTCGACCAGCTGCTCGTGGACCTGCCGCCCGGGGTGCAGCGCTTCCAGGAGCTCACCGAGCTCCTGGCCGTACCACCCGCCGTGCTCGCCGTGACCATCCCTACCGCGGAGTCGCGCGATGCCGTGCGCCGCGCGCTCCACGGCGCCGTCGAGCGAAAGGCCAGGCTGCTCGGCGTGGTCGAGAACATGGTCGGCGGTCCGTTCACAGGGAGCGCCGCGGACGAGCTCGCCGCTGAGTTCGGGATCCCGGTGCTGGCGCGGATCCCGTGGCACCCGACGCCGGACGTCTGGGACGCCATCGCCTTAAGCGTGAGGAGTACGTCATGAGCGTTCACACGCTCAAGCGTGTGCCCGTTACCGCACCGCCCTTAAGGGCAGCGTGTCCCCGGGCCCAGGCTTCAGCCTGGGAGTCCGAGGGGCGTGTATGAAGTTCCTCTGCGTCGAATGCGATCGGCAGATGCAGTTCGAGGAGCGCCAGCTCCCGGGGGATGGCACACTCGCGGCGGCATTCCGATGCCCGGCGTGCGGCCGCACGGTCGCTCTGTTGACCAATCCTATGGAGACGCAGCTCGTCGCGTCGCTGGGGGTGAAGATCGGCGGTACAACCATCGAGCCCCAGCCGATGGAGACGGTGCGGGGCATGGTGACGACGGGGCGGGATGATGCCTTCGACGACGGGAAAGGAGAAACGGGAACGGGGAAAAGTCCCCGGCCCGCCTGGTCCCCTGAAGCGCAGGAGCGCCTGGCCCGGGTCCCCAACTTCGTGCGTGGGATGGTCAAGCGGATTTACCTCGACTACGCCAAGGAGCGGGGAATCGCGGAGATCACCCCGGCCATCATGGACACGGCGCGAACCGAGCTCGGCCTCGAGGAGATGTGAGTCTAAGCGAGCGGGCAGTGCACGGTCTGCGGATCGTGATCGACCGCGACCAATGCGTCGGGTTCGGGGACTGCGTGAAGGCGGCGCCGGAGGGTTTCAAACTGGACGAGGACACCGTGGCGGTGTTCGCCGCGCCTGAGGCGGTGGAGCGCGAGCGATTGCTGCGCGCGTGCGACGCCTGCCCCGTGGACGCGATCACCGTGTACGACGAATCGGGGAATCAGATCGTTCCGGACCCGACTTGACAGTCCCCGGGGCGGGGCGCATACTCGCCGCAAGCAGCACTTGGCATCGCTTACTCTGGCGGGCTCCGGTCCGCCATGACGGTCGGACATACACTCACGCCTGTCTCTCGCGTCCCCGCACCGAACCCGGCGGCTGATACCGGGCCCGGCGAGAGGGGGAGTGCATGCCTGGCCCGGCCCCATACGTAAGGAGG